>DASRLH010000054.1:0-8657 GCA_035648595.1 Tepidisphaeraceae bacterium
ATGATGAGCGACAAAGGACGGCAGGTGACCGCCGCCCTACACGCGGCACGCGAGGCAAAAATCGAAAAACTATCACAAGCGGCATAAATCACCTGGAAATCTTGCCAAAAAAACCAGAGACTGCATGATATCCTTGAAGAAAAGGACTCCATTTTCAGTTTATGCTTCGCGCGGCCTGCAACTTCCGAAATGAGAGTTTTCGGATGTGAGTGCTAACTCTGACCGAATTTCTTCGTGTCTTCGTGTCTTCGTGGTTAATCTTCCGGGCTGGATTTGTTTCGGATTTCGTGCTTCGGATTTCGGATTTTGGCCCGCTCCTCGGGTTACGGCACAATTGAACGCGGGGTCTTATTTTGGCGGAGTTTGCATGACGCCTGATCAGAAGCTTGAATCGCTCGGATACTCGCTTGCCAAAACGCTGACGCGCGGCGCGATTTATCAGCCGGTGGTGATCGACGGGGCGATCGCCTACGTTTCGGGCTGCGTGCCCTTCGATGGAGACAAGAACCTGGTCAGCCAGGGGAAAGTGCCCTCGCAGATTTCCGTGGAGGACGCCGGCCGGGCGGCGGCTCTTTGCGCTGCCAACATTCTGCGGCTCATCCGCCAGGAGGTTGGCTCATTGGAACGCGTCGAGCGCATCCTCAAGCTCACCGGCTTCGTGAACAGCGACCCCACCTTCCATGAACAACACCTGGTGATCAACGGCGCCTCGCAACTCATGCTCGACGTCTTCGGCGAAGCCGGCTGGCACGCCCGCAGCGCCGTCGGCATGGCGGCGCTGCCGCTGGGGGCCAGTGTGGAAGTGGAAGCGATTATCAAACTCAAGCGAGAGTAAGTGCGTCCACGCCGCGGCAGAGCGTCTAAGCTAAGAGGGAATCAGGGCGGCGAGGCTGGGAAAAGGCAACCGCAACCGTGACACGGGCGTCCCGCCCGTGCATGTTGTGACGAACTCTGGATCCGTTGATTTTTCATCATCTCCCGTCGTCGGCACGGGCGGGACGCCCGTGTCACGTTGATAGACCCAAAGAGGTGGAACTCTGGTTTTCAATTCGAGGCTGTTTTCCATGCGAATTCGATCGTTTTCAGGATGCCGCCCGATTCGCCGTCTGGCGTCGCTTATGTTGACCGCGTGTTTTGTGGGTGGATTGCCGGCGCTGGCGGCGTCTTGTCATCAGGAACCGGCCGCGCGTTTGCCGATTTCGCCCGCCGCCCAAGGTTCGACCGGCGCGACCCCTGCGCATCTTTCGTCAAAACGGCCCTTTTCGGGCGCGGGTGCGGGTGCGGCCTCGACCCCTGATTCGTCGACAAATGCCGCGCCTTCGAGTCCCACCCAATACGAATGCCGCTGGACCGATGCGCCGATCACGATTGACGGCCGCGACGATGAGCCGGCTTGGAAGCAGGCGCAGGCGATCGATCATTTCGTCATTTCCTGGAAGAAGGGGGCGGCACGCAAGCCGCATACTTCCACCAAGGCCAAGCTGCTTTGGGACCGGGAATATCTGTATTTCTTTGCCGAGATGCAGGACACCGATTTGTACGCGGATATCACGGAGCACAATGGGGCGATCTGGAATAACGACGCGTTCGAACTGTTTTTCAAGCCCGCCGACGACAAGCCGGGGTATTACGAGTTTGAAGTGAACCCCGCCAACGCCGACATGGAATTGTTTCTGCCGGCGCGAAACGCGGGCGGGTATTCGCGATTCAAAGGGCAGACGAAGATCGCGATGAAGACCGCCGTCCAATTGCGCGGCACGCTCAATCATTGGCAGGACGAGGATCAGGGCTGGAGCGTCGAGGGGCGCATTCCCTGGCGCGATCTGGCGCCGACCGGCGGGCGGCCCAACGTGGGGGAGGAGTGGAAATTCTCCTTGTGCCGGGTGGATTTTTCGGTGGGGTTGGACAGCCCGGAGCTGAGCACCTGCGCGCCGCTCACGCAGCCGAGCTTTCATCGTTACGAGGATTACGCGACGTTGAAGTTCGTGCGCTCCGACGCCGGCGGCCCAGCCACCGCGCCGGCGGCACAGGGCGCGCGGCCGTACGGCATCGATCGGCGGGTGCCGTGGACGACGTCACGCGTGATCGGCTTGCCCGACCCGCCTTTGCCCTATACGGTGGAAAAGGCCTTCCCGAAGCTCAAGGTCTTTCAGCCGCTTTATGTTTTGGAAGAACCGAGGAGGAATGACTATCTGCTTTTGCAACACCTGGGCTCCTGGTCGGGCCCGGGCCGTCTATTGCGATTCAGGAATGATCCGAACGTCCAGACGACGCAAACGCTGCTTGAAATCGACGGCATCGCCTATGGCATGACTCTCCACCCCGACTTCGTTCACAACGGCTATCTCTACATCATGGGCAACGTTCCGCTAAATGGGAACGACAAGAAAGATCGCATCACGCGGTACACGATCAGCCGGCAAGCCCCCTACAACATCGAAGCCCATTCGGAATTGACGATCCTCGAATGGCCCTCGAATGGGCATAACGGAGGAGATTTGGCCTTCGGCCCCGATGGATATCTCTATCACGCCTCGGGCGATGGAACCAGCGATTCGGATTCCAACCTTCGTGGGCAGGATCTCACGCATCTGACAGCCAAGATGATCCGCATCGACGTGGATCATCCGGCGGGCGGCAAGGCCTATTCGGTGCCCAGGGATAACCCCTTCGTGAACACGCCGGGCGCGCGGCCGGAGACGTGGGCGTACGGGTTGCGCAATCCCTGGCGGCTGGCGTTCGATCGTAAGACCGGCGATCTGTGGGTCGGGCAAAACGGGCAGGATTTGTGGGAGTCGGTCTATCTCATTCACAAAGGCGCCAACTATGGCTGGAGCCGATACGAAGGCGGCCATGAGTTTCAGCCGCTGCGCCACGCGGGGCCCACGCCGGTGACGTTCCCAATCGTCGAGCACCCGCATTCGGAAATGCGTTCGCTCACCGGCGGCATCGTTTATCGCGGAAGCAAATTTCTCGATCTTGATGGCGCGTTCATCTACGGCGATTGGTCCACCGGGCGAATCTGGGGCGTAAAAAGCGCGGATCACAAAGCCGCCACCTGGCACAAGGAACTGACGCGCACGACGCTGCAAATCGCCGGGTTTCGCGAAACCCGCGATGGCGACATTCTCATCATGGATCAAGGCGGCGCGGCAATCTACAAGCTCGCGCCCGCTCCAGCAGCCGCGCCGACGTCGCCCTTTCCTCGAAAGCTCAGCGAAACCGGATTGTTCGTTTCAACGGCGTACAATCAGCCCAGTCCCGCGCTGATTCCCTATGACGTGAATGCGCCGCTTTGGTCCGACGGCGCCGCCAAGGAACGCTTCATGGCAATCCCCGGCGAAGGAACGATCAACGTCTCCGCCGCGCGCGGCTGGGATTTTTCCGAAGGCACGGTTCTGGTGAAGACGTTTTCTCTCGACATGGAACTGGGCAACTCCGCCAGCGCAAAACGCCTCGAGACGCGCCTGTTCACCAAACAAATGGGTCAATGGGCCGGCTACACGTATCTTTGGAATGACGAGCAAACCGACGCCACGCTGATCGGCGCGGCGGGCCTCGACAAGACGTACAGCATCCGTGACCCCGCCGCCCCCGGCGGAACGCGCAAGCTGGTCTGGCATTTCCCCAGCCGCGCCGAGTGCATGACCTGCCATAGCCGAGCGTCCAACTTCGTGTTGGGGCCTTCGATACTGCAACTCAACAAGACCCATGACTATGGCAATGGCATTAAAGACAACCAACTCCGCACGCTCGAGCACCTGGGCATCCTGCGCGTGGACTACATGACCTTCGCCCGCGAGCAAATCCGCAAGGATCTGCTGCAACCGGGCAAAGATGATCGCGAAGCGGACCGGCTGATGAACGAAGCTCTCGCCACGCGCGGCCAGCGCGAACCGACGCCATCGACGCTGCTGGCGTTCGATCCAGATCATATTCCGAGGCTTACAAACCCCTATGATGCTTCGGCCGACCTGACCCTTCGCGTGCGGTCGTATCTGCACGCCAACTGCGCGATCTGCCATGTGCAGGAAGGCGGCGGCAACGCGCTGATGAACTTGGAATTCGGTGTTCCGCCTGAAAAATGCCGTGCGATCAACGTGCCGCCCCAACATGATTCCTTCGGCATCGCCAACGCGAAACTCATCGCACCGGGCGATCCAGGAAACTCGGTCCTGCTCCACCGCGTCGCCATCCGCGGCAGCGGCCAAATGCCGCCATTGGGGAGCAACATGGTGGATGAAAAGGCGGTTGAAATGCTACGGGCGTGGATCGAAAAAATGCCGCCCGAGCAGGCGCGGTTGAATACCCAATGAAGGCCCAAAAATGTCTTACCCTCCCCCCAAGATAATGGGTCATTGCGCAGAAGAAATGCGGCTGATCTGCTACGCCAACCTGAATCCCTCGGAATGTTATACGGCGCAACACGCCCCTCCTGGAGGCGGGCCAGCGAGAATCAGCGGTATTGCAATATGCGATGCGGGTTCAGAGGGGGTTTATCTGTTCATGTGCGACGATGCGTGGCAAGTGATATTTGATTCATGCGGCAAATCGGTCGAGCATGTATATAAAAACATTGCGACCGGATTTCCGAAAACGAACTGGCAATGGCTGCGGTCTTAACCCAAACTTTTGTAGGGTTCGCTTCAGCGAACGCGGAACAATGCTGCCCGGAGTAGAGGCGCTTCCCTTGCACGGAATCGGCTCGGATCAATCGCAGCTCATTGAAACTCCATCCCGGCACCCGCGTGCGCTGAAGCGCATCCTACCTGCCCGGCATTGCGGCCATAATTCGATTTGGGAGGGTGGCCGCGAAATCTATCTCTGTTTCTTCTCCGCGCTCTCTGCGTCTCCGCGGTGAGTCCACCTTCTGCGCGATGACGCTCCCAAACCACCGCTATTTCTTAAAAAACGTCTTCCCCTTCGCGTTGAATTTGCTCAGGCGATTGTTGACGTACAACCCTTCCAGCAGGAATTCGCCGACTGAGGCCAAAGTCGCCACGTCGCCCCCATCCACTCCGAGCTCCTTAGCCAGATTGGCGGCGGCCTGCGGCAGTCCCTTGATGGCCTTCATGTTCGCCGCGAACTCATCCGCCGACAGGTCATCGCCGGCGGGGAAGGTGAGGTTGCCGCGGAATTGTTCGGTGATGTTGTCGTGCGAATCGGCATCATCGTAGCGGCCATAGACCGCCTTCACGGCTTCGCCGACCAGGGAGCGGATCAGCTTGTCCTCCGCGCCCTCTTCCTCGGCCAACGTCATCTCGATTTTTCCCCGGCAGCTTGCGACCAGGTAAGCCAGATCGCACATGCGCGGCACGACGCGCTTCTCGCCGGTGCGGATGCCGCGCCGCTCGGCGTTGCTGATGACCGTCTCGACGTTCGCGATGCTCGTGCGCACCGAAACGCCCGAGGCCTGGCTCACATGCGGGCTGGAGCGGGCGAGGCGCACGGTTTCCTCGATGATCTCATTCATGAAGCGCGGCACATCGACTTTTACGCCGCTGCCCGAATCGCCATCGTCGCGGGTGGTCCACGCGTTTTGTTCGGAAATCTGAATCCCCTCGGCGGCCGTCTCGGGATAGTGCGTGCGGATCACCGAGCCGATGCGGTCCTTCAACGGCGTCACGATCCGGCCGCGATTGGTGTAATCCTCGGGGTTGGCGCTGAAGACCAGGCACACGTCAAGATCGAGGCGGATCGGATAACCGCGAATCTGCACATCCCGCTCCTCAAGCACGTTGAATAATCCAACCTGAATGCGCGGGGCAAGATCCGGCAATTCATTGATCGCGAAGATGCCGCGATTGGAGCGGGGGATCAGGCCAAAGTGCATCGTCGATTCATCCGACAGGTACCGCCCCTCGGCATGCTTCACCAGATCCACTTCGCCGATCAGGTCGGCGATCGTCACGTCCGGCGTAGCGAGCTTCTCATGGTAGCGATCCGAGCGATGCACCCATTCGATTTTTGCGTCGTCGCCCTGCTCGGCGATGATGCGCTTGCCGCCGCGAGTGCCGGGCGCGATGGGGTCGTCATTGATATCCACGTCCGCCAGCACCGGCAGCCATTCATCGAGCAGGTCCGGCAACAATCGCAGGATGCGCGTCTTGGCCTGCCCGCGCAGGCCCAGGAATAGCAAATCATGGCGGGAGAGAATGCCATTGACGATCTGTGGGATGACGCTTTCGCGATAACCGACGATGCCGGGGAAGAGTTCTTCGTTGTTCCTGAGTTTCGCGATGAGATTTCGCCGCAACTCGTCCTTGACGGAGCGGAAGCGGTAGCCGGTTTCCTTGAGTTGTCCAACCGTTGCGGGGCGCGGATGCGTCATGGGGGCCTTCATGTTTTGCCTGCGACTGTTCACCGGCATCAGGATAAATTCCCGCGGCGGGCTTACAACGCACAATGATAGGCCGGGAAGCGCGGAAACGAGCCACGAATTAGCCAGCGCCGGATACGTACACCCGCAACCCCAAGAGAAAACAACCACGGAGGCACTGGGGCACGGAGGCGCGTTCGAAGTGACGCGCCACTTCGCAAACGATAGGAAGACCCAATTGTTCGTTTTCTCTCACGATCAACAGAGGGCGATGATTCAGACGAAAGCGCCTCTGTGTTTCCGTGCCTCCGTGGTTGTCTTCTCTTGGGGTTGCGGCGCAAGCCCGCGCCGGGTGCGTTCATGGCTTAATCCTGCGTTTCCTCGCGGTCGGGCAATTTGAGCCGCCGGCCGGATTCCTCCCACGCGTCCACATACTTGGTCGGCTCGGCCTTGCGATCGTCGGGCGCACGGCGCGAGCGGCCGATGCGGAATGTGATGAGCAGCCCCGTAAATAAGACGAACAGGACAATGATCAGCACGAGCGTCGCGTGCCCGGCAAGCATTTCCCGTTGCTTGTGGTCGGCGCCGCGCGTCGCCTCGATCGCGGGGAAAAGATAGTAGTGGGAGACGATCGCCAGGACGATGACGAATCCAATGAGGTAGATCAGGACCGGGAGTGCCGAGCGGGCAGGGCGGACAAAACGGCGGTTAATCCGTGCGGCAGGACGGAGAGCAAGCCGGTTCAAGTGTTTTGCGCTCGTCACGATTCCCTCCGATCTCGCGCCTTGCGTCGGGAGTATGAGCGAGACGCGCTTATGCTGCTGCAACGCGGCCCTACGAGCCAGCCGCTAAAAATATTGTAATTCCCGCGATCGTCGTAGTCACTCAACTCTCAGCACTCAGCACTAACCTCTCCCTACCCCTTCCATCCAACTTCCGCGCGAGCATCCACGGGATGTTTTTTCGCAAGTTTCTCGATCATCGGCTTATCCTCATCGTCAAGCGCCTTGGGCATGACGATTTTCATGACGACGTATTGATCCCCTTTTTCGCCGGCGCGTTCGATGCCTCGGCCCTTGATGCGCAGCTTTGAGCCGCTGCTGGCCCCGGGGGGGATGGTGACGGTGACTTGGCCGTCGAGGGTGGGCACGGTGACTTTCGTGCCCAGCAGTGCCTCGTAGACGCTGAGCGGCACATCGAGGTAAATATCCAGGCCCTCGCGGCGAAACCAGGGGTGGGGCGAGACGTGGGTGACGATGTAGAGGTCGCCGGGCTCTCCCCCGGCCTGTTCGCCCTTGGCCTTGATGCGGACCCGGCTGCCGTCTTTCACGCCGGCGGGAACTTTCACTTCGATGGTCTCGCTCTGATCGCCCCGGCTGATCTGCAGGGGCAGCACCACGCCGCGCGCGGCTTGCTCGAAGGAGAGCGTGACGGGATGCTCGATGTCCTGCCCGCGCGGCGGCTCGCCGCGCCGCCCACGCGGCGCGGCCCGGCCGCCGGCGCGAAATCCGCCGGCCCCACCCCCGACGCCGCCCCGCGCGCCGAAAAGCTGCTCGAATACCTCGGAGAAATCGCCGGAGTTGACGTCGAAATCCTCGACGCTCACGCCCGGCGAAGCGCGCCACTGGTTATAGCCGCCGCCCCCGCCTTGCTCCCGCGCCCGGCGCATGGCCTCGAATGGATCGCCATTGGGCGGCGCTCCGCCCGATCCCATGCCGGCGTGCCCAAACTGATCGTACGTCTGCTTCTTCTGGGCATCACTTAAAACGTCGTAGGCTTCCTGCACTTCCTTGAACTTCTCTTCGGTGGATTTGTTGTTCTTGTTGCGATCGGGATGGTACTTTAGCGCGAACTTGCGGTGCGCCTTTTTGATCTCATCGGCCGACGCGGTTTTCGCGACGCCAAGAACTTCGTAGTAATCGCGTTTAGCCATTTTCGTACGGGCCATCGTAGCGATTGGCTCCGAACATGACAACGATTCGGCGTGATCGCATTCGTCGGAGCGCACGATTCTCGGAGAAGCCTAACCGTCGATGTTCGACAGGATTTGGTGGGGCAGACCAATCATTTGAGCCCCGGCAACACTTCAGCCGAATGCAGAGCGGGCGCATTTATCGCACGAATTGGGTCAACGTATCACGGGCGTCTCGCCCGTGCGAATGGCGCGGTAGTTGAGCAAATACACTGCTTTGCATCCTAAAGCACCGGGCACGGGCGAGACGCCTCATCTTTCGTCACATTTTTTCCAGTCCAGCCGCCCGCGCGCCCATGACCATCAGGTGAAGGTCATTCCATCCGCGCCAGAGGGTGAGCCAGCCGGGTGGGCCGTCGGACTTGC
>DASRLH010000055.1:0-16712 GCA_035648595.1 Tepidisphaeraceae bacterium
GGCCTTGCGGATCGAACGCCTTCGTACCTTGTTCGCTCTGGCTTCCATGCCAATACTCCTTTGAATCAATCGAACGATAATGCCACCAATATGTTATACTCGCTGGCGGACACAAAAAAATGTGACGAAAGATGAGGCGAGACGCCCGTGCCGATGGCCGTGGAATAGGTAAAATCGATGTCTCTTGAGTTCCATGCAACACGCACGGGCGGGACGCCCGTGTCACGATAGAGGTTGCATTTTCCAGCCCTGACACCCTCCTGATTTTCCCACAATTGGATAGCGCGTGCTCGCGCACGGCTATTTAGACCCCAGACCCTGGACCCTAAACCCGCGCCTAATGCGCCAGCAGCTTCTGCACGGCCGGATCCTTGAGGCGCGCGTTGGTGATGAGTCGCACGCCGGTATCCACATGCGGATCAACCGGCTTGTGCTGCACGGCTTGCACCGCTTGTCTCACGCCCTCATATCCCATTTTGTAGGGATCCTGCGCCACCAGGGCGTCGATATCGCCAGCCTTGAGGGCATCGACCAATTGTGGTGTTGCATCGAATCCAACGAACTTCCTTTTCCCCGCCAGGCCTGCCTGCTTCATTGCCAGCAGCATGCCGAACGTACTCGATTCGTTGGGACAGAACACGCCGTCGGCCGCCCCGATCTGGTCGAGCATGTTCATGGCGGCCGACTGCGCCTCGCTGGCCGTCGCTCCCGCGAACCGGTTATCGGCGAGCATTACGATTCCGGGGTTTTGCTTCATCACCGCGAGAAACCCGGCTTCGCGGTCGGCGGTGCTGGCCGAGCCTTCCATGTAGCGCAGCAGCACGACTTTCCCCTTGCCATGCAGCAACCGCGCCAACTCGGTTCCGGCGATTTCGCCGCCCTTGCGATTGTCGGTGGCGACGTAGCTGACAAAATCCTTGCCCGGCTGTCCTTGCAACGCCGAGTCGATGATCACCACCGGGATTTTTGCGTCGCCCGCTTCCCGCACCGGCTTCACCAGCGCCTTGTCATCCAGTGGGGCGAGCACGATTGCATCGACTTTATCACCGACGAATTGCTCGACGACGCTGATCTGCCCCTGGCGGTCGTTCTCCTTCAACGGGCCTTTCCAGAGGATGCGCACGTTGAGATCCTTCCCCGCCTGCTGCGCGCCGGCCTGCACGGACTTCCAGTAGACGTGCGTGGTTCCCTTGGGAATGACGGCAATCCCGCCGCCGCCCTTGTCGCGGTTGCATGAGACCAAAAATGCCGCGATCATGAGTGCGATAGTCAGTACCGAATTGCGCATGAAATCCTCCGTTGCGGGGCCAGGAGCCGCCGGCCGCGTCGCGGCCGGCGGCACCATCTATATTCTGAAAGGCCAAGCGGTTAATTTACACGAATGAAGTTTGGGCACAAATCGAGGCGTAATTGGCAAGTCGCGCAGGCGGCGGGTTCGATCTTTCGTGGCGTGGGCAGCTTGCCCATGACGGATGCGCGCATTGATCTGATGCACATCGCTTGCACGAAGCCCACGGGCGGGCCGCCCGTGCCACTCATCGCGGCAATGCGCGGCTGTCGTGCAGGCATTGTGTCCGCGGTTCTGCTGCTGCCTTTGCTATCCCTTCCCGCGTTCGCCGCGGAATCTCCCGCCGCGCCGGGGCAGGTCTCCTCGCGACACATCACCCATTCGTTTCTGGCCTTCGGCGGCGACACATACGTGCTCGACGAACAGGGCAAGGTTACATGGACCTATCCCGCCGACACGCGCGACGGCTGGCGGCTGCCCAACGGCAACTTCCTTTTGGCCGTTACGCGCGGCAAGGCCTTTCCCGGCGGCGGCGCCGTCGAAATCACGCCCGGAGGGAAAGTCGTCTTTCAATACAAGGGCACGCAATCAGAAGTGAACACGGCGCAACGCCTGGACAATGGCCGCACCCTCGTCACCGAAGCCGGCACGCATCCGCGCATTCTCGAGATCAATCCCAATGGCAAAGTGGCCGTCGAGGTGCCGATCCAGGCGCAGACGCATGATCTGCACTTGCAAACGCGCATGACGCGCAAACTCGGGAACGGCAACTATCTGGTCCCGCAATTACTCGACAAAGTGGTGCGCGAGTACACGCCGGCCGGTAAGATCGCCTGGGAATACAAGACGCCCGAGTCGCCCGCGGAATGCTGGCCGTTCACCGCCATTCGTCTGGAGAACGGCAACACGCTCATCGACTGCACGCACGGCAAAATCTGCATCGAAGTGGACCAAGCCGGCAAGATCGTCTGGCAACTGAGCAACGCCGACCTGCCCGAGCCGCTGCTCATCGACGTGTGCGGAGCCCAGCGCCTGCCCAACGGCAATACCGTCATCAGCAGCTACGGCTCCAACAAACCCGGCGCGGTCCGGCTCATCGAAGTGACGCCCGACAAGAAAATCGTCTGGACCTATGCCGACGACAAACACCATGGCATCCACGAACTGCAAATCCTCACCACCAACGGCAAGCCGTTGAAAGGGCCGGCGATGAAGTGAGGAGGGGAAGAGAAGAAACGATGAAAGATGAATGGTGAATTCGAGCGTCGAATGCGCTGGTCGTATCACGGGCGTCTCGCCCGTGCCTGGTGCTTTAAGATTGAAAATACCGTAGGTTCTCTACCGCCATGCCATCGGCACGGGCGAGACGCCCGTGATACGTCGAGCCCATTCGTCGCCCATATCACGCCGCGTTGCATTCGGCTGAAATGTTACGGGAAGCAAAGAATAAAGAATGTCCGCCCCACCTATCTCTGCCGACATCTTGCGCTCCCCCGAAACCTCGCGCACGCCTCTATCCGAGCAATTCCAATGCACCCGCCCGCCAGAGGAGCGCGAGCAGGCTGACGGCCAGCGCAACGTACAAGATGCCAATCGTCCATGAGGAGACCCGGCTGATTCGGTAATACGGAATATCGCGCCCGCGCGCCCGCAGGGTGACGCGCACGCGGGGGATGGCGTAAAAGAGCACGAGCAGAAGGATCCCGACGCCCGCGTAGCTTTGATGCCACAAATCCGAGAGGATCAGGCCGACAAGCGCCGCGAGGCCCGCGATCCAAATCCACGGGCTGACGGCGGCGGTGATGCGCCCGCCGTCCAGCGGGGGAACGGGCAGCAGATTGAACAGGTTCATGAAAAAGCCAATCGCCGCCAATTCCCGCACGATGTTGTAATGGAGTCCGGGAACGAACAAATACAGCGCGTAACAGGCAATGGACCCGAGTGTGCCGGCCACCGGCCCGGCGATGCCGATAATGGCCTCCACCTTGGCATTCGGCGGATTCTGCCGCAGGTTGATCAACGCGCCGACAAAGGGAATGAAGATCGGCGGGCTGGCGCTCAGGCCATAGTACCACATCGCCAGTACATGCCCCATTTCATGCACGAGGATCAGCGCGGTAAATCCGATTGCGAATTTCACGCCGCCCCAGCCGGGGATCATGGCGTAGACGATAATGCTGACGAGCATGGATGCCAGCGTCTTACCAACGGCGGTGGGCCACGCATCCGGCGGCTTGGGCGGTGGGGCGGCATAGGAGAGGGCAATCGGCTCGACCCTCACGCCCGACGCCAGCGCCGCAGCCCGCTGGGCGACCGACTGGTGCGGCTGGGAACCGGCGGGCAGCAACTGCATCGCCCGCTGCCAGACCAACGCCGCCTGCGCCGGATCGTGCGCTTCCAGCGAAGCCGCCTCGCGGGCCAGCGCGTTGAGCGCGTGGTTGTAAACCAGCGCCCCGCATTGAGGGCAAACCAGCATGCCGGCGGCAAGCAATGTGCCGCACTGCGGGCAGCCCACCATCGGCGCGGGGCCGGGTGTTCCCGGAATTGCCTGCGGCTGTGAATAGCCCGCCGTTGATCCTGACTCCGCCACCGTGTTCCGCGAATCGTGCAAACCATCACCTCTTGTGCAGATGCTAGGCGCGCCCCGCCCGCCGGTCGCATCGGGCGAAATAGGCATACTTGTCGCGGATGAACCCAGTGCCTCCTTGCGCCGGCAACCGAAGAGAAAACAACCACGGAGGCACGGAAACACTGAGGCGCATCCGAAGTGATACGCCTTTATGCAATTAACAAATGATTGAATGAGTTTCTTCCTGACGAACGGGGAAATGTACTGGCTAAACCGAAAGGGGCGTGGCCGGATATAGTGGCACGGGCGGCTCGCCCGTGGAGTCCCGTACGCCGCGATGTTCGACCGGTACTCTCAGTCGAAGGCGCAAGAGCGCAGCGTTCTTCGTGTGCGTGAAGCCCTCGGTCGCTCCGCTCGGGTGGTTTGCCCGGAGTACCGGCCAACGCCGCGGCGTACCGCGGCCACGGGCGGGCCGCCCGTGCCACGAAAGATCGACGCACCCACCGAAAACGCCTCCGTGTCTCCGTGTCTCCGTGGTGAAATTCTTCTTCCGGTGCGGTACATAGTTGCTGGACTTGGAACTTTTTCGAGGTGTCCATGCAACTTCACGGCTTAAACCTGATCGGCTCGGAGACCGCCGGAGGCGCGACGACGTTTGTCGCGATGAATCCTTCGACCTCGTTGGCGCTGGCGCCGCCGTTCCATGAGGCGGGGGCGGGAGATGTCGAGCGGGCCATGCGGCTGGCGGAGTCGGCCTTCGGGGATTTTCGCCGGCGGCCGGCGCGGCAGCGCGCGGCGTTCCTCAACGCCATCGCCGCGGGCATCGAGGCCGACGACGACGTTCTACAGCGGGCCAACGAGGAAACCGGCCTGCCCATCGAACGGCTGCGCGGGGAGCGCGGGCGGACGGCCGGGCAACTGCGCCTGTTCGCCAGGCTCATCGAGGAAGGCTCGTGGGTGGGCGCACGGATTGACCGGCCCGACCCATCTCGCAAGCCCGCGCCCAGGCCCGATCTGCGGCGGATGCTCATTGCCATGGGCCCGGTCGTCGTCTTTGCCGCCAGCAATTTTCCGTTGGCGTTTTCCGTGGCCGGAGGAGATACCGCCTCGGCCCTGGGCGCCGGTTGCCCGGTTGTCGTCAAGACGCATCCGGGCCATCCGGGCACTTCGGAAATCGTCGGAGCGATTATCGTAAATGCAGCCAAATCCACCGGCATGCCAGCCGGCGTTTTCTCCATGCTCCACGGCAAAAGCCACGCTCTGAGCCTCGCGCTGGTGCGCCATCCGCTGGCGAAGGCGGTTGGGTTTACTGGATCATTGCGGGCGGGCCGCGCGCTGTTTGATGCCGCCGCCGCCCGTCCCGAGCCGATCCCCGTTTATGCCGAGATGGGAAGCACCAATCCGGTATTGGTGCTGCCCGGCGCCCTGGCCGAGCGCGGCAGGCAGATCGCCGAGGGCTTTCGCGCCTCGGTCACTCTTGGAGTCGGCCAGTTCTGCACCAATCCCGGCCTGGTGATCGGCGTTGAAGGCGACGCGATGCGCGGCTTCGTCGAGCACGCGGCCCTCCTCATGGGCCAAAGCGCCGCGGGGACCATGCTCTACGCGGGCCTGGCCGATTCCTTCAATGAAGGCGTGCGGCATTTTTCGCAAGTGCCCGGCGTTCGCATCGCGGCCCGCTCGCAATCCGTCGCCGACGCTTCCAAGACACAGGTCACGCCAACCCTTTTCGCCGCGGACGCCAAAACCTACCTCGCCAATCACACGCTGCGCGAGGAACTGTTCGGCCCCGCCAGCCTCGTCGTCACCGGCAGCCGGGAGGAATTGGAGCGCATCGCCGCCTCCCTCGACGGCCATCTCACCGCAACCATTCAAGGCACGGCACAGGACTTAAAAGACCACCGCGATCTGATCGCGATTTTGGAGCGAAAGGTGGGCCGGCTGCTGTTCAACGGCTTCCCCACCGGCGTGGAAGTCTCCTCCGCCATGCAGCACGGCGGCCCCTACCCAGCCACCACCGACTCCCGCACCACCAGCGTCGGCACCGCCGCCATCGAGCGCTTCGCGCGCCCCCTGTGCTACCAGGATTTCCCAAACTCAGAACTCCCCGAAGAATTGCAAAACCAAAACCCCCACGGCATCTGGCGGCTCCTCGACGGGCAATTGACCCGCGACCCCGTCTGAAAGGCGCCCGCACATCCGTAAGCAGCCAATAGATGCGGGCATCGCCAATTGTTGCCAATCGTAGGGTTGGCTTCAACGAACGCGGTACCCCCCGGCGCATCGCGGACGTGGCCGGAAATAGTGGCACGGGCGGCTCGCCCGTGGAGTCGCGGTACGCCGCGATGTTCGACCGGTACTCCGGTCGAAGGCGCAAGAGCGCAGCGTTCTTCGTGTGTGAGAAGCCATCGGTCGCTGCGCTGGAGGTGGTTTGGCCCGGAGTACCGGTCAACGCCGCGGCGTACCGCAGCCACGGGCGAGACGCCCGTGCCACGAAAGATGGGTGTACACCCCATTCCCGACAGCGGCAACTCCCGCCCCATCATCGACAGCTTTCGCTGAAGCGAACCCTACGTGAATCCCGCAAACCAAGCCGCGCTTTCACGCCCCGCGCCATACCCACCACGCCCCATACGCGATTACGATTTGCACCGCCAGAAGCAGGAGGATATGCGCCAGCCGCACTCTTTTGGGTTTGCCCACCGCATCGCAAACCGATTTGTCGCTATCCGTCTGTTGGTGCTGGGTCGCGGCGATGATGAGGTTGGCGTCGAAGCGTCCGATCCCCAGCCGCCCCGCGGTTTTGAGCAGCGCCACTCGCCGCGAATATCTTAGAATCCGCCCTTCGAGCGCCCCAGCGACATGGTCGGCAAACCAATCCACCGTCGCCCGCGAATCAGGTGCGGGCGCGAACGCAGCATCTGCCCCGGCCCGCCGATGCCGCACGGACTTGGCGCTGTCGGCTGAAAATTCCTCCGCCCGCCAAACGCGTAGCGGGATGAGTGAATCTGGGTTCGTATCGCGCGCCGGCGGGCCTGCACGGTACGTCTGATCGTGCCGGCGCGACAATTCGCGTAGCCCGCGATGAAGCCGGGCGGGATCATCCGCGTGCATCCCGCGCAGACGCCGGGCCGCGCGCCGATAATCGTTCGATGACTCGGCCCGCGGTTCTCCCAACCGCGCCGCCGCCATTACTGGCCCGCAAGGGCCGGCGGCGAAGGAAGCTGAGGAATCGTCCCACACGGGCATGGGCCCAGTCTACCCCTGCCAACGCCCAAGACGCATCGGATATTCGCGCCCGCGACAGGCCCCCGCGCCCGTTTGCATCAAAGTGCGGCGGATGTGCCGAATATGGCGGTGGCGACGCAATACTGCGATGCCGAGGGCGTTCACAGAAAAGAAGCGGCGAGACGCCGCTTCTACGGCGCTGGGGGCCGTGCGAATGACTACACATGAGGTTTGTGGGTGTTCGTAGAAGCGACGTCCTCGTCGCTTTTGTTTCTGTGCTAAACCCGGAACGAAAGCGGCGGCCCGCGGCTTCCACGGGTGTGCGTCCGCAACGTCCGCACCCCCTCGCTGTATCAATCCACGTCTGAGATTGTCGCTGAAAATAGACCCTTCACGCCGTTTCATCGTAACAATAACCTCGATGGCGGCTGGCGTTTTTCCGGCAGCACTTGGGACGAGGTTTTGCGCATGGCGATTATTTCCGCCGATGAGGCGAAAAGCGATTATGACGTGGTGATCGTCGGCTCGGGCGCGGGCGGCGGGCAGGCGGCGTTTACACTCACGCTGGCGGGCTTCAAGTGCTGCATGCTCGAAGCGGGCCGCAGCTACGATCCGATCACCGAAACGCCCATGTTCAACGGCCCCGGCCAGGCGCCGTTGATGGGCAACGCCACGCGCGAAAAAGGGTTTGGCTTTTACGATGCCACCGTGGGCGGCGGGTGGGAAGTGCCCGGCGAGCCATACACCAGCGTTCAGGAAAAGGCGGACGAAAAATTCAAGTGGTGGCGGCCGCGCATGCTCGGCGGACGCACCAACCATTGGGGCCGCATCGCGCTGCGAAATGGGCCTTACGATTTCAAGCCGCGCTCGCGGGATGGACTGGGCTTCGACTGGCCGATTTCGTATGAGGACGTTGAGCCATACTACACCAAAGTGGAGATGCTGATCGGCGTGTACGGGACGAATGAGGGGATGGAGAATACGCCAAACTCTCCGCCGGGCGTTTTGCTGCCGGCGCCCAAAGCGCGGGCGGCGGAGTTGTTCGCGCAAAAGCATTCGCCGAAGGTGGGCGTGCCGATTATTTCGATTCACCGGGCGGTGCTGACCCGGACGCTGGATTTCAAGACCATCCCCGCCAAGCTCTATCCGGGAAATAAATGGGCGCAGCGCATCGTGGGGCAGGCGATGGGAAGCCGGGGCGCCTGTTTCTGGGCGACCGAATGCGGGCGCGGCTGCTCGGCGATGGCCAACTATCAATCGACCACCGTTCATCTGCCGCCCGCGCTGGCCACCGGGAATCTCGATCTCATTCCCGATGCCCACGCCCGCGAAGTGGTGGTGAAAGGCGGCAAAGCCACCGGCGTCGTCTTCATTGACAAGACCACCGGCAAGGAACGCCGGGTGAATGGCAAGGCGGTGATCGTGGCGGCGGGGGCGTGCGAATCGGTCCGACTGCTGCTCAATTCCAAAAGCCACGCCTTCCCAAACGGCCTCGCCAACTCTTCGGGCCTGATCGGCAAATACATCATGGACACGGTTGGCGCGGGCCTGGGCGGGCATGTGCCGGCGATGGAGAATCTGCCGCCGCACAACGCCGACGGCGCGGGCGGCGATCATCTGTATTCCCCCTGGTGGCTCTACAAACAGCAAAAGGCCGGCAAACTGGATTTCGCCCGCGGCTACCACATCGAACTGGGCGGCTCGCGCGAAATGCCCGGTGGCTACAACCCCGTCCCCGAAGACCTCACCCGCGGAAGCTACGGCACACGCTTCAAGGAAGATGCCCGCCGGTATTACGACGCGTTCATGTACTTCGCCTCGCGCGGGGAGATGATTCCCAACGAGAATTGCTACGCGGATCTTGATCCAACCGTGAAGGATAAGTTCGGCCTGCAGGTGCTGCGGTTCCATTGGAAATGGAGCAGCCACGAATTGAATCAGGCCGCCCATGCCGAGAAGACTTTCGGCGAATTGATGACCGCCATGGGAGGCACGGTGCGCGGCCCCGCCAACCCCAAGCCCGGCTGGAGCCTCAAGCGGCCCGGCGAAATCATCCACGAAGTCGGCGGCGCGATCATCGGCGCCGATCCCAAAAAATCCGTCTGCAATTCGTTCAACCAGACCTGGGACGTGAAGAATCTGCTGCTGTGCGACGGCGCGCCGTTCGCCTCGAACGCCGACAAGAATCCGACACTGACGATCATGGCCCTTTCATGGCGGGCCTGCGATCACCTGGTTGACGAGATGAAGAAAGGAAACCTGTGAGCAACGCCAATCCACTGGTTCCCCTGCATGTGCGTGGCGAAGCGGTCGCGCCTACCTCCGATAACGCATCGCGCGACGACAGCGCACAGCCCGGCCAGCCAGCGCGGCCGACGCGCCGGCAGGCGATGCAATGGGTGATGGCGGCGGTGGCGGCGTCCGCGCTGCCGACGAAGGGAATCGCCCGCGCCGCCGCGACGGTTGGCAATGCTTCGAGCGCCGCGGGGACCGGGTCTGCCGCGGTCAAGAGCTACGGCTTTGATCCGGATCTGATGAAGATCTACAAGCCCGGCGACGTCTGGCCCCTCACTTTCAGCAACGCCCAGCACAAAACGGCCGCCGCGCTGGCGGACATGATCATTCCCAGGGATCGCCTCGGCCCGGCAGCCAGCGAAGTGGGCGCCGTCGAGATGATCGATGAATGGATATCCGCCCCCTACCACGAGCAGCAAAGCGACCGGCCGGTGATCCTTGACGGATTGGCCTGGCTGGAGGCCGAGTCCAACCAACGCTTCAAAGGAACGTTCGCGGCGCTATCTCCAAAGCAGCAACACGCCATTTGCGACGACATCTGCTTCACCGCCGCCGCCAAACCAAAATTCCGCAAACCGGCCCGGTTTTTCAGCAAATTCCGCGACCTGTGCGCCGCCGCCTATTACGCCACCCCGGCGGGCTGGCAGGCGATTGGATATGTCGGAAATATCGCGTTGGCGAGCTTCGAGGGCCCCCCGCCGGAGGTGCTGGAGCGGCTGGGAGTCACGCAAACCGTAAAATAAGATTGCGCGTCGGGTGCAACTCGCGTTTGTGGCGACTTGGTGGGGCAGACATTTCAATCGAGCGCGCCTCTGCTTTGCAAGTTGCATTTTCCTGTCTTTTAATCTTGTTTCGGATTCGAGTTTCGGATTTCGGATTTGTTGGCGGCGAGCCTGCACTTGTGATGGGGCAGTTCATCGCTAAAACAGTGCCATGCCGCGTGATCGTATCGTGGGGCCGGGGTCCGGAGGGGAGGAGGAAGAGCGTTTTAACTTCGCGCTTCGCCCGCGGAAATTCGCGCAGTACGTCGGGCAGGAGCAATTGATCCGCAAGCTCAAGATCGCGGTGCAGGCGGCACGCGGGCGCAAGGAGCCGGTGGATCATGTGTTGCTGCACGGCCCGCCGGGCCTGGGCAAGACGACGCTGGCCACGATCATCGCCAACGAAGTCGGCTCCAAGGCCCACATCACCAACGGCCCGGCTCTCACCAAGCCCGCCGACCTTGCCGGCATCCTCACCAATCTCCAGATGCTCGACGTGCTGTTCATCGACGAAATCCATCGGCTGTCGGCGGTGGTCGAGGAATATCTCTACCCGGCGATGGAAGACTTCAAGGTGGACGTAACCCTCGATCGCGGCAACAACGCGCGGATCATGACCATCCCCGTGCAGCCGTTCACCTTGATCGGCGCCACCACCCGCATCGGCCTGCTGACCGGCCCGATGCGCGGCCGGTTCGGCATCAGCGAGCACATCGAGTTTTACGCCCCCAAGGCGCTGCACGAAATCCTCGTGGCCAATGCGAAATTGATGAAACTTGAGGCGCAGGAGGAAGCGCTATGGGAATTGGCAAGAAGAAGCCGGGGCACGCCCAGGGTCGCCAATCGGCTGCTGCGGCGCGTGCGCGATTTTGCCGCCGTCGAAGGCACCGGGCAGGTCACGCTGGCCATCACGCAATCGGCCCTGGAACTGGCCGGCATCGATCACAAGGGCCTGGACGATCAGGATCGCACGTTTCTGCGAACGCTGATCGAGGTGTATGAAGGCGGCCCAGTCGGCGTGGAAGCCGTCGCCGCGACGATGGGCGAAGAGCGCGACACGCTCGAAGACGTGATTGAGCCGTACCTTTTGCAGAATGCCTTCCTCATCCGCACCCGCCAGGGCCGCCGGGCGACGAAACTGGCGTATGAGCATCTGGGATTGACATATCGGCCGCCGGCGCCGGTGGATGCGGAAACGCTTTTTGAGAGCGAGTAAAGTACCCGCAATCCACAGCGTTATTCACTTAGCTCGAGCAGCTTGGCATGGTCCAGCCGGCGTTTTGTGATTCGCATTGTTCCCTGCGTCAGGCTAAACTTATTTTGATCTTCCTATAAGCAGCGAGATTGTATGGCCAAACGATACACAGTGAGTGATGGAAAGCTCGTCATTACTCTAGAGGACGCAGAGGAGGGGGGCTACATTGTCACGTCGCCGCTCGACCCTCAGCTTATAACGGAGGCGGAAACGATTCCGGAGGCATTTGAGAATGCTCGCGACGCGATGAAAGCATTGGCACAATCGCGGGCTAAACTCAAAGTCAGGCTTGAGCCTGCCATGGCGGGCCATAAACCGTGAACAGGCGCGTTCTTGAAAAGCACCTTCGATTGTACGACTGCTTTCTTCACCATCATGGCGGCCGCCATGACGTTTGGGTCAATCCTCAGACGCGCGCTCAATCGCCTGTTCCGCGCCATAAGGTTTTGAAACGCGGCACTGCGAAATCAATCTGCCGCATCCTTGGCGTTCCGATACCCGCTTCTCTATAGGCTGCTATTGATTCTGTAGCGCGACCCATCCGCGGGAGGTCAACGCGTTCCTGATGAAAAAAATGCGGCTTACGTAATCTTGCCGACGCTGCTCACCAACTGCGCCAGCATGGAATCCTGATACTTGATCATGTTGGCGTTGGCTTCGAGATTGCGCTGGGTGGTCATCAATTCGGCCAGTTCGGTGGTGGGATCGACGTTGGATTTTTCCTGGGACTCGATGGCCAGCGAGCCGGTGGCGGCTTGCAGGGGCGTGCCATCGGGGTAGGCCAGCATTGTGCCCCCCTGCTTTTTCAGGAGTGCCGGGTTGGCCACGTCGAACAGGCCGATGGCGCCGACCGCGTTTCCGTTTTGCGTGATCTGCCCGTCACTGGTGATGGCGACCGGAGCATTGGGATCGAGATGGATCGGCTTGCCTTTGGGATCGAGCACGCGCTGGCCGCGATCGTTGGACAAGATCAATTCGCCGTTGCGATTGAGCATGAACCGGCCATCGCGGGTGAGCGTTTGCTGCCGGCCATTGGTGACGGAGAAATATCCGTTGCCGACGATGGCGACGTCCAGCGGGTTGCCGGTGTGTTCCAGGTCGCCCTGATGGTTATCGAGCAGGCTGCGCGAGGCGAGGATGCCGCCGCCCAGATTTTCGAGGATCGGGTCGCTGTAATCGCCACCTTGGCCGCGCTCGCGCAAGGCGGTGGGGCGTTCGCGGAAAACAGCCAGATCGCGTTTGAACCCGATGGTCTCCGAGTTGGCTAGATTGTTGGCGATCACATCCTGGCGATACGAATTGCTCATCACGCCGGCGGCGGAGAGATAAAGACCGTAGATCATCCATGATCCTTGCAAGAAGAAGCCTGGGGGCGCGAATCCTTCGCGCCCGCCCTGTGTTCACATGAGAGCTAGCATCTATTGCCGAGGGTATCGGCTCGAACAGGCGGTCACGGGGAAAGGCTGCCCGATGCCATTGTTAAGGCGGGCGCCTCCGTCTTGGCAACCATGCTCGGCGGGCCCGCGAAGAATGATGTCCAAGTGAGTGGCAGCTACCAGTCGCGCCAAGTCCACCACGCGCTCGCCCAGAGTCTTTGACGAACACTCAGTTGTTATTGTGTTTCGTGTCATCGCGCTTCTGGTAACAACGGGTGTGCCAGAAACGTGAGCGATGAAATTTAGAATCGCCCCTTCCGGCCCCGACCCGCCGAAAGAGCCTCGAAAAGCGCGAAACACGAAATGACAATAGGATTCCGAGGCGCGATATGATCGCTTCCGCGATCCGTCAGTTCAACTGAAAGGCGCAGAAACTGCCTCCCACCGGCAGGAACTGCTGGGATAAAGGACCAAGAGATCCTGTCCACGCCGGGGTAGAGCGGCGCCGACCGGCGTTGAGATTTGCGGGAACTTCCCAGCCGCGCCGCCCCGGATTGGGAGCGCGTTTCCGTCACAATTTCACGACCGCGCCTCCAATCCGGGGCGGCGCGAGTACGCTGTGCCCCGGCGTGGACAGGCGCGCTGGGATGATCAGTGCGTTGATTGATCTTTGTCGCTCGCCGTCGCCCCGCTCTCGAGAGTGCGGGCTTCCTGCAGATGCGCAAGCAACGCCTCCCGCTCGGTGCGGTCCATCGGCATCATGGTGAGGGTGAGAGTTTTGTTATCAAGGTTGATGTCCGTGATTTTGACCGGCAGGCTGCCTGAGTGCCCGGGCGCGAGGTTGGGCAGAAAAATCACCGGCTCGGCAGGCTCATCATGCAGGGCATGCAACAGCAATTCCCCCATGCCCGCCTGCACCGCCGCGCGGTTCGCCGAACCGGCCGGCGAAATATCCGCCTGCTCGCGCCACGTCGGCAGCTTCGCGTTCACTGCCGTCTCCAGCTTCCGCTCATAGCGGCTGTAATACGCCCGTGGCAACGGAAGCGTGCCGGCGGTCACGCGGGCCAGGTTCATGCTCAACTTCCCATCCGCCAGCCTCGGTTCAAAATGCAGACTGAGAACCGTGTTGAACTCCCGGGTCGCAACCGTCGCCGCCAAAATCAATTCGGTGCTTTCCACCGCGATAGCCGGGTCCTGAATCGTTTTACCGGCTTTTTCCTTCCAGCCAAACTCGCGCTCCCATTTATCGAAAAACGCATTCAGTTCCTGCTCTGAAAAATGCAGGGTAATCGGCTTGCGCCCGGCGTCCGCCTGGGCCGGCGACTTTTCATTCTCCCGCGCCGCGGCGGCGAGCCGGGCGCGCGTTTCGGCGGCCTGGGCCGCGCTGGCGGCGTTAAACGCATCGATCAGCGAATGCTCCGCGCTATTCGCCGCCGCCCGCCGGGCGACCGGATCCGTGATCCGATGCGGATACCACGACGGCATCTGATGCACGCGCTGGCGCGCAATGATCAACCCCACCGCGATCGCGGCCACCAATATCAGCGCCCAAGGCAAAATCCTCTTCATTCACGACTCATTTCAGCGTTCATAGGTGTTCGCATGGGCGCGGTCTCGGGAACTTTGATCGCGAGGCGGTAGCACGCCGCATGCCGGGCCGTCCAAGCATAGGCCCCGGCACACGCCGATCAAAGCACGCCGGGATTTTGCTTGCGATATGGAACGGGAGATGAAGCGGAAGGGGTGGGGCGGCACGCGGTGGAGTCAACGATCTCGTCCCCCGCCCGGCGAAGCCGGCCTGTCGCCGTTTAGCCACCCCGCTCGCGCGAGGCGTGCCCCGGTGGTGTCGGAGGAGGGTTGGCGATTCACGTCGAGCAGGTTCGCAATCCCAATGTCGGGTCCCGGCAAATGGGGGAATCCATCGCCGAACTCAATGGCGGCGTGTGCGTGGAGGTCGCGACGGACCCGGAACCACTCTGGGAAAAGCAAGACGCCAACGTAGAAGCGGCGTCCCCGCCGCTTCTCTTTCCGCCCGGATTTGGCAGCAGAAGCGACGAGGACGCCGCTTCTACGTCGCATATGCAGGCGATCGCTACACGGCCCGCCTTCGCCGCATCAACCCCAGCCCCGCGCCGATGATCAGCAAGCCCAGCGTCGCCGGTTCCGGCACGCCCGCGAAATTGGTCGGCGTTTCTCGGCCGGTGATCAGCGGCGTTGTGCCCCATGCGCGGTTGATGGAGTTGATGCCATCGGTTGGAAGTTGCGAGCCGGTGAACGACAGGGTGTCAATTCCACTGGCGTAGTTGAGGGTATCGCCGGCGGTGCTGAACCAGTTGTTGCTGGGAAGCACATAATCGGGCGTCGGCGCCCCCGGCAATGACGCGAAGCCGGGCGTGGCAACAAGGAAATTCTGGTCCGCCACGGGAACGCCGGGGAGATTGCTCGGGAACGTGAAGCTGTGACCCAACGCCGATTCCGCGAGGATTTGGCTGCCCACAAACCGCTCATCATCAAATTCGAACGACGGCTGCTGAAGCTCGATGAATTGCACGGTCCCGCTGGCATTCGAATACAGTTCGTCGATCCGCCATTCATGGAAAGTCGCGCGAGCGATGGATGGAAGCCCCAGCCCCCCGGCGCAAGTCGCGGCAAGGGCCAACATCGCTGATTTCTTGAATTGCATTTGCCTCTCCTTTACCTGGTTGAAGAAAACGCCGCCACGTTTTTGTCCAGTGCGGCAGAGGCAGCTTAACTTGCATTTGACATTGAGTTACCGGCACTGCAAAGATTGCACTTCAGTGGAAATAGTACGTATCGTCATAACTAAAGTAGGCGTGCAGATCCGGCGTCTTGAGCTCGACGTGCCCGTCGCGGTACAGGACATTGATGCGGACATCGCCCAGGTGCGCGCTGGCGGTGCCGGTGTGCCAGGGGTTTAGCGACGGCGTCGGATCGAAGGAGGGTATCTTCCACGAGCGGCCATGATAATAGCCATAGCGGCCGCTCAGGTCGTAGGAGGCCATGTCGGCCATCAGCGGGGGGTTGGCATCATCGGGGGTGCCGGTGTGGGTGCCTCGATCAATGCGGGTCACCTCGAAGGGAGCTCCATCTGGATCGGCGCCGCCCGGGGCCGCGGTTTCCTGGATATTGCGGCCCATGTATTGGTAGTCGGTCGCCATCCATCGGCTGGTGAGATCCATCTCGCCCTGCGCGACTTTCCCCGGATTGTCCGGCAGATCATCGAGCGCCACGCGGGCCGACAGCTCGCTGCCTTCTCCATACTGAAACCCGGATGGGCCAATCGCCGCGGTGGGCGAGGACGGGCAGATAAACAGTCGTTGGTCCGCGCCATATCGGTCCACCAGGGCGAAGTAATCCTTGGTGTACATCCAGGTCGGCATCCAGCCGCCCGCGCCCGAGTAGGGCGTGTTCTGCGACTCGGGGAGCCGATGGTAATCGTCGGAGAATAGATAGAGAATGTGCCCCAGTGATCGCAGGTTGGATGCGCACTTCACGCGATTGGACGCTTCCCGCGCGGCGGCGAGGGCGGGCATCAACAGCGCCAAGAGTACGCCGAGGATGGCGATCACCACCAGCAGTTCAACCAGGGTAAATGCCGCGCGGATTGCCGAAGGCCGCGCACAGGCGTTGGGCCGCATAAGAGAGTTATACCATCCGCCGGCCGACATGGGGGCCTTCCCGCATCGCCTGCATATTTTGCAGTCGCGGCAGACGTGCTAAAATCGCGATTACACTTCAGTCGAAGGCACGGCGATGAAGCGCTTGGGACCAAGGCCGTTACCGTATCACGGGCGTCTCGCCTCATCTTTCGTCACATTTTTTTGTTTCTGCCAGCGAGTATAACATATTGGTGGCATTAACGTTCCATTGATTCAAAGGAGTATTGGCATGGAAGCCAGGGCGAACAAGGTACGAAGGCGTT
>DASRLH010000056.1:0-29172 GCA_035648595.1 Tepidisphaeraceae bacterium
GGTGGGGAATGGGCCGCGGCGCGTGATGCCCAGGTGTCGGCGTTTCGCGCGGACCGGCTGGCGCGTGATTACCGCGAGCCGCCGACGGGCGCCGCGGCGGTGATGCTGGATGGCGGGCGTGTCCAGACGCGTGCCGGGGAACGGGGGCCGTCGCTGATCAAGCAATTCAACCGGCGGGTGAAAGGCTCGGAAAAGTTCTGGGTCAAGGAAGGGGCCGAGGCGGTGCTGCAGGTGCGTGCGGCCTACCTGAGCGAGGAGGGCCGAGCCCAACGCTATTGGGAAACGCCCGCGTCCGTACCAGCGCCGTCGGCCACGGCCCACTTCCAGCGCAAAAAGCCGCCTGAGAAAGTCAAGCCGGCGACGGCAAGAGCGGACATGCACCCGCATATTCCCCGGACCTGTCAAGAACCATTTCGCCAGATTTTTTTTGCGTGCCGATCACAACATATTTTCCTTCCGCGGATCCTTTCTCAAACCCCGGATGTCCTGCATCAGTTCCTTTCGCAGGATGTATCGCACGATGGTGGCGCAGGCGAAGGTGATGATAAACAGTTCGAGGGTGCTGAGGCGCGCGCCATGGCCCACGAGCCAGAGCGCGCACAGCCAGCAGGCGCACCACTCGGCCAACGAAATCACGGCGAAATCGAGCCAGGGGTGCGACGAGAGGAGGAATTCGCGCTGGGTGCGCACGTAGCGGAAATGGAAGATGGCGGTTGTGAGGATGGCAAAAAGGTACGCCAAGGCGGGGGCGGCGACGGGGCCGACGTTGTGGGCAACCAATGCCAGGTACGCCCCAAGCGCCACCAGCCAGCCGCAGGCGGTGGCGATGAGGAACTTGAGGATCGGCGAGAGGCGCGGATAGCAAAAATCGTACAGCCGGCTCAGATGCTCCAGGTAGCGGAACTGCTGATGCAGCGTGAGCTTGGATTGGCCGTGCGTGCGCGCGGAGAAGTGGATCGGCACCTCGCGCACGCTGCGCACGCGGCACTTGCACATCAACTCCAGCCCCACCTTATATCCCAGCGGCGTAAGGCGCTGGGCCTGCTCGAAAGTAGCGCGGCGAAGGGCGAAGAAGCCGGACATCGGATCGTGCGTGCCGCCGGAGAAGGGGCGGGCCAGCAGCGTGGCGATGCGCGAGTTGAACCGGCGCAACGGCCCCCAGGAATCCTGCGTGCTTCCGCCGGGGACGTAACGCGAGCCTAACGTGAAATCCGCCTCGCCGCGCTCCAGCGGCGCGAGCAACTCCGGCAGCTTTTCCGGCGGGTGCTGCAAGTCGGCATCCATGACCACGAAAATCTCACCGCGCGCCAGGGCCATGCCTTCCAAAACCGCGCCGCTGAGCCCATTGCGCGGCTCGGGGCGGATGTGCAGCGTCAGGGGATAGTCGCGGGCAAGATCGGCGCACACCGCCGGGGTGTTATCGCGGCTGGCATCGTCGATCACCAATACCTCAAACTCCCGCCCCTCCAGCGCCGCCGCGATGCGCGGCAACGCCAGCGGAAGATTCTCCGCCTCGTTGAGGGTCGGCAAAATAACGCTGATCCGAGGAAGCTCCACGCTCGCGACATCCTTTTCCAGAATTTCGGATTTAACACAAAGGCACAAAGACACGAAGAGAGGCAGCGCTGATCGTGCCGCGACTCAGCTATGGGTGGACAGCCGAAACTCAATGCACGAAGTCCGAACCTTGTTATCTGTCGAACTTCTTCGTGTCTTTGTGCCTTTGTGGTTAATCTTCTTGCCGCGCTTCAGGGTGTTGGGGGATCTCTGAAATACTCCTGAAGCGGTCTCACGCTCCAATCCTGTTTTTGCAGGGCCAGGATGGCCCGCGCGGCGGCGTTGGCGCCGGTGATGGTGGTGACGATGGGGACCTTGTTCAGCACCGCCATCGCGCGGATTTTGCCTTCGTCGGTGGCGGGGCCCTTTTTGGTCGGCGTGTTGATGATGAGCTGCACCTGCCCGTTCTTGATCATGTCGCGGATGTTGGGCCGGCCCTCGGAGAGCTTGCTGACGCGCTTGGCGGGCACGTCGTTTTTGGACAGCACGGCGTGTGTGCCGCCGGTGGCGACGATCTGGAAGCCCGCGTCCGCCAGCAATTTCGCCGCGCTGACGATAGAGTCCTTGTCTCCATCGCGCACGGAGATGAAAACGGTGCCCTTGGTCGGCAGCAGCGTGCCGGCGGCGATTTGGGCCTTGGCGTAGGCCATCGGGAAGTCGCGGTCGATGCCCATCACTTCGCCGGTGCTGCGCATCTCCGGGCCAAGGATCACATCCACGCCGGGGAATTTGGTGAAGGGGAAAACGACTTCCTTGACCGAAACATGTTGCGGGTCGGGCTGCTCGGTTGCGCCCAGCTCGGCGAGCGATTTGCCGGCCATGACTTTCGCCGCGATTTTCGCCCAGGAGATGCCGGTGGCTTTGGAGACGAACGGCACGGTGCGGCTGGCCCGCGGGTTCACCTCGATCACATAAATCTCGCCATCCCTGATCGCGTACTGCACGTTCATCAACCCGCGCACGCGAAGTGCGCGGGCCAGCTCGCGCGTCTGGCGTTTGAGTTCCAAGACGATCTCGGGAGAAAGCGAATAGGGCGGCAGCGAGCAGGCGCTGTCGCCGGAGTGAATGCCGGCTTCCTCAATGTGCTCCATGACGCCGATGATGATGGCTTGATCGAAATCGGAGATGCAATCCACGTCCACTTCAGTGGCCGCGTCGAGAAACTTATCGACGAGGATGGGGGCGTCGGCGATGGTGGACGCTTCCACGGCGTTGGCCATGTAATAATTAAGCTGGCTCTCGTCGCTGACGATCTCCATCGCCCGGCCGCCAAGAACAAAACTCGGCCGAACGAGAACCGGATACCCGATCCGCCGGGCGATCTCGCGCGCCTCGGCGACGCTGCGGGCGATGCCGTTCTCCGGCTGGCGAAGGCCAAGCTTCTGCAAAAGCGCGCGAAACTGCTCCCGATCCCCGGCGGCATCGAGCGATTCGACGGCGGTGCCGAGGATGGGAACGCCGGCGTCGCGTAGCCCCTTCGCCAGGTTCAGTGGCGTCTGGCCGCCGAATTGGACGATGACGCCTTTGACTAAATTGGCGGACGGAATAGCGGGTCGCGCGGGATTTTGCGTAACGCCCGCTTTCGCGGGTTCTGCGAATGGCCCACCATTCAACCGTTCGCATACATTCAACACATCCTCATGCGTCAACGGTTCAAAGAAGAGCAAGTCCGACGTGTCATAGTCGGTACTGACCGTTTCGGGGTTGGAGTTGATCATGACTGACTCGAGGTCCAGCTCCTTCATCGCGAACGCCGCCTGCACACAGCAGTAGTCGAATTCAATTCCTTGGCCGATGCGATTGGGGCCGCCGCCGATGATGATGACTTTGGGGCGGTCGGTGAGGCGGATTTCGTCTTCCGAGATGGTCAGTTGTTGGTTGTCAGTTGTCAGTTGTTGGTAGGGAGTTTCGTATGTGGAGTAGTAGTAAGGCGTGGCCGCTTCGAACTCGGCAGCGCAGGTATCGACTAGCTTGTAGACCGGCTTGATTGCCACGACTGCGCGCGCGCGGCGAACGATGCCTGTGGGCGCCTGGCTCGCGTTTGTAATTTGAACGTCGGAGTAGCCGTATTGCTTGGCGCGCTGGAGGATCGAAGGGTCAGACCCTCCATAATTCACGTGAATCTCCGTCTCATGCAGGTGTGGCGCCGGGCTTCTCTGCGTCCTAATTTCTGTCGGCGCAACGAACAGTTGCTCTTCAAACTCCACCAGTTCCCTCATCTGCCCCAGAAACCACGGATCGATATTTGTCAGTTCATGAATGCGCTCGATGCTCCAACCCATCTTCATGGCGTAGCGGATGTAGTAGAGCCGGCCCTGGCTGGGGACGGCGAGCTTTCGGGTGAGTTTGCCTTCGGGGATGGGCCATTCGTGGTCAAGGGATTCGCCTTGCGTGGTTTTGTCGGCGTTGTCAGCCGTCGAATCGCCGCGCATGTTGGCCGAGAGTTGGCTTGTTGTATCACGGGCGTCTCGCCCGTGCGGGTTGCTTGGGGAAACAGGAATCCGCGGTTCGCCAACTTCCGACGCCATCGGCACGGGCGAGACGCCCGTGATACGCGACGCATTCAACCATTTGTCATACTTATCCAGCCCAAAGCCAAAGCGCTTCACCTCCATCGAACGAATCCCCTTTTGCAACGCCTCCTTAAACGTGCGGCCAATGGCCATCGCCTCTCCCACGCTCTTCATCTGCGTGGTCAGCGTCTCATCGGCATCGGGGAATTTCTCGAAGGTCCAACGCGGAATCTTAATTACCACGTAATCGATCGATGGCTCAAAACACGCCGACGTATGCGTGTCGTACCCTTTGCCATCCTTGCTCTTCTTGCTGGCGATGTAGTTGGGCAATTCATCGAGCGTATAACCGACGGCCAACTTCGCCGCGAGCTTGGCGATGGGGTAGCCGGTGGCCTTGGAAGCCAGGGCCGAGGAGCGGGAGACGCGGGGGTTCATCTCGACGACGATCATGTCGCCGTTGTCGGGGTTGATGGCGAACTGGATGTTGCTCCCGCCGGTTTCAACTCCAACCGCGCGGATGACGGCGATGCTCGCATCCCGCATGCGCTGGTATTCCTTATCCGTCAGCGTCTGGATGGGGGCGACGGTGATGGAATCGCCGGTGTGGACGCCCATGGGGTCGAGGTTTTCGATGGAGCAGATGATGACGACGTTGTCGTTCTTGTCGCGCATCACCTCCATCTCAAATTCCTTCCACCCGATCACCGACTGCTCGATCAGCACCTCGGTATACGGGGAGGCGTCGAGGCCGCGCTGCACGATGGTTTCAAATTCCTCAATGTTGTAGGCGATTCCGCCGCCGGTGCCGCCAAGTGTGAAGGCCGGACGGATAATGAGCGGCAGGCCGATGTCTTCCAAAACCTTGCGGCCTTCCTCGATATTATGAACCACGCCGCTGCGCGGAACCTTGAGGCCGATCTTGAGCATGAGGTCTTTGAAGACCTGGCGGTCTTCGCCGCGGAAGATGGCCTGGCGGTTGGCGCCGATCATCTGGACGCCGTACTTGGTAAAGATGCCCCGGTCGTAGCAGACCATTGCGGTGTTGAGGCCCGTCTGCCCGCCGAGCGTCGGGAGCACCGCGTCAACCGGGTGCGGGCCGCGCGCCTCGTATTGCAGGATCTTCTCGACCGCCTCGGGCGTGATCGGCTCGATATACGTGGCATCCGCGAATTCCGGATCAGTCATGATCGTGGCGGGATTGCTGTTGATCAAAACGACGCGATACCCCTCCTCCTTGAGGGCCCGACACGCCTGCACGCCCGAATAGTCAAACTCGCACCCCTGCCCGATGACGATGGGCCCGGAGCCGATGATGAGGATCGAATGAATGTCGGTGCGTCGTGGCATAGTGAAATCTGCTTCCCATCAAAATCCGCCGCAATGTACAGAGGCGGGCGGGGATTTCCAGTAACGAGTCGTTGGCTGACCGAAAATAAGGATTCACCGCAGAGACGCGGAGAGCGCGGAGAAGAGGGCCGAAGAGAGATAAATGCATTCGGTGGGCGCGATTTCGGGGTACTTTATTTGGGAACTTCTGACGTATCACGGGCGTCTCGCCCGTGCCGATGGCGACAAATCTTGAAGAATTGCAGTTTGCGGAAAAAATCTGCGCAACCCGCACGGGCGGGACGCCCGTGATACAGCGAGGCCCTTCTTGCTCCGACCCACGCCGCATCATCCGATTGAATCGGCCACAGGGAATTGCGCTTCGGCGTTTTTTGCTTTCTTATTTCTTCTTTTGGATTTGTTTCGGATTTCGTGCTTCGGATTTCGGATTTCCACCTTCACTTGCCTTGCGGCCCCCGGGTCCGCGCCGCCTGGTGAACCCCTCTTGAGTCCCCATACAATCTCCGCGAATGCTGCCACTCGTTTTGCATCACGGCTTCATGGGTCTGGGGAATTTCCAAATCGGCAAATTTCGCATGTCGTATTTCAGCGGCGGGATCGAGCGGGCGCTGGCGGCGCGGGGGCATCCGCTGATCGTGCCGCGCGTTCATCCGACCGCGGGCATCGCCACACGCGCCCGGCAGCTCAAGGAAACCATCCTGCGCCAGCTCGATATCCTGGGCCGGCCCAACGACCCCGTGATCGTGATCGGCCATTCGATGGGCGGCCTGGACGCCCGATACATGATCGCGAATCTGGGCATGGCGCCGCGCGTGCGCGCGCTGGTGACCATCGCCACGCCGCATCACGGGACGGCGTACGCCGACTGGTGCCTGCGCCACCTGGGCCAGCGCCTCGGCGGCCTTCGCCTGGCGCAATTCCTGGGCCTGGACATGCAGGCGATGATCGACCTGACCACCGCAGGCTGCCGGAAGTTCAACGAGCAAACGCCCGATTCGCCGGCGGTGAGATATTACTCGATCAGCGGCGCTCGGCCGTGGAATAAGGTTCCGCCGTTCGCGCTGCATTCATGGCAGGTGGTTCACGACGCCGAGGGGGACAACGATTGCCTGGTCTCCGTCAAAAGCTCGATCTGGGGCAAGCACCTTGGCGTCTGGCCGGCGGATCATTTCCATCAGATCAACAAGCGATTCGTGCTGGAGTTGAAGGACGCGACGGGGGATATCACGCCGTATTATTTGCGGGTGTTGGATGAATTGAATGCAGACGGAACGTGATGTTTGTCGCGTCCCGCCCGTGCCTGAAACTTTGAGGTTGGCAATGTCGCGATTCCGCGACTACCACGCCATTCACACGGGCCGGTCGCCCGTGATACGATGACGGCTCTTTCGCGCGAGGCCCGCGCCTTTGCATTTACCTGAACTTTTTCTCAATTCCAAAGCGCGCCTTGAACCTTTCTGCCATTGGTCACACTTCACGGTCTGACGAGGAAGCGCCGTGCTTCCGACATCGCCCTTCGGGCAGGCAACCGTAGAAGTGGCGTCCTCGCCGCTTCCGAGCCGTGTGTTTCTTAGGGTCGCCCTTTCACTGGAGGATTCCGTGCGAACCATCCTTTGCGTCGTGTTGATTGCGCTCTCCGCCGTTGTTTGTGGTTGCACTTCGGAACATGAGACAACCTTAAGCTCCCGCCTCACAGCGGACGCCCAGACACCCTCGGCCCAATTAGCCGAATCGCTGTTCAAATCCGATCAGGCGGTCCTGAGCAACCAGGAGATCGACCGGATTTTGTCGGCCAAAGTTTATCCGTCTGCCCATGCGCGGGTGGCGGTGGTGCGGATCGGCGGGCGGTATCCGTGGGGGCGGACATGGTGGTCGGAAAGCGTGGCGCAGATCGAGCAACAAGGCACCGATCGCATGCTCAATGCCTTTCGCGGCAGCCCTCGCGTGGGAAAGGTCATGGTACTGCCGACCATGCTGACCCCGGCGCAGACAACCGTGCCATACCTCCGCGAGGCGGCGGCGCGCGTGCAGGCGGACACGCTGCTGGTCTATCGCACGTTCATTCAAAGCTACCAGCAGCAGCATTTCTTCGGCGGCGGCGACGTGCATGCCTATGCGACGGTGGAAGCCGTCCTCCTCGACACCCGCAGCGGCATCATCACCGATACCGCCATCAAAACGCAGAGTTTTTCGGCGCCCAAAACCAAAAGGGATCTGGAACTTGACGAAACCATCGCCCGCGCCCAGCAGAAAGCGATTGCCCAGGCGCTGGGGCAGGCGGCGGAGGAATTGGCGCGGAATCTGGTGAATGAGCCGATTGCCCAAGTGCATGCGCCAAACACGCAGGCAAAATAACACTTCAACCGTCTGCAATTCGTAAATTGTTACAGGCGGCCATTGAGGAACCTCGTCGTATCACGGGCGTCCCGCCCGTGCAGGGCACTATAAGAATCGGCAATCCCGCAATTCCTCGGCTACCGCGCCGTCGGCACGGGCGAGACGCCCGTGATACGGTAAGCAGCTTCGTCCCACCTGTGCAATAATTTCACCCACCCGGTAGCATTGCTCCCTATGATATGGGATGGAAATTGGCACAGAACAATCGGTGCGACGAGGAGCAGGCATGAAACGAATACATGGGCAGGTTTTGGTTGCGGCGATCGGGGCGGCAATCGTCATATCACCCCTTGCGATGCTGCACGCGGCGGATCCGTCTGTCCCCAGCCAGGCCGCCCCCGTGGCAACGCACGATCCGGCGGGGCTGGCGCAGTCGGCAATCGACAAGGGTCTGGCTTTCCTCAAGAGCCAGCAGCAGCCCGATGGAAGCTGGCAGGGGGAGAACGATCCGCCGGCCATGACCGCCATCGCGCTTCGGGCGTTTGTTGGCGCGCATCACTTCAATGCCGAGGATCCGTTCATCAAGAAAGGCTTCGACAAGCTGCTGACCTACCAGAAGGACGATGGCAGCATCTCCTCGGATGTGCTGGCAACCTACAACACGGCCATCGCCATCAGCGCGCTGGCCAAGTCAAACGACCCGGCCTACAAAAAGGCGGTTGATAAAGCCGTCGCCTATCTGCGAAGCATCGAATGGACCGACAAAATCGAAGGCGTGGCCAACCAAAGTAAGAAGGTCGATCCAAAAGACCCAAACTATGGCGGCTGGGGCTACGGCAAGCGAAGCCGGGCGGATTTGAGCAACGCGCAAATGGCTATCGAGGCGTTGCATGATGCGGGATTGAAGCCGGGCGATCCGGCTTACGCCGCCGCGATCACGTTCATCAGCCGGGCGCAGAATCGCTCGGAATCCAACGACCAGGCCTGGGCCAGCGACGACGGCGGCTTCATCTACACGCCCGCCAGCGGCGGCCTGTCCAACGCCGGCGAATATACCGGGCCCAATGGCCAGCGCATGCTCCGCTCTTATGGCTCAATGACCTACGCGGGCCTTAAGAGCATGATGTATGCCGGCCTGACCAAGGATGATCCGCGCGTCAAGGCCGCCTGGGAATGGATCCGCCATAATTGGACCGTCGATCAAAACCCCGGCATCCAGTACGCCGACCCCAAAGACCCCAAGGCCGTCGATTACGGCCTCTATTATTACTACCATACCCTCGCCCGCGCCATGCGCGCCTATGGCGAGCCGGTCATCACCGATACCAAGGGAAACAAGCACGACTGGCGGGCGGAGTTCGTCGAGAAGCTCGCCGGCGAGCAGCAAGCCGATGGCAGCTATCATGGCGTGCAAAAGTGGATGGAAAACAGGCCACAGCTTTCCACGTCGTTTGCCGTGTTGTCGCTGGAGGAGGCGGCGGATGATATGCGGGAGCATCCGGTGAAGAAGTAGGGGGGTGGGTGCATGCCCGCTCTTGCCGTCGCCGGCTTGACGCTGTATTACGCCGCGGAATCCGCCCATCGAACCTTGGCCGGCTGATTGACAAGTCAGTTGCCGTAAAGCTCGACGAAGATCTTGCGACCTCGCGCGGTTTGCGCGTGCGACATGAGCCGTTGATTGAGCGCAATCATTGACAGCTTCGCCTTTCCAATCGCCCCGCGATGCGTACGCTGTCGGCGATGTGGCAATCCCTTCGCGAGTGGATTCTTTGGCTCGGCAGTCGCGGCGGATTGTTCCTTGCCGCGATCCTGGCCATCGTGGCGGGCGTTTGGGGGTTCATCGCGCTGGCCGATGAAGTGCGCGACGGCGACACGGGCCATTTTGATCGGGCGGCGAACCGGTTTTTCTACGATCACCCCGGCCCGCGCTGGGTTCAAGACGCTGGCCGCGACATCACGGCGTTGGGCGGCATTACCGTGCTGGCGCTGGTGGTGCTGGCTGTCGCCGGTTATTTGCTGCTGACCCGCCGGCGGGGGATGCTCACGCTTGTCGTTGCCGCCACTCTTGGCGCGCTGCTGCTGACAACGGGGTTGAAACATGTGATCGACCGGCCCCGCCCGCCGTTGCGGCACGAGGGGGTGATCGTCTACACGACGAGCTTTCCCAGCGGTCACTCGGCCTTGTCCGCCTGCATCTATCTCACGCTCGGCGGATTGCTCGGCCGCGCCAGCCGCCGGCGGACGATCGAGTTTTACTTTCTCTTTCTGGCGGCCACGCTTACGTTTTTGATCGGGTGCAGCCGGGTCTATCTGGGCGCGCATTTTCCGACGGACGTGCTGGCGGGATGGACGGTGGGGCTGGTCTGGGCCATCGTCTGCTGGCTTGTCGCGCGGGAATTGCAGAGGCGGCGGGTCGTGGAGCCGTAGCCTTAAACGACAAGCGACGCAAACGTAAACCATTTGGGGGCACTGCGCCCGAGGAAAGGGCACGCGGCGGGGACGCCGCGTCTACGTAGAAGCGACGTCCCCGTCGCTTTCGGGAGCGTTGCGCCTGCCGGGGAAGCACGCGGCGGGGGCTCCGCGTCTACACAGAAGCGCCGTCCCCGTCGCTTTCGGGAGCGTTGCGCCTGCCGGGGAAGCACGCGGCGGGGACGCCGCGTCTACGTAGAAGCGACGTCCTCTTCGCTTTCGGGAGCGTTGCGCCTGCCGGGGAAACACGCGGCGGGGACGCCGCGTCTACACAGAAGCGACGTCCCCGTCGCTTTCGGGAGCGCTGCACCTGCGGGAAAGCACGCGGCGGGGACGCCGCGTCTACGTAGAAGCGACGTCCCCGTCGCTTTCGGGAGCGCTGTGCCTGCGGGGAAGCACGCGGTGGGGGCGCCGCGTCTACACAGAAGCGACGTCCCCGTCGCTTTCGGGAGCGCTGCACCTGCGGGAAAGCACGCGGCGGGGACGCCGCGTCTACGTAGAAGCGACGTCCTCTTCGCTTTCGGGAGCGTTGCGCCTGCCGGGGAAGCACGCGGCGTGGACGCCGCGTCTACGCAGATCCACCTCTTCCGTACTGGAGAGGGAATTTGAAACGCCGCTGAAACAAATGGAGCGCTACAGTAGCGCCGTTTCCGGTATCTCCGCATTATGGCTGACGGTCTGCACATCGTCGTTATCTTCCAGCGCATCAACCAGGCGGAGCAGTTTCCCGGCGGCTTCCGCGTCGATGGCCATCGTGCTATTGGGCAGATTGGCCACTTCCGCGGCCTCGGCGGGAATGTTGGCCGCCGCCAGCGCGTCCTTCACCTTGTGGAGCGCGACCGGCGTGGTGATCACCTCGAACACTTCGCCGACGTTTTTCACGTCCTCGGCCCCTGCATCCAGCGCCACCTCCAATAACTGATCCTCGGCCACCGAGTCCGCCTTCACCGCGATAATCCCCTGCTTGGTAAATTGAAAGGCGACCGCGCCGCTGCTGGCGAGGTTGCCCCCGGCCTTCTCCAGGATGCTGCGGATTTCCGGCGCGGTGCGGGCGCGGTTGTTGGTGAGGCCCTCGATCATCAGCGCGATCCCGCCGGGCGCGTAGGCTTCGTAGGTGACGGGCTCGTAATTGTCGGCGCCCAATTCGCCGGTGCCCTTCTTGATGGCGTTCTGGATCGTGTCCTTGGGCATGTTGGCGGCCTTGGCCTCGTCGATCGTGTAGCGCAGGGAAAGGTTATCGCGCGGGTCGCCGCCGTTGCGGGCGGCGATGATGATCTTGCGCGCGATCTTGCTCCATACCTTGCCGCGCTTGGCGTCGGTGGCGCCCTTGGCTCGCTTGATTTTTGCCCAGTGACTGTGGCCGGCCATTTTTCCTCGTTTTGTCAGTTGTGGGTTGTCAGTTGCGCGTTGTCAGTTGTCAGTTGTGGGCTCCACAACGCTCTCCTCCAACGTCGGGCGGATTATAGGGGATGAACGCAAATGTAGGAACCACGGCCCCGAGGGCGTCGTAAGCCTCATCTTATGCTTTCATGAAGTAGGACGCGTGAGACCTTGAAGCCGCCGGTTGTTGGTCGTATAAAGCGAAGTGGCTTCGTCTCATGTGATTGTGTGGTCGTGCCATGTCAAAGGGCGTAATATGAAGGCCGTGATTTCATTCGTGGTGGTTTTATCCATGGTCTGCCTGTCGCAGGCGAGGGCGGAGCAAAGCATATTTAATGACGATGGCAAGCCCGCTTCACCGCCGTCGGAGCCGACTCCGCCTCCGTCTCCCGCTCCACACAGAGTGAAAGCCGGCTCATCTGGAACTAGCAGCACGCCCTCAACCGATGATCTCAATGACAGGATCGTGCAACTGCAAAAGGAAAACGCTGATTTAACATTGAAAGTTAAAGAGCTCACTGAATTAAACAACATTCTCAGGCAAGTGATCAAGGGTAACGAGTTGGCCAAAGTCGGCAGCAAGCAGGATGCTGCGCCAGTGAGCCCACAGGACAGGGCCATCGCCGCCGAGCAGCAACGCGCGGATAAAAGGGCAATGGCCAGGCAAGAGGCTGATCAGGAACGAGAGAAAAGAAAAGCCGTTGCCAAACGAAAAGCCGAGAACGAACGGTTTGATAAGATTCAGGTCGGAATCACGTTGTCGGAAGCCGAAACTCTCGCCCATAACCGCGCCAAATTAACCAGTTCGCGCATCATCCAAATACAGCCGCGCGTCGGTTATTTTGGGCCGCTGCAGGTCCGAGAGGCAGACTGTACGCTTCATGCCATGAAAGACGGCACGGATAGCGAACTCTGGCTGGTCGTGACAGGCGGCACAATCACCTCAATCTCCAACTCTGAGCCCGTCGCACCCCCAGGCACAGTGAGAACCCGATAAGCGCTCCATCCGGAAACGGCGAAAGCCGCTTCAAGGAATGACTTTGTTCAACGGATAAGTGATGATTCCGGTCGCGCCAGCGCGCTTGAGGGCGGGGATGAGTTCGCGCTCCTGCTTTTCTTCGAGGATGACCTCGGCGGCAACCCAGGTGGATTCGGCCAGCCGGCTGATGGTGGGGCTCTTCTCCGCCGGCAGCAGCGCGAGCACCTCGGTGAGCCGGGCCTCGGGCACGTTCATTTTCAAACCGACTTTCATCCGCGCCTCGATGGCCCCGCGAAGCAGCATGGCGATATTTTCCATCTTCTCGCGCTTCCAGGGGACGGCCCACGCCTGCTTGTTGGCGATGAGCCGGGGCGTGCTGACCAATAGCGTATCGAGGATGCGCAGGTTATTGGCCCGAAGGGAGGAGCCGGTTTCGGTGAGATCGACGATGCCGTCGAGTAGCCGCGCTTTGATCTCGGTGGTTCCCCAGGAAAACTCGACGTTCACCTTCACGCCGCGGGCGGCGAAGAACTTTCGCGTGGTGTTCACTAATTCGGTGGCGATGATCTTGCCCTCAAAGTCCTCGGGTTTGTGCAGCGTGCTTTCCTCGGGCACCGCCAGCACCCAGCGGGCGGGATTGGACGAACCGCGCGAATAGACCAGCTCGCAGATTTCGACCACGTCGTTTTCGTTGCCGTTCTCGACGATCCAGTCGTAGCCGGTCAGTCCGCAATCGACGATGCCATCGACGACATATCGGCTGATTTCCTGCGCGCGGAAAAGAACCGCCGACATCTTCTCATCATCGATGCGCGGAAAGACGCTGCGCTCGGCAATGGAAATGCGATACCCCGCCCGGCCGAACAGCTCGACGGTGGAAGCCTGCAGGCTGCCGCTGGGCAGGCCGAGACGCAGGGTTGATTCAGGAAGCTTGGTCATGGGGAGGGGAAATGATAAAGGCTAATGGTGTTGAAGGCGCAAACGTAGTCGAATTATGTCGTCGTATCACGGGCGTCCCGCCCGTGCCTAATGCTGGGCAGTCTGATACTGCCAGTCGTCGACTACCGCGCCATTCGCACGGGCGAGACGCCCGTGATACGTGAGAACTTTTCTCACTCGCAGCACAACCGCCATTGGGCATTCATCCTTTCCTGCGTTTCGCCTTTTCCGTGAGGTGGCCCCGGACGGACATGAAAAAGTCGTGGCATTCCTCGGCCTTGAGGTGGTGCTCGATGAATTTCTGGGCATCTTCCAGGGTAGTGTCGGCATCGACAACTTTGTGATCGCGGAACAGCGCCAGCGACTCATCATCCACCGGGAACGCGAAGCCCTCGAAGGCAAAGAGCATCACATACGCCTCCACGAACGGATGAATCTCGGGCAACTCGCGCAGGAACTGGCGGGCCTCTTTTTTGGGGAGGCCCTTGAGGCGGTCGAGGCTCAGCGTGTGCTCGCGCTCGAAAATGTTGTTGAGCGATTGGGTGATCATCGCCACGCGCCGCTCCATTGCCGGGTAGCGCTGGCCGAGCATCTCCTGGATTTCAAGATCGGTGGCGACGCGCAGCTCGTTGAGATCGACGAACTCGCGGTCGATCAGGCGCATGATCTCCTCGGCACGGGTGTCGGAGACGTCGAAGCTCATGGCGCCGCGCACCAGCGCCTTGAGCGGATCAAGCGCCGGCTTGCGCGGTTCGGGCTTGAACTCCTTGAGCAGCTTCTTGCACAGGGACTTGAGTTCGTCGGCGTGTTTGGTGGCGTTCTTCATTCTTGATTGTCAGTGGTCGGTTGTGGGTGGTCAGTTGTCAGTTGTGGTTTCGGCAACATGACGTCGGATGACTCTTTGTAACACTTCAGCCGTCCGCGATGCTCTAAGACTGGATTCGATCTCCGAATAACCTCGTCGTATCACGGGCGTCCCGCCCGTGCGTAGTGTATTGAGTCTGGGATATCGCATTTCCTCTACTGCCGCACCATCCGCACGGGCGAGACGCCCGCGATACGGCAACGACCTCATTTCCATGATCCGTGCAAGCGGCTGAAGTGTGTCGAATCATGTTGCGCCCTCCGGCGACTGCGCTGGATCTGGCTGGGCCTCCTGGGCGGCCAGGGCGCGCTTGCGGTCCAATTCCGCGTTTTCGTCGGCGGCTTTTCGGATCAGGTCGAGAATTTCGATTTCGCGCCTCGCGTCTTCGTCGATGTGGAATTTCAGAAACGGCGCCTGGCGGATGCTCAGGGATTTGGTGAGGCGGGTGCGCATCAGGCCCGCCGAATGGCGCAGGGCGTTGAGCGCGGCGGTCTGCTGGCCCGGAGTCCCCATGATCGTCACGAAAACGTCCGCGATGGAAAGATCCGCCGTCAGTTTCACGCGCGTGATGCTCGGCAGGCCTTGCAGGCGCGGGTCGTTGAGCTCGCGCATGATGATGACCGCCAGCTCCTGCTGGATCATGCTGCCAAGACGTTCGGTTCTTCGCGACATAATGGGTGATGAGCGGGGAGTGAACGGTGACGAAGCGTTCGGCTGTCACGGTTTACTCATCACTCATCATTTCCTATAACAACTCAGTTTGGAAATCGATCAGTTCCACCTGCGGCACGGTGCGGACGAAATCCACCAGCTTGCTCAACGCGCCTTCCACATAGCGGGCGTCATTGGCCACCATCGCCAGGCCCAGTATTGCCCGCCGGTGTTCATCGAGCGCGCCCACTTCCGCGATGGAAACATTGTGGGCATGGGCGATCCGGTCCTTGAGGCTCTTGACCACCCGCCGTTTGTCCTTCAGGGACATTGCGTCGCCGATTCCCAATTCAAGCTGCAATACGCCGATGGTCATTTTTTAGATGAGTTGTTGGTTGTTGGTTGTGGGAACTCATCGGATTAGCGATATCTCGATTTCCGCGCCATCAGCACGGGCGAGACGCCCGTGATACATCGAAGGGTTTCTTCCGACGAGGCTGCCCGACCACTCACCACCCACATCATAGCGTCCGCTGGAATTCCTCGCGTATATACGCCTCGAAGATATCCCCGACCTTAAGGTCGTCGTAGCCGGCGAGTTTGATGCCGCATTCGAGGCCGGCTTTTACTTCCTTGACGTCGTCCTTGACGCGTTTGAGGGATTCGATGGCGATGTCCTGTGTGACGATCACGCCGCCGCGCGACAGGCGGATTCGGCTGCCGCGCTGGATGTGGCCGTCGGTGACGAAGCAGCCGGCGATGCTGCCCACCCGGCTGACCTTGAACACTTGCCGCACCTCGGCATGCCCGTGCAGTTTCTCGCGCACTTCGGGTTCGAGCATGCCCGACAGGGCCTTCTTGAGATCGTCGAAGATCTCGTAGATGACCTGATAGAGCCGAACCTGCACATGATTCTGCTCGGCCCGCGCGCGGGCGGATTCGTCGGGGACGACGTTAAACCCGATGATGACGACTTCGTCGCCATTGGCCTGCGTGGCAGCGGCCAAGTCGACGTCGCTTTCATTGATCCCGCCGGCCGCGGCATGGATCACCTTCACGCGCACCTCTTCGGTGTTGAAATCGGTGACGGTCTTGGCGAGGGTCTCGATCGATCCCTGCACATCCGCCTTGATGATGAGGTGGATGGTCTTGGTTTCGCCGGCCCGCATGCTGGCCAGCAGGCTGTCGCGGGTGACCTGGTTGCGGCCGGCCAGTTGCGTATGCCGCTGGCGGTTGACGCGGTCCTCGGCAATCGCGCGGGCGCGCTCGTTGTCGGCCACCTGGTAAACCTTGTCGCCGGCGGCGGGAAGCTCATTGAGCCCGCTGACCACCACGGGAGTGGAGGCGGTGGCGGATTGGATCATCTCCCCGCGATCATTGAGCAGGCTGCGGACGCGCCCAAAGCCCGGGCCGGCCAGCACTACATCGCCGGGTCGAAGCGTGCCATCCTGGACGAGCACCGTGGCGACGGGCCCGAGGCCCGGATCCATTCGCGCTTCGATCACGATGCCGCGCGGCACGGCGGTCGGATCGCTCTTGAGTTCGAGCAACTGCGACTGGTAATCGAGAATCTCGATGAGTTCCTCAATGCCCCGGCCCGTGACGGCGCTGGTGCGGATGACTTCAATGTCGCCGCCCCATTCGACGGGATTAAGGCCCTGGGCGGCCAGTTGTCCGAGGATCTGCTGCTCGTTGGCATCGGGCCGATCGATCTTGTTCATGGCCACGACGATCGGCTTATTGGCGGCTTTGGCGTGGTTGATGGATTCGATGGTTTGGGGCTGCACGCCCTCCGCCGCCGACACCACCAGCACGACCACATCGGTCATGTCCGCGCCGCGGGCGCGCATGGCGGTGAAGGCCTGATGCCCCGGTGTATCGATGAACGTGACGCGCTTGGCGGCATCGCCCTCGCCCATTTGCACCATCCAGGCGGCGGTGTGCTGCGTGATGCCGCCGGCCTCGCCCGCGGCAACGTTCGCCTTGCGGATGCGGTCGAGCAAACTGGTTTTGCCGTGATCGACGTGTCCCAGAATCGTGACAACCGGAGGACGCGACACGAGGTTCTCCGCTTTGCGCTCGCGCGTCTCGAATTCATGCACCAATTGCTCTTCGAGCGTGGCCTCGCGGGCGATGACCAACTCCGCCCCATACTCCAGGGCGAGCATCTCGGCGGTTTCGTGCTCGAGCGTTTGATTGATGTTGGCAAAAACGCCCTGGCGCAGCAGCTTGGTCAGGATATCGCTGCCCTTGACGCCCAGGGCGGCCGACAGGGATTTGACGGTGATCGGCTCCTCGATCTGGATCGGCTCGCCGCGCTGCAAGCCGGTCTTGGCGATGGCATGATGGCCGCGCAACTGCGTCTTGATCATGTGGCGATCGACGCCGGCCCGGTGGCCGGCGGCATGCGCCAGGCGCGTCTTGCGTTCTTCAAGATCGGCTTCGCTGAACTCGCGGAGTTTTTCGGTAGCTTCTCCGCGCCGGCCATCGATCCCGCCGCGACGGCGCTGGGAATTGGTGCGTCCGGCGGCGGCCTTGGCGGCCTTCTTCTTGGCCTCTTCCTCCTCCTCCTCGGTGACGCGCACGCCGCGCCCCGTTGTCGGGCGGGCTTGCGTGAAGGACGGCGCGTCGCCGGGGCGTGGGCTGCGCGGCCCGCCGCGTCCGGGCACCGGCACATGATCGGGCTTTTCCTCGCGCACCACGCGCGGGCCCTGGATCTTCGCCGGCTCCAGTTGCACCTGATTGCCCAGGCGCGGGGCCTGGACCACTTCCCGGCGTTCGACGGTCGCCGGCCCGTGCCCTGACCCACTCTTGAGGCTGACGGTCGGACGGGCGACGGGCTGCTGCTGCTGCTGATGAATGACTGGCGGCTTGTGCGCGTGAGCGGTCGTCGGAGCGGTGGCCGCGATGGGTGGAATCGCTGTCGGGATCGGAGGCGCGGTCGGCGGCACATGCATCGCGGGAGGCGGCGCGACGACGTGTTCCACGGTCGGCACGGGCGCGGGCGGGATCACTTCGGCCGCTGCGTGAGCCGGAGGTTGCGCCGGTTCGGGCGCGGGCCCAACGTACTCTACGGCGTGCTCGGCGGCAGCCGGGTGCGGGTGAGCTTCCACAGCCGGCTCGCGCGCCGGCGGCTGATCGTCGGTATCGGGCCGGGCGGGCGCTTCAGCATGAACAATCGGCGCGGGCACTTCAGACTGCGCATGGGGCGCATGGGGCGCATGGGGCGCATGGGGCGCGCGGTGCGGCTGAACATGCGCATCGGCTTCGCCCGGCTCTTCGTCGGGCACGGTCGCGCGGTCTTCGCTCGGCTGCTCGCTGTCGATGCGCTTGCGGGTGCGCGGGCGCTTGGGCTTGACCTCGACGGGAGGGGCGATCTCGACGGCGGTCCCGCCGCCCCCGCCCTCGCTGAACCACTCGCGCACCGTTTCGGACAGCCCGATGCTGAGCACGCTCATGTGGTTGGGGACCTTGTCCCCCAGGCCTTCCTCGCGGCACTTGGAAAGGATCGCCTTGCTCTCGACCCCAAGCTCCTTGGCGAGCTGATTGACTCGGATACCTTTAGCCAAACTGATACTCCTCACATATGGCCGACCCCCGATCGCCTTTCGAGCGGGGACGGGCCATGATTCATTTCGTTCGTTCAACGCGGCACGATCGTTCTTGCATTGCGTGCACTTGTGCGTCGGATTTTCGTTCTTCAGTTGTACGTCTCACCACGTTCATCGGGTCATGCACTGTCGCGTCTTTCATCACACCGGCTCATCCGTATGCGTCGTGGGCGGCGCGACGCGCCCCTCGACCAGGGCGGCGGTATCAGCGTCCTCGTCGGCGTATTCCTTGCGCTGCTCATCGCTATCGGGCATCACTTCAATGCCCTGTATCGCCCGCTCCTCGGGAGACATTTCATCACCCGAGATGAGCATGCGCTGGCTGTGGGTGATGACCTCGGGCGCACCGCCCTCGGCGGACTCCATCATGCCGGGCATCGTTGCGCCCTCGGCATCCGCATCGGACCCCGCGGCGCCATCCGCGCCGGTCCCTTGCGCGCCGCCTTCTCCATTGGCTTGGGCCGTGGTCGCATCTGTGGCGGCCGCGCCGGTTCCATTGTCGCCGGCGGTATCGCGCATCGCCTCGCGGAACGGATTTTCACCCGCGCCGGAAGCCGACGCCTTCCCGCGCGCCGCGCCCGACATGGCCGAACGGTCCGAAGCCTTGGCACGGGCTTGCGCCGCTTTCTTCGCTTCCTGCTCGACGGCCACGATTTTGGCCTCGGCGGCGCAGCTCTCGACGGCCTTGAGGGCGGTCGCCTCGTCCACGCCGATCTCCTCCATCAACGGGCCGCTGCCGACTTCGTCGATGTCGCGCACGTCGATCAGGCCCAGCGCGATGACCTTGTCCACTTGCTCCTGGGTAATGCCCTCGATTTGCTTGAGCGTCTGATCGAGCCGGGCGATGCCGGCCTGGAATTCGGGCGGGGTGAGGATGTCCACGTCCCAGCCGGTGAGGCGCGCCGCCAGCCGCACGTTCTGCCCGCGCTTGCCGATCGCCAGGCTCAGTTGATCGTCGTTCACCACGACCGTCGCCCGGCCCAATTCGAAGCAAAGCGACACTTCGGTGACCTCGGCAGGCTTGAGCGCATTGGCGATAAGAATCTGGCTCGATTCGTTCCACCGCACGATGTCGATTTTTTCGCCGCCGAGTTCATCGACGATGTTCTTGATCCGGCTGCCGCGCACTCCCACGCATGCGCCAACCGCGTCCACCTTGGAGTCGATCGAGCTGACGGCGATCTTGGTTCGATGGCCCGGCTCGCGCGCCAGGGCCTTGATCTCGATCGTCCGCTCGCCCACCTCCGGCACCTCGCGCTCGAAGAGCCGGCGGATGAGTTCCGGGTGGCTGCGGCTCAGGATGATCTTGATCGCGTTGAGCGTGTCGCGCACTTCCATGATCAGCGCCTGCACCCGCTCGCCGAGCTCATGCTGCTCGCCGGGGATTTGCTCGCCGCGCGGCATGATGCCCTCGGCACGGCCAAGGTTAACGATCATCGTGCCGCCCTCGAAGCGGGCGATGGTGCCGGTGATGATCGTCCCGACCCGATCCTTGTATTCCTCGTAAATGCTGCCGCGCTCGTCCTGGCGGATGAGTTGGATCATTACCTGTTTAACGGTTTGTGCGCCGATGCGGCCCACGATTTTCAGATCCAACGGCTGGCCGGCGCGATTGGCGCCGATATCGCCGGTGGTGCGGTCCAGGGTCACGATAAATTCGGTGGTATCCTCGGTGTTAAACTGCTTGCGCAAGCCCGATGCGATCGCCTGTTCAATGTCCGTGTAAATCTGGTCCCGCTCGATGTTCTTATCGCGGGCAATGCTGTCGACAATTCGGATCAATTCCGCATTCATGTATTCCTCGTTTTCACGCTATTTAGTTTTTCGACTTGTCAGTTGTGGGTTGTCAGTTGCTGTGCATTCGCGATTCTTAACAACTGACAACCCACAACTGACAACCAACCAACAAATAAAAAAACCGCCCTGCACGGCGGCCACACGTTCGCACGAACCTGTTCCAACGCAATCAAACGCCTCATCCGGAAACCTCCCGGATAGGCGTGGCGTGGGCCAGGCGAGCATGTCCATGCGAGTTATGCATTGGTGTTATGCAATGGCATGGGCCGACTCACTCGTCTGGCTCAGGTTCATCCCGGTCTCTCCGGGAGCGAAAAAGTGGGCCTTGCGCAGATCCATATACAAGGTCATCCGCGAATCCACTTCGAGGCCGCCTTGGGCCTCGACCCGCCCGACCACATGGTCGTGCAGGTCCGTGCTGGCGTAAACGTCCATGTCGTTTCCTAATGGCTCGATCACGTTCAACTTCACCTTCAGCGGCGCCGATGATTCGAGCGGCCGCGTGTACAAATGTTCGGGCCGGATGCCCAGCACCACATGCCGGCCAACCTGCCCAATCAGCCGCTCCCGAAGGTGCGGCGGAACGACTAGGGTAAACCCATTGCCCGGTAAGGTCAACCCGCTTCCTTCCTCAAAGATCATTTGCCCGTCAATCATTTTAACCGCGCCATCGAAGAAATTCATGGGCGGCATGCCGATAAACCCGGCAACAAAGCGGTTCACCGGACAATTATAGGTCTGCAACGGCGTATCTGCCTGTTGAATCACGCCATCTTTCATCACGACGATCCGATCACCCAGCGTCATCGCCTCCTCCTGATCGTGGGTGACGTAAATGGTCGTGGTCTTGAGACGATGATGAAGGCGCTTGAGCTCGGCGCGCGTGGTGACGCGGAGCTTGGCGTCGAGATTGCTGAGCGGCTCATCGAACAAGAACGCGGCCGGCTCCCGGACAATCGCCCGGCCCACCGCGACGCGCTGCCGCTGGCCGCCTGACAATTGCCGGGGCTTGCGGTCGAGCAGGTGCTCGATATCGAGCACGCGCGCGGCATCAACCACGCGCGTCCTGATCTGCTCTTTTATTTTCCGGGCGTCGCGCCGATGGAGCATTTGCCAGATCGGCCCGCGCAAAAGCCGCAGGCGAAGGCCAAACGCCATGTTCTTCAGCACCGTCATATGCGGATAGAGGGCATAATTCTGGAAAACCATGGCGATGTCCCGGTCCTTGGGCGCTACATCGTTGACCACGCGCTGGCCGATGCGGATTTGGCCACTCGTGATTTCCTCCAGGCCGGCGATCATGCGGAGCGTGGTGCTTTTTCCGCAGCCCGACGGCCCCACCAGTACGACAAACTCGCGGTCGGCGATGTGCAGGTCGATCCCATCGACGGCCTTCACGCCGCCCGGGTAAACCTTCGTGACTTTTTCCAAATCGACAAGTGCCATAGGCGGGGAGTCGAGGCGTGCGATGCGAAACGTGACCGGTCCCGAAGCCGCGCGGCAATGGGGACGTGGAGTATATCGGATGGACGAATTGCGTCAAACGAGCCCCCAAACTCCCTCTTGCGTTGAATTAGCAGAGCGGTAACGATGCGGGGCTTAGGAAGGTTTATGGAGGACCTGCAATACGAGACGCGGCTCAAGGGGGTGTGGTGCATCAGCGCGCGCGTCAGCCCCAAGCCGGCCATGGACGGCGAGCGGAGGCTGGGGATTGATGCCTACGAGCCGGGCGCCAAGGTGTTTTGCTTTCCACCAGCACGTCCCGACCCGGAGACCGAAGTCAAGATCATCGGGCCGCGCAAACGCACCGGCAAGTACGCGATCGCCACAGTCCTTGCCAAGCATTTGTTCGATTGGCGGGCCGATTACCTGCTGGATCGCAATCTGATTCCCGAGCTCTCGCCCCCGTGGGACGAAGACGCCGAGTCGCATGATGTGGCGGACAAACTCTGTCAATGGAGGGAGGGGATCGGGGAGTGGCCCACGCAGCTTCTGCGCGAATGGAATCGCACGCGCGTGCAGCGCACCATCGGCGCCGGCCCATGGTATAAACGCGCCGCAGCCGCGCTTAAGGCATATGTGACACCGGCGGATGTGCCGGTGAAGCCCAAGAGCAAATCCTCATCCCGGAAAATGCAGGATTAGCTCGACGGCGCGAAGGCACTGGGCATAGGCCGCGCCCACAATCCAAATGAAAGTTGAAAATCCGAAATCCGAAGCACGAAATCCGAAACAAATCCAAAAGCACGAAAGACGCAAAATTCAAAGGGCGCATCCATGCTTTCACCCGGATTGCGCTTCCCGGGGGATTGGAATTGCCGCGAAGGAGGACGAATAAGAACGTAACCCCAATCGTGACACGGGCGTCCCGCCCGTGCGTGTTGCATGGAACTCAATGTCGGACGCAGATCATTGCTGCCCGATGTCAACGGCGCGTATTCGCGCACGACCATTTAGTGTAGCTTTGAAATCCATGGCAAAGACACCTTCAAAGGCACAATCAAGCACCGGCGGCGCCGTCTCCCTATCGGAGTTTATCGAGCGGCGCCGCAAAGTATTCGCCGCGCTTAAAGGCGCGGCGGCGGTCGTCTTTTCCGGCGAAGGCGCCGCGCCGCTGCTGGGCCGTTGGCGCCCCGACGCCAGCTTCTTTTATCTGACCGGCATCGAAAACGAACCCGGCGCGGCGGTGTTGTTTAACCCCGCGGCAGACATCACTGATCGCAAGATCACGCTTTTCCTTCGACCGCTTAATCCCGAAGTGGACCGATGGGACGGCTATCGCGAACAGATCGGATCGGCCCTCAAGGACAGGACTGGTTTTGCCACGGTGATGCGTTCGTCGGCTTTGCCGGCCGTTCTCACCGCCGCCGCCCGGCGGACCAAACGGCTGGCCTGCCTGCACCCGTTCACCACCTACCCCGCCCCGCCGTCGGCGGACCTGGCCGTGTTTCGCAGCGTCGCCGAGCGCGTGCCGGGCGTGGCGATCGAAGACATGACCAACCTGCTCCCGTCGCTGCGCGCCGTCAAATCGCCCGCGGAGCTGGGGATGATGCGGCAGGCCATCGCCGCCACCGCCGCCGGCTACGAAGCCGCCATGCCCCTCATCCGGCCCGGCGCCAACGAAGCGCACGTTGCACGCGCGATGGAGCGAACGTACGTCGATCGCGGCGCATCGGGCGTCGCGTACAACTCCATCGTGGGATCGGGCCTCAACAGCACCGTGCTTCACTACATGGACAATTCCCAGCCGCTGGCCAAGGGCGATCTGCTGGTGATCGACAGCGGCGCCAGCTTCAACGGCTACGCCGCCGATGTGACGCGCACCTATCCGGTGGGCGGCACATTTTCCGCCGAGCAGCGCGAGGCGTACGAGGTGGTATTGCAGGCCCAGGCCGCCGCCATCAAGGCCGCGAGAACCGGCACGAAGATGGCCGAGGTGGACGCCGCCGCAAGGCACGTCTTCGACAAGGCCGGTTACGGCGACGCCTTCATCCACGGCATCGGCCATCAACTGGGCATCGAAGTCCACGATGTCACCCCCGACGGCCCCCTCGCCCCCGGAATGGTCGTCACCATCGAGCCCGGCGTCTACTTCCCCGACCGCAAACTCGGCATCCGCATCGAAGACGACATCCTCATCACCGCCAAGGGAAACCAAAACCTGACTGATATGATTCCAAAAGGCGCGAGGGAAGTGGAGGAAGCGCTGCGTGGATAAGCCGCGCTTGTTATGCCGTACGCGAAGATCACCACGGAGACACTGAAGCACGGAGGCGCTTTCGACTCCAGAAGCCTTCTTCAGAAAAAACCAAAGAATGACTTGGAATGGATCGGAGAGTTATTCGCCGACTCTAAACCCTTGAGAACACATTCCACGAATTGTTTAACTCATCTTGCCGGCTTGATTGGGATCGCGCGCCAGATGTCGAACGCGCCTCCGTGTCTCCGTGGTGAATCTTCATTGTCGAGGGCAGTCACCGTTCCAATCCCCGCACCACCAGCGCCAGCGCCACCGCCGCCGCCGCCATGCCCAGGATTATCACGATCACCAGCCCGGCGGCTTCGCGCGGGACGCGGCGCATGGATTTGCAGCGGATCGACTTGTACACCACCGCCACCGCGATACACAGCGGCAGCAGCAGCCACGGCCAGCGGGCGTCTGTCCAGATCGGAAGCGGATCGTTGAAGGGCCGGTAATGGTAGACATACGCGGCCAGCATCGACGTGAGGGCGTGAATCACTTTTCCCCCGTCTGACCCGATGCCTCGCCGGATGTGCGATGGGAAGAATCGATGATCGCCAGCAAATTCAGCATCCCCGCGACGGCGGTGTACAGCACGCCCAATTCATTGAGCCGGGAGTGCGATCGCGCCGCGATCGGCGGCGAATGCGGGACGAGCGGATTCGATGGCTGCGATACCCGCACCGACCACCAGTCGCAGAACAGATCAATCGGCCCGATCATCACCTGCGCGATGGACCAGGGCTTGGCGCGGATTTCCTCAAATGGATGCGTGGTCAGAACCCATCCCTCAAGCCGCCAATCGTCGGCCGGTGGCGTGTCCTTAATGGCGGGCTCCCACGTTTTGTTGCCTTCCTTATCAGGTCCCGCCCCCACCCATCCGGCCACCAGCGGTTTTCCATGCGGCCCATACCCCGGCACATCCAGAGCCCGCACCCCGCCGACCAGCAAGCCCAGGAAAAACAAGACGATGATTGTAATGCCCACGGTCAACCCGCGCGCCCGTTGCCCCAGCAACAAATACCCCGCGCCCGGCACCAGCCAGCCCGCCAGCGCAATTAGTGCGGGATTTTTTGCCAATGAGGAAGTCGATGCGTCTGCCATCAGGGGCGATACTCTAGTCATGCCGCCGGGCAGGGCAAGGGAAGTGGGGAAGGAAATGATGAATGATGAATGATGAAGAAGGGAGCGAATGGGAATGCGAAGAAGAGTAAACGGGCGAGATCACGGATTTGTGGCGCTATGGTGCGCTTTGTGGCGCATGTGACAGTATTTCCAGGGCCGGATATCAACAAATTGCTGATACTAATTCGTAATTATCTGCAATTGCAGGAGTTACGCGGCAACCCTTGGTATTCATTGCATGTTGCGCTTGGGATGCGCGCAACACGGCCTTTGCCGTTGCACGAACGCGCAACCTCCCGCCGACGCGAAGGTTACAAGCCGCCGCCGCGCCGAAATGCCGATGAGGCGCGCCTCATTCGATTCTCGCGAATGTATCACACCGGTTTCGTCCGCCGCCGAGAGCCGCCCCAGGCCGCTCCTGAAACATCTCACAGCCGTATGCGGCCTTGCTCTTAGCTTTCCCACGAAGCGGCTGCGCCGCGCGATGATCGGTCGGATATGGGAGGCATGGCTCAAGCGTCCGATGTGAAGAGTGCGGCCCGTTACTTTTCCCCACGGGCCGCGCGGCGCCATCGGCGCGCTCTCGGCCTGACTATCCCCTTGCCGGGTTGTGTCCCCACAAGCCGGCTCTGTTTCATCAGGCGCCGGCAGTATAACCGCGTCGGAATTGTCGGCAGCGAACTGGTGCCCCGAAATCCTTGGCTCGCCTCCTTCCGAAGGGGAAAGCTTCGTGCCGTTCGCAAGGCGCTCCTTTCCATAGCGGAGTCCGGCTGTAGATGCATCACCGGCGCCCCGGCCGCACTATGGTTCCCAAGCTCGCACATCGGATTTTCCGAACAATACCGCCTCCGGGTCTAGCAACGCCGCGCGAGTTATGCTTCTTGTTTCAATCGCCTTTCGATAATGTTTGAACAAAAGAGTGCGGTGGATGAGGGCGTCGTGGATGGACCAGTTAACATTTCCGCGAAGATCGTTAACCAAATTCTTCAAGGTGGTTAGAAAGTACCCATGGAGGTGCCTGTTGAGCTGGGGGACGACCAGCATCGCTTTACCCCTATGCATTACATGATTGCGTGCGCGATAAATGCGCCGCAGTTGCCAGTCCACATGACAAAAATGGCTATCCAGCATTTGAATGGCTTGGCCCGAACTGCCTAACAATTGCTTCCGCAGGAGGTGAACACGGTAGCGGGTCAAGTGAGAGGATCCAATGATTCGGTAAATTTCGTTGATCTTCTCCCCGTCTTTCGTGTCCATCACGGCGTCTAACATATCTCGTGGATGAATTTCCTTGGGATCGGAACGCGGGAAGAGGGCCATGTTCGGATTGGCACTGTCTCTCCAATTCCAACCGACATAATCTGCCACATTTTGAACGATTCTCCTGACCTTCCCGACCGCTATGCTCGAAGCGGCATACTCGCAGACATCTTCAACGATTGACCGACGACGATGATGTACTAAACATTCAAGTGCGATCCAGAGATTAACAAGTTGTGCTTCGTCGGTGGCAGCCGTCAGAGCCAGTCGGTGGTATTGGAGCGCGGAAATTAGCTGGTCCCAATCGTCCGCCTGAAGGGTGCGTTCCAGGTCAAGGAGTTCGCCGACGCGATGGGCTGAGTCGGCATCATTCGATACGTCCGGGTTTCTAGAACGTATAATTTTGATCAATCGCTCCGGGCCGTCTGGTGCCGCGACGATCGAGTGAGTTCCCTTGATGTTGAACCTGCCCTGCACAACGGAGGAGTTAACGACGGCAAAAAGATTCGCAAGACGTTCTTCACCTCCGCGGCTGGCCGAGTAACTGTCTTTCGCGTCGACTGTGAACACCGCGAACACGTCATTCTCATTTGACCGGGTTCCATAGAACGTCCGCTGCACCTCGGTCATGGGCTCAGCCGGCCTTCTGTCCAGCGTAATGCCAAGACCATGGAAACCGGCCGGCGGGATACTTCCAGGCCAACTGATACTAAAGCGACACATGTAACGGATATTTTCCCCGGTGCAACTGGCGGCAAACTGATCGAGTTTTTCGATGAAACTTAGACGTGCTGCACGTATGGAGCAGTCAACGCCCCTACGCAGATATTCGATCGAATACCCTTGCCCTAGCCGCTCAACAGCAAACGCCATTGCAAGTCGGCAAATTAATCCCTTCTCTTTTTCATTTCCAGGCAGAAGCAACTCGCGCAGCTCTGAAATAGCATGCTTATGATAATCCCTTAATGCTCCGAGAATGACCGTACACGTATGTCCGAGGGCGGACAGATCCTTGGGGAAGCTGTCGGGCCCAGTCGCAGATGGTAAGTAGGCGGTTACGAACGGGAAATATTTTGCGATCACGGGGTCGACGCCGAGCATTTCCTTCGCTTCGTTAAGAAGCACGGGGATGTTGTATTTATACCCGTCGAATTCCGTCGCAATTTCAACCGTTTGAATCAATTCTCGAAGGACTGTCAGAATGTTTGAGGTCCTGACTTGCCATGTGTCTGGTGTCAATTCGTCAAATATTTCCTTCCAGACCAAGAGAAAAAACCGATGCAATTCGTTGTCGATACCGCGGTTGAGCCAATCGTTCTCCGTGAAAAAAAACATCTTGACATCCTAATGCTTGCGCCTTATTGTGTCGAATTGATTCAGGCGAATATGGGCCTGGTGTGCGGCAGTTCGCTGTTCCGCTCACCTGGCTCTTTTTTATAATTGCGGTTCTGTACTTCGCATTAGTCGTTGTGGAGGCGAAACTTACGTGCATGCCCTCTAGACCATTCCAAGGCCCCCGTCCCGGAAAATGATTATCGGTCTGCAACTGATCTAGAAGGCAACCCAAGGGATTTCCTGTGCTTGCATTCGGCTGTGTCACTGAGAACGGCACTCCCCACTTCCTACTTCCACGCATACACCGCCGCGCAAACGGCTTTGTAGTTTTCATCCAGCCTCGTCTGCAACAGAATAATCCCGGCGATCCGCCGGGCGATGTTCGTCACTTCGCGCGCTTCCTCCGGCTTCAGGGCGCGGGCGAGGATTTCTTTCTCGCGGTAGCTGAGCCATTTCTTGAGGACCTGGTAGCCGCCGATGTGGTACTCCCATACTTTTACGGGGATGTTTCGCCAATAGGCGACTGAGTTGAGGTAGATGTCGCAGGTCGAGTTGCCGAGCAGTAGGCGCAGGTCGTCGGCGGAGACGCCGCGTGCGGCGGCTTGGGATTCGATGGCGCGGGCTTCGTCCTGGTCGTAGGGACGTTGGGTGAGTTTGCCTCTGGCGGGCATGACAACGCCGGCTTTACCGCGATGGGACCAGCCGGCGGTGATCGCCAGGTCTTGGCCGGCGGCGTCGAGTTGTCCGCCGCCGGTTTTGGTGATCAGGCCGATGGATTTGAAGATCGGGTCGATCTTGCCGGCGGTGACGCCGGGCACGTCGGCTTGCGTGTCCAGCAACGCCGCGATGCGCTCGCCGAGGGCCGCCGAAGATTCCAGGGCGCTGCGATCCGCCGGAAGCGGGATGCGCGGCCAGTCACGGCGAATCCCATCGCCATTTTCGCGCAGGTAAGCCAGGCTGTAGCCGATCGCCAGTGCGTGCATCCAGATCAGCCCCGCGCTCTTGGCGTCCGCGTCGGGATCGTCGATTCCCATACTTGCCAGATACTCGCGGGCGGGCTTGGATAAATTCGCCGTGGGCTTCGCTGCTGCGAAAAGTTTTCCGGCGTCATCCGCAGGTTCCGCCGGGCTTCGCAACATTGAAAAGTAGTAGGCGTGGCCGCGCTGGTAGTCGTTGTCACCCAGGCAGCGGGTGTAACTAAATGGTAATACCGTTCGGCTCGCCGGTTGCTTTTATTGTTGTGGAACTGTATCGGGGCTGAC
>DASRLH010000057.1:0-18854 GCA_035648595.1 Tepidisphaeraceae bacterium
GATGGCGTAAAGGTGCAGATTGACGATCCCGGCGGTGAGTGGAACCAGCCACCAGACCGCTGCCGTCCGCTCGCCGGATCGGCGGTCGCGGACCAGCAGCCAACCGCATACCGCGAGCAAGACCAACGCGGCCGTGACTGGCCGGAAACTCAGGTAAGGCAATGAAAGAAAAGCCGCCATCGCCCCGGCAAGGACCGATTCCATGACGCCCGGAGTGGTTGAATCCGTCGTGAACTCATCGGCAAGACCTTGCGTCGCCGGCTCGTTCCTGTGGCATGGGCAGCTTGCCCACGATGTGCGGTACGCCGAACGGATCGGCGGTACGTCGCCGATGTCCATTTGCGATTCCATAAGACAGGTAGGGGAGGACAGCACGCTATCGCCGCGTAGCGCGGGTATCTTCGACGTCGGCCAGCTATGCCAAGCCCACGGGCGGGCCGCTCGTGCCACGAAAGAAAGCCGCTTCCCCGCGCGTGCCCCGCCTCCGGCGGGCCTGGCCCGGCATGCCAGAATAATCAACCCAATAAAGCCGGCCTGCAGGATCGACTGCGCCAGGATCGCCGACCGCCAGCCGCCTTGCCGCCAGAGCCAATCCATGCCCAGTTCGGCCAGCCATGAGTATGGCGTCCAAGGCTCGGGCACCGAAGCGAACGAGAGATGGTCATGCAGCGGGCCGATCCCATCGGCGCGCAACTGCCCGGCCACTCGCAGGTGCCAAAAACAATCCGGATCCATCGAGTCAAACAAGATCGGCTTGCCAAACGCCACCAGCAATATCAGTCCCACCAAAAGCGCAAACCCCATTCGCGGCTCGCGCATTGAGTTTGGATTCGCAATCGCGGACAACGCCATTGGCGTATATTCGGCCAACGAACCGCGACTCCGGCAGCCCGGGGAATTATGGGACGCCGGCGCGTACAGAACTCGAGGAAGGAGAGCGTCACCGTATCACGGGCGTCCCGCCCGTGCCGATGGCGCGGCAGTTGAGGAATTACGGTTTTGCCAATCACAACGCACTGTGCACGGGCGGGACGGGCGTGATACGGGACGGACTTGCCGTTCCACTTCCTTTCAATCATAACCGGCTTGATGCGAACGACGCGGCTTGCTCCTTCACCCACGGGCGCTTTGCACCTCGGCAACGCACGCTCGTTCCTGGTGAACTGGCTGTTGGCACGCCAGCGGGGTTGGCAAATCCTGTTACGGATCGAAGATCTGGACGGCCCCAGGGTGAAGCAGGGAGCGGATCAACAGGCCATTGAAGATCTCCGTTGGCTTGGGATCGATTGGGACGAGGGGCCGATCCATCAATCAAGCCATGCGGCCAGTTATGAAACGGCGGTGGCGAAACTCCTGTCGTCGCAATGGGCGTATGCGTGCGTTTGCAGCCGGCGCGAAGCGGACGCCGCCGCCAGCGCGCCGCACGCCGAGGATGGCGGATCGGTCTATCCGGGGACGTGCCGGGGGCGCTTCTCGTCGCCTGCCGAGGCTTATGCGCAAACAGGAAAGAAGCCGGCCCTGCGATTTGCCGTGCCGCGAGGCGTGGTGGCGTTTCACGACGAATTCGCGGGGACACTACAGTATGATGTGTCGCGCCAACTCGGCGACTTCATCATCGCCAAGGCCGACGGATCCGCCGCTTACCAGCTTGCGGTTGTGGTGGACGACGCCCAGGCGGGTGTCAACGATGTAGTCCGCGGCGATGATCTGCTCGATTCCACGCCGCGCCAAATCCTTCTCTATGAGGCATTGGGAATGGCACGCCAGATTCCCCGATATTATCACCTGCCGCTGGTGGTTGGCGCTGATGGCCGGCGTCTGGCCAAACGGCATGGCGACACCCGGCTTTCGTTTTATCGCGAAGCCGGCGTCGCGCCGGGGCGCGTTCTGGCGCTGTTGGCGCGATGGTGCGGGATGAATGTGCCAACGGCGGTGCATTGCGCCGCGGGCCTGCTGGAAACATTTCGACTGGAACGCCTGTCGCGCGAGAAGATCGTTTTCACCACGGCCGATGATGCCTGGCTGTGGGCGGGAATATGAAGCCGGATGCGGAGGATTATCTTCGCGGCATCATGAGCGGCGAGAGCCGCGGCATCGCCGCCGGCGCGGCGCGGGCGGGGTTATCGCTCATCGAGTCGGTTTATGCGGGCGCCATGATGATGCGCAACCGGCTTTACGATATTGGCGCGCTGCGGTCGGTGCGGCTGGAGCGGCCGGTCATCAGCGTCGGAAACCTGACCGCCGGGGGAACCGGAAAGACGCCGATGGTGCGCTGGCTCGCGTCGCACTTGCGCGATCAGGGGCGGACGGCGGCGATCCTGTCGCGCGGCTACAAATCCGCGGGGGGACAACCCGGCGACGAGCAACGGATGCTGGACCAACTGCTGAACGCGCCGGGCGCTTCGCCGGTCGTTTTGAAGGCAAACCCCAACCGGCAAGAAGCCGCCCGGCAAGCAACGGCGGAGAACTCGCGCATCGACGTGTTTTTGCTGGACGATGCCTTTCAACACAGGCGCATCCAGCGCGAGTTGGATATCGTTTTGCTGGCCGCGACCGACCCCTTCGGCTACGGCCATGTCCTGCCGCGCGGAATGCTGCGCGAGCCATTGGCGGGACTTGGGCGCGCAGGGGCGGTCGTGATTACGCATGCCGATTGCGCCAGCGAAGACCAGGCGCGGGCGATTGAGCAGCGCGTTCGCGCGTTTAATCCGTCATGTCCGATTTACCGGGCAATGCACGCACATGCGGGGCTACGATATGCGGCCACGCCCGCCGCCGCGCCGCCAGATATGCCGATGGAGGAACTGCATTCCCGCCGATTCTTCGCGTTCTGCGGCATCGGCAATCCGAGGTTGTTTTCCCGGCAACTCGAAGCGTACGGCCCTCAATACGTGGGCCGCCAGTGGTTCGCCGATCATCATCGCTATACGGCCAAGGACCTGGCGGCCTTGCGCGCGCAGGCCGCCCAAGCCGGCGCGGAAGAATTGGTTACCACGGAAAAGGATTGGGTGAAGATCGCCGGCCTTGCTGACGCGGAAGCGGACAGGCTACGAATTTTGCGCATCGACGTGCGGATGCGCTTCAATGAGACTGATTCTGGCCGTTTGATCGCGCAGATTCGGCGAGTAATCGGAGATTGATATTCGGCGAGCGAATGCGGTGCACGCCAATGATCGCGCGACTGGTCTCCAGTTTTTGATCAATCGCGCGGGATGCCGGCCACCGCCGCCTTCTCGTGAAGCCGCGCCACGAGGAACTCGCGGATTTCGGCGATGCGGCGCTGGCTTAAATAGTTGGGGCGGTCCGAGCCGGCGGCCAGGCGAAGCGACGTGGGGGCGGCGGCCAGATCGGCGAAGTGATCGAAGTTGATGTCGTCGGCGTTCACCCGGTAGCCCAACTCAAACGTCCATTTGCATGGCGCGCGAAGCCATTTCAGCCACGGCTGTTTGGGGCCGATCTGACGGGCCAGGGCATCGGAGGCGTCGATCACCGGGTCGGCAAAAACGATTGCGCTCAAAGTGGCATCGCGCTGCGCGGCCAACAACGCGGCGGTCGCGCCGGTTCCGAAGCCGACCACCGCAATGCGATCTGGATCGACGAAAGCACGCCGGCGGAGGAACTCGACGGCGGCCCTGATGTCGCGCGATTCATGGAGTCCAAATGTCTGCCCCGCCGGCCAGCCCTCGCCGGCCCCGCGCAGACCCAGGGCCAGGACCACGATTCCCTCCTCGTGCAGCGGGCGCACCAGCGGAAGCATCTGCTCGGGGGTGCGGCCAAAGTCATGAACCAGCACCACGGCGGGCCAGCGCTCGCGCAGGACGCGTTCCTTTTGCTCCACCACCCGCCGGGCGTCGATCGCGGGAACCAGCCAGCCGTGCAGCGGCGTGCCATCGGTGCTGGGGAGACTCAACTGATCGAAATAAACGCCCTGCCCACCCGGATCGCTGCTGATCCGCGCGGGCGTGGGGTGCGTGCCGGCATAAGCCAGCGCGGAGGCGGCAATGGCCAGCGCCAGGACCAGAAACACCGCCTGCCGCGCGAACGCCGCCGTCAGGCCGCCAAGGAATGTGATGGGCAACTGGTTTTCGCGCGAGCGCCGCAGCGCCAGCGGCCGGCTGACCAGCAGCCGCCCGAAGCATTTGAGCAATGGAATAAAGAACCGCCGCCAAACGCGGCGCCGCGGACGCGGTTGGGGACGCGCCTCCACGATATAACTCGAATCCATGATGGGCCGTTGCATGTCTTCTCCCAAAAACCCAGCCAGGCCGCCCCGGCTTAACGTACGATAAAAACCACCCGCCGACGCGGGCAAATGCGCGGACCAGGGCCGCGACCCCAAATGAAGTCGGAAATTCGAAATCCGAAGCACGAAATCCGAAACAAATCCAAATGAAGAAAGCAGAAAGTTCAAAACGCAATTCGCGCGGCCCGCGTGCCTGGACCATTATTGGTGCCCATTCGTGCTTATTCGTGGCCAGTCTTCGGCGTCGATCACATAAGGCGCCGCATTCCCGACGATACGTTGGGGGCAACTGAAGCGGGTACGATTTCCAGCCGACTACATTTCCCAGAGGCGCGGCGTACTTATTGAAGCCTATCGGCTTGACCTGCGCCTCTCTGAAACGTAGGTTACTCATGACGACATTCCATTTGAGCCGACGCAACGATCCGGGGAACCGGGTGATTATCGGCGTTGGATTTGTGCCAGGGGCGGACGGCTCGGAGAGCCGCCCGCGGGCCGGTTCAGGGAACCGCCCCATAAACACCGCCGCCTTTGCATCGAATCGGTGCATGGCGGCAACTGAAAGCGAGGTCACGGATGGCCAAGGGTAAACATGCCGCCGCGTTGTTCGAGGTGATCCAACATAACAAGGGACCCGGCGCCAACAGCGGCGATTCGCTGCGGACGCCCAAGTGGTGGTTCAAGGGCCGGCCCCAGGCCGACCTGCCCACCCTCACGGCAACCGCGCCGCAGCCCGCGCCGCGGACGCCGAGCGTCGCCATGCGCATGACGGCGGCCGCGCCGCGCATCGCCGCCGTCGAGGCGATGACGCCTGATCCCCAGTTCCCAGCTTCCGGGCACGAACAGACGTGCGAACCGGCCCCGGTAAATGAGCCGGCGCGAAGCGAACCGGCCCCGTCCGCCGACTGGCGCAACCGCGCCGATCCCACGCGCGCCCGTCTGCAGCGCACGCCCACAGGCGGCATTCGGATGGATCGCGATAATCGCTCGCTGCACGTTCGGCTGCGCTACCCGGCGGCAGCGTTGGCGGGATTTGGTTTGATGGTGGCCGTGGGGCTGGCGTATGTGGTGGGCCGGCGCGCCGCGTCAGGTCCGGACCGCGCCAATGCCTCGGCGGTGGATGATCCGGCGGATGCATCCGCTTCAAACAAAGACCTTCGCTCGCGCGTGCAACCCAACGCGCTGAACGTTCCTCGGCATGTAAGCCGGGCCGGCTACAAAGCCCCCGCGCCGCGCGTGGCGGACGCCGCGCGGCCGCGCGTCCGCGAACACGACACGCCCGGCGAGGCGCCGATGGCCAATTCGGTGAATGGGCTCAAGCCGATCCCCCCCGCCGCCGCCGAAGCGGTGGACGGGCCGCGGATCGCGGGGCTGAACTACATCATCGCGCAGAGCTATCCTGACGTGAAGACCGCGCAGGAAGCGCGAAGTTTCCTCGTCAAGGTCGGCATCCCCTGTACGGTCGAACAAGGCCCGCAAGGCTGGGCGCAGATGACCTGGTACAGCGTCGTTACCACCCGCGGCTTCGAGCATATTCATACGCCCGAATGCGAGTCGGCTCAAAAAGCAATCAAGGATGCCAACGCCAAATTTGCCGGCACGGCAAAATTCAGGCGTTTCGATCCGCGTTTGTTTCAATGGAAATAGCCGGTCGTGGCGTAATCGACCCCAATATGACGGCCTGCCTGGCGCCCGTCACGGACGGTACGTTTGACGGCAAGCCGTCAAGCGTGGCCGCGCCCAGGAGGGCAAAGGCCACGGCCTCCTTCGCGGATGCAGCGACGGCAAAATCGTCCGTCGATCGGATGAGCGTCTCGGGCCCGAGCAGGGAGCGCAGCCAGCCCATGATCGCTTTATTGTGAAGCCCCCCGCCGCTGACGATGAGATCGCGCTCGCGTGCGACCGCCTTTCCGTCAATTGCTTTCGCGATGCACGCCGCCGTGATGTAGGCGGCGGTGGCGAGCAGATCATCCATCGCGATTGTTGTGCCTGCGATGGCCTGTTCAAATGCGCGGATCATCGCCGGCGTATCCGTTGATTTTGGGCCGGCGATTGCAAGAAATGATTGACGCATGAAACGCTCGACCACTTCCTGAACGACCCTGCCGCGCCCGGCGCGCTGCCCATCGACATCCCAACTTAGCCCAAATGGCCCATAGGTCCGGCAGATCGAGTCACTGATGCAATTCCCCGGCCCGGTATCGAAGGCGACAATCTGCTCGATTCCAGTTGCCGGCGAGATGACGGTGAGATTGGCGATTCCGCCGATGTTGAGCAGAACGCGCTCGCGGGTGGCGTGGCGGAACAGAATGTAATCCGCGAACGGAACCAGCGGCGCCCCCTGCCCGCCCGCCGCGCAGTCCGCGCGGCGGAAATCGCTGACCACAGGGCATTTGGTTTCCCACGCCAGCAGCGAAGGATCGAGCCATTGGATCGTCAGCGGCGGACGGTGAAAAAGCGTCTGACCGTGCGCGGCGATTGCCGAGATCGCTGGTGGCGCGATATGCGCGGCGGCGAGCAATTCCTTGACCGCGCGGGCATAGGCCAGCGTGATCGATTGGCCGAGGCGCGCCAGGTCGGCCAATGGCGCTTCGCCGGATGCACGCATCGCAAAGATCGCGTCGCGCAACTGGTCGTCGTAAGGCTGATGCGCTTGCGATAGCAGTTCGGCTGACATATCCAACCCGCGCCCGCCGATCCGAACCAGGGCGGCATCCACGCCGTCCGCGCTGGTGCCGCTCATCGCGCCTATCAGAAGCCGGCGGTTCATCGGCGCTACAATAATGCCCGAGGACATTCTTGTCCTCCCGAACCGACCCCACTTTTGTCGCAGCCAAAGCACCCTGGTACTTCGCGTAGGGCCATCGCAGGTCTCGCATCGTGATTTCAGTTGAGCGATTGATCCACAGGCCTTATAATCACCAGTCGTCGTAAGCAGTTTTTCGGAGGCAGATATGGCAGAGCAGGACAGAGATCATGAAAAGGCCCGTGAGAGCGGGGGCGGCGGGACCGCCACGGCCAAGCCAAAGCGGTCGGCCAAAAAGAGCCCGCAGACCCGGCCGCCGCAACTGCTGCCGCCCTGGAAAGTGCTGCTTCACAACGATCCCAAGAACGAGATTTTATTCGTCATCAAGACGGTGATGGAATTGACTCCCCTGAAAGAGCATGATGCGACGCTTCGCACCGAGGAGGCACATCGCACCGGCGTTTCCCTGTTGCTGGTGACGCACAAGGAACGTGCCGAGCTTTACAAGGAGCAGTTCGCCTCGAAGGGGCTGACCGTTTCGATTGAAGCCGCCGAAGAGTGATTCTAAAATGGCCCTGCGCGACTACGCGCCGTTCGTGGATTGCAAAACCAGAAAGGTTTTCGGGTAAAGCAACCCCTCAATCGTGACACGGGCGTCCCGCCCGTGCGCGTTGTATGAAACCTGAGAGACCTCGATTTTCCCGATTCTTTGGCCATCGGCACGGGCGGGACGCCCGTGTCACGTTGAAAATCATGAAACCACGACTGGCGTGGGGTCGCGGAATTGCAACATCGAATGGAGCTCATGCCCGCCGGATGTCTGCGGCGCATGATCGCGCACGGCTATTTTAGATTGGAGAACCCGAATCCCGATTGGCGCGGGTGTTCCCTGCGAAAGCGGCGCGACCGAAAGTCTGGCGTCTGTATTCGCTAAGGCATCCGCGAACGCCCGACAGAGTACCAGCCGGACGCGCCCTTTGAGTTTTCCGCTTTTCTTACATTTGAATTTGTTTCGGATTTCGTGCTTCGGATTTCGGATTTTCACCCCTCCATTAACCTGTGGTCGCGGTTTTCTCACAGCCACGGCTTTCTTACAAATGTACCCTCCGCGTATAGACCCACCATTCGATCAGCAGCAACGGCATCGCCGCGATTGCGATGATCCACCACCATAACTCCAGCCGCGCGCCCGTCGTGCTTGCGCTGACGACGGCGGCGTTGATGTCCCCGGGCGCTTTGCTCGCGGGGAGCGTGTTGCTTTCGTTGGCGTCCAGCAGATTCACCGCCATCTGCTCATGTTGCGGAATCGGCGGATCGGTCGTGTACAGGCCGACAAAGTTCAAGGCGGGCAGGGCAAAATCGCCGGCCTCGGGAACGGCGACCTTCCTCACATTTCCGAATGGGTCTTTGAGGTTGATGCTTTTGGGCTCGCCCATCGTGATCAGCGTTGATCGCGGAATCGTCGGCGTTGCGCCCGGCTCAAGCGATTGGCGAACGTCCATGTCGCTGCCGACGGCAAGATATTGAAGCGCGTTGACCAGGAACATCGGGAAGGTCGGCTTGAGCGGCAGATTGCTTTGCAGCGAATCGAACGCCACCACCAGGTTCGTCGCCTTCCCCGTGTGATCGAGCACGATCAGCGGGCCTTTCAGACCGTCGACCAAAACTTCATCCTCCTGCGGCACATCCAGCTTGACCGCCTGCGCGACATAGAGGCGGGCGAGGGCAAGATCCTTGAGGATGGGGTGATCGCGTTTCCAATCGAGCACGCCGACGTCGGTGAGGATGATCGGCCTGCCCGCCGGGTCCCTGGAAATTTTCACGCGCATGTCCGGCAGCGCGGCGCGCGGGCCATCCAGGAAGTAAATGAAATTGCCCGCCGGCGGAAGGTGCGCGGGCTTGTAGCGGTCGAAGATGAACACGTCGAACTTATTGCGCTGCTCGTCCTTGTAGACGTTGTCGTAGGTGTCGGGGCTGATGATATCGTGCGACTTGAGGCCAAGGCTATTGACGGCTTTCTCGAGAAAATAGTTGCCGGGCGTGACCAGCAACACCGCCAGCGACTTGGGCGGCGGCACGACCACCTGTGCCACATCATCCGCTGCCAGCACGTCCCCCTGCTTGTTCATCTGCTCGACCTTGATGATCGCGGAGTTGGCCAAATCGAGCTTGAAATTGGCGCTGTCGATCACCGGCTGATCGGGGTGTTGCGTGTCCCAGTCATCGCGCTGCTGCTTGCTCCATCGCTCGGGGAGGAGGAAAGTGTCGCGCGTGTGGGTGCCGCCAAAATCCTGCACCTGGTTGTCCACGCTAAGCTGGATGGGCGCGGACGCCGGGTCGGGGCCGAAGTTAGCCAGGCGCACAAAGACCTGCACCTCGGTGGGCCGCTCGTAGTTGCGCTTGGCGTTGAGGGAGACGATGCCGATGTTTTTGGCGGTGTCGGTGCCGATCTTCTCGAAGGTAAGGTTTCCGCGGATTGACAATTCCTCGGCATCGGCCACGCGCCCGTCGGAATAAAGCCGCACGTCAGGCGGCTTGACATCGGGGCGAAGCTGCTCGGGATTGAAATTGGTCTGCGCCTCGGCCAACTGATACGCCAGTTTCAGCCGCGATTTGCGATCGGTGGGTTGAATGCGATCGATGGCGCTGCGCAAAGCGGAGGCGTCGGTGGTGAACGATTGCATGGTCTCGGCCGAATCATCGAAGGCGATCACCATCGCCGTGGAATGCCGGCCCATTGAGTCAATCAGTTCCTTCGCGCGTCGCTTGGCCTCATGCAGGCGCGTTTGGCCTCCCGGGCCATCGGCAGCGTTCATGGAGGCCGAGCGGTCGATCAGCAGCACCGCCATCTGTCCCGCCCCTTTCCGGTAATTGGCGACCGGACGGGATAGCGACAGCAACAGCGCGATCAACAAGAGCAATTGGAGTAGAAGGAGCAGGTTTCGCCGAAGCTTCTGGAATGGCGCGTTGACCTGCAGATCCTGGATCGCCTTGCGCCACAGGAAAGTCGAGCTGACGGCCATCTCCTTGCGCCTCAGCTTGAGGAAATAAAGGATCAGCAACGCCGGGATCACCAGCGACGCCGCGATCAGGCCCGCGAGCTTGTTATCGAATTGCGGGAACCAGGTCATGCGGGAAATTCCACCTTTCCACATGGCGCGATCATGCGCCGACTGCGACTTTTTTAACGTGACACGGGGCGTCTCGCCCGTGCGGAGGCCTTTCGATCACTTGAAATGCCAACCGCTCGATGCCAATACGCACGGGCGAGACGCCCGTGTCACAATAAGCAGTACGATTCCTGGCGGCGCCACAACACTCGCTTGCGTCACCCCAGCAGTCCACGTTCGCGCAAATAATTTAGCACGAGCGTATCAAACGGCACCGCCGTGCTGGTGAACAGATACGTTCCGCCGCGCCGCGTGAGATAATCCTTGAGGCTCAGACAGTAGGCGTTGAGGTTTGCCTTGTATTGTTTGAGCAATGGCTGCGTAATTGAAACCTCGGCCAGATCATCATCCTCAACATCGCGGAGTTTGAGATCGCCTTGCAAGTCCGGTTCGATTTCCTGCGGCGCCAAACACTGGACGGCAAACAAATCGTACTTACCGCCGGCGACGTAGCGCAGGCCGTTCTCGTAGCCGCCCTTATCGAAAAAATCCGAGAGCACTACGCAGACGCCCTTCTGGCGATGCTGGAGGGCGAATTTCTTGCACGCCTCGCCCAGATGGCTGGCGCCGGCGGGCTTGAGCTTATCGACAAACTCGATCATCTGCGACACGCGACGCCTGCCGCGCAGCGCGCCGGTCTCGGCGACCAGGCCGTCGGCCATCGCGCTGATATGCACGCGGTTGTAGTTGACCAGGCCGATGTACCCCAGCGCCGCCGCCACTTTTTTCATGTAGAGGGCTTTGTTGGGATCGCCGAAATCGCAGCTTTTGCTGACGTCGAGCAGGACGTAAAGCGACAGGTCCTCCTCTTCGAGAAACAGCTTGAGGAAGAGACGGTCAAGGCGGGCGTAGATGTTCCAGTCGATGAAGCGCAGATCGTCGCCGACGACGTAATTGCGGTAGTCGGCGAACTCCACGCTCTGCCCCCGCCGCTTGGAACGCCGCTCGCCTTTCATCTTGCCGGCCAGAAGCTTGCGCGACATCACGTCGAGCTGATCGAGACGCGCCATGAAGGCGGGGTTGAGGAGTTGATCGGATTTGGAGGGCGCGGGTGCGAGCGTCATTGCAAGCCTATTGTAAGCACCTCACATGCGGGTACACGAGGATAGCCGCATCTTCCGTGACGATCGGAATGTCATTCGCCATCGCGGTTGCGACAATGATACGATCCGCCGGATCGGCGTGGAACGGAGGCGGGAGCTCGACGGATGCGATGGCAATTTCAGGGGTAAGGTCGAGTACCACGATGCCGGGATACGCCAGCGCCTTTCTTACCCACTCCCGCGGTGTTAAGGGAAGAACGATTCGGCCCTTAACGGACAGCTTTGCCACCTCCCAGCACGAAATGACGCTGATCCCCAACCCATCGGGCTCCAGCTTTTCAATTGCGTCGCGATTTCGGCTGGACAACCGCGGGTCGCCCTGAACCCACCAGATCCAAATGTGGGTGTCGAGCAGGATCATTTCAGAAGTTCCCAATCCTCAAGGCCGACGGGAGAAAATGGGTCCTCAAATCGATAGGGCTCCCGCCCTCGCAGGGGATAGCGCTCGGACTCTGTAGTATCCCCGATTTCTGCCATTGCGGGACTCGAATTGCATGGTGTCGCATCAAGAGCTTGGCCGTCATTTGGGCATTCCCCCCCAAGCCAATCTTCCAGCGGCACGGCTGGCGCGAAAGGATCGTCGTACCTTAGAACCGAGCCGGCGAGTTTCCTTCGGATTTCCTCCGGCGTGAGCGGTTTTTTTTCCGAGGACTTTTGCGCCCCCGACGGCAAAACGACCGTTTCGTCATGCACATAATGCAGATGCGCGATCATGGGGGCGTTTTCGGGAGGTTCGAAGTGCGATCGAACCGCCTTGCTCAAATTAGCGATCAGCTCCTCGCGCGTCGCAGCCTGCGTGGAGATGGTCGCTCCCACCGCGTTGGCGCGATACCCGCCGCCTTCCTGCTCTTCGACGATGAATGTGATTTCCGTCATATTCATTTGCTCAACACGTCGATCGTCCCCTTATGCTCCCGGCGATTGATTATACCGGCAACGTCCTCGGCTTGCTTGCGCGTTCGGCAGGGGACGGCAAACTCGCCTTTTCCCTGCTTGCCGTTCCAAACCATGAAGATGCCGCCGGCGCCCATGGCGACCCGGACTTTTCCGACGTTGGGTGGAATTTCGTAGCGGGCCATGACTGGGAAAATCCGAAATCCGAAGCACGAAATCCGAAATAAATCCAAAAAAATGCGAAAGAAAAAAACGTTGAGCGGGATCAGGGGAGCGCGCCTCGGCGCGCTTCGCGTGGATTATTTATTCGCCGACGGCGCGGCGCCATTCGGGTAATCGGTTTCGACCGCATGAACATCGTGGCGATGGGGATAGACGGTCGTGAAATAAAGCGCCAGCAACCCCCCGCACAGCGCGATCAGCAAAAGGCCCATCACGATAAAGAGTCCGCGCTGAGGCTTCAGCGGCGGAAAATCATCGGAGCCCCGCGGCGTCGCGGGCGCGGCGCGATTGGCGCGGTCATCCCTGCCCTTCCCGGCGGCCAGGGTGGCCCGGCGATGCGCTTCGCGCGATTTGCTCATGCGCCACCGGGAATCTTGTATCCCGTCTCGAAGGCGGCCTTGAACTCATAGACGTTTTTGAAGTCGTCGATGGAGTCCTGGGCGCAGCGCTTCATCTGGCTGGCCTGGATCATCGCAAAAACGATCTGCCCGAAATCCAGGGTGGAGGTGATGTTCCATCGCCGCAGGACGGTGCGCGCCAGCCGTCCCCATTTGGCCAGCGCCAGTTCGCGCAAGCCATCGCATAATTGCCGGCCGCTCACATGCCGGCTTTCTCGCTGCCTGGCCGGCTGGCGGCCATGCACTTTCTCGACAGTGAACTGCAATCCCTCATCGATAAACTCATAGGCTTCCCGCGGATAATCGGCCGCTTCATGCGCGGAAGCCGGGGGCTGCGCCTTCTGCTTGGATTCAGGGGAAGGGGGCATGAAAGACCATCATACAGGGTGCGCCGAGAAAAATCCGAAATACGAAGCACGAAATACGAAACAATTTCAAAAACGCGGAGAAGGCGGAAAATTCAAAAACCGCGATCGAAGCGCTGTCTTGTTTTCTTCCCCGGTTTGAAATTCGAATTTGTTTCGGATTTCGCCATTGGGATTTCGGATTTCCCGCGCAGGCGGAACTATACCTGCGTGACCGTGAACGCCGCCGTGCGCCGGATGATCACTTTCGGATTTCCCGCACACGCGGAACTAAATAGCCGTGCGCGACTACGCGCTTCAAGAATGGCAAGACCAAGACGATGTCAATCTGGGAAGCGGCAACCTCGGTCGTGACACGGGCGTCCCGCCCGTGCCTATTGTGTGAGAGTCGGGAAACATCGATTGCTCCTACGTTTTAGCCATCGGCACGGGCGGGACGCCCGTGTCACATTCAAAAATCCGAAACCGCGCATGCCAACGCGTCGCTGAGTTGCAACATCGAACGCAGGTCACGGCCGCTGGACGTCGACGGCGCATGATCGCGCACGGCTATTTAGATCTGCCCACCCGCCAACTGAAGCTTGAGCATCAGCAGGGCCGCGGAAAGCTGCGGGTCGCTGGCGAGCAGGCCTTTCTTTGGCTTGGCGCTGGCCACCTTGTCGATCTGCGCCAAAAGTTTGGGCTTCTCGCCCCCGGCGGGTGCGTTGGCATCGCGCAGGATTTCCATCTCCTGGCGCGCGTCGATCTGGGCCCGCATCTGCTCGGGGGTCATCTCGATCTTCACGTCCGGGTCCACGCCCCAGTCCTTGCTGTTTTCCTCGCGGTGCAAGCATCGGCCGCTGGGCAGATAATAATGGCTGGTGGTGAGCTTGAGAAACGCGCTGTGGTCGGCAAGCGGGAAGAGCATCTGCACGCTTCCCTTGCCGAAGCTGCGCTCGCCGACGATTACCGCGCGATGGTCGTCCTTAAGGGCGCCGCTGACGATTTCGCTGGCGCTGGCCGATAACTGATTGACCAGCACGATAAGCGGCAGATCGCAGTCGCCCGGATCGTCCTTGGCGACGGCAACGGTCGGCGGGTTCCCGGTGTCGCGGTCGGGGCGGGTGGAGACGATCGTCATGCCGGCCTTCAGGAACTTGTCGGCGACTTCCGTCGCGCTGCCCAGCAGGCCGCCGGGGTTATAGCGGAGGTCAAGGATGATCGCCTTGCCGCCGTTCTTATTGATGCTGTCGATCGCCTGGTCCAACTCATGAGGCGTGTCGCGCGTGAAGTTGGTCATGCGCATGTAGGCGATCTTGTTCTCCGGGTCGATCAGGAAGTTCCACCCGCCGCCCGGCTTGTGCAGCCAGCCCTTTACGCTGGTGACATGGATCGTCTCGCGTTTGATCTTGTAGTCCTTCACGCTGCCATCGGGGCTTTTGATCGTTAGCGTGACCATCGAACCGGATTTGCCGGTAATGCTGCGAACGGCCTGGTTGGTGCTGACGTGCGCCGCGCTCTTGCCATTGATGCGCGTGATGATGTCATCGGGCTTGATACCGGCCTTGTAAGCCGGCGTGTCTTCAAGGGGAGTGACGACCTTGAGATTGCCGTTGTCGTCATTTTGGATCTGAATGCCCACGCCGCTGAATTGGCCCTGCGTGCTCTTGTTGAATTCCGGCTCGTCGCTGGGCCAGATCATGCTGGTAAACGGATCGCACTCGGCGAATGCCCCATCGGCAAATTCGCTGACGAGCACTTCCTCGGGGATTTGCACGGTCTGGCGGTTCTTGCTGAGAATCTTGGTCAGACTGGTTCGCAGGGCCAGTCGTTGGCTGGTGTCATCGACGGCGTTGTTGTTCTCGGCGACGGCGTCGTCGAGCACTTCAATGAACGCCGCCTTCTTGGCCGCGTCGTTGAGGCCCGGGAAAGCATTCTCAAGACCCTTGGTGCTGACCACCGCCTGCAAGCCCTTAAGGCCGCCGACGGCAAGTTGCTTATAGCTGACCTCGCGATAGTAATTTTGCTTGGCGTCAACCAAGGCGTCCCAAAGCATGTCGAACTTCACGCCATGCAGCATCTCGTGCCAGTCGATCTTGAAGCTGTCGGTTTCCTTGTCCTTAAGTTTGGCGGCAATCGCCAACGTGCCGGGAGCGGTGCCGACGGCGGCGGTGGGCTGCGTGCTGGGTTGTGTGCTGGGTCGCGTGGCCGGCCGAAGTAGCGCCTCCACCTGATCGCGCTCCTTCTGCTCGCCTTCCTGAATGCCCTTGAGCGCATCGGGCGTATACAACGCCAGCAGGCGCACCCGGCGGGCGGCGAGTTTCAGGTCGTCCTTCCAAGTCGGCACCGCCGGCTGCATGATGCTCAGATCCGAATACAGCCGCAGCGACTTGGCCCACTGCTCGTTATGGTCGTAATCTTCGGCACGAGCGATCGAATCGCTCACCAGCCTGGACACTTGCGGATCATTGCTGAAGGTATCCTTGGCGTCAGCCAGCCCATACGCGCGGGCGGCGGAATCCAGGGCGTAATCCGGGTGCTGGTGGCCCAACAGCAGCTTCATGTTGTCCAGCGACTTTTGAAACTGCGTGTGGCGCTCGGCGGCAAACTCCTCGCGCTGATGCTCGAAGTTGCTGGTCCAAGCCGCCATGCGCTCGACCGAGGGATCGTGGGAAAGCACCGCCGCGCGGGTTAAAAGCTCGTTGGTCTGATCGAAATGACCGGCCCGCAGCGCCTTGAACGCCTCGGTCTTCAACTGATCGACGGAAGCGACCTGCTGGGGCTGCGGCGCCGCGGTCGCCACATGCGGCGGACGAACCCAAATCGCGCCGCCGGCAATCGCCAATGACAGAATTACGACGCGAGCGCGCGAAACATGTTTCATGAAGGAAATCCTTGGAGAGGACTCTTTGGTTGCGAAAGCACGAGTAAGAGCGGCTTCACGCCGAACAGTATAACGCCAGATGCCGCCGGTCAAACTTAAGCCCCGCGGCGCGACGTCATATGACGCTATATATAAACGCTTACGCCGCCGTCCGGTTCTTGAGGTGTCAACGGATTTCCAGCGCAAGCCCCGCATAGGATGTAACTCGTGTTTTTGGCGACTTGGTGGGGCAGACATTCCTGTCTGCCCGTTCGCCGCAGGGACATTCCTGTCCCTTCCTTATTTCTTCGCGTTCCGCTCGGCGGGGGGTGAGTACACCCCCGCGCTCGCGGACGCTAGGCAGACAAGAATGTCCGCCCCGGCAAAAAGTCGATTTCGTCCACCAAAACCTTCGATTTTCGGCCAAAAACGCGGAAAATTCTTGTGGCTTTCGACTTTTTGCCGGGGCGTCAAGAATGTCTGCCCCACCACGGAGCCCGCCACACTCAAGCGCTACACCCTCCGCATAGTTGCCCTACCCAGGCCAGTTGCGGTGTTGTTTCCATGTTGTAGCATGCACCCCTCCGCCATAAGTTGCGTGCGCAACGGCAGTACAGGTTTATCGGACGCAAAATTGATGCAGACGATCGTTTCCCAACTCGAAAAACCCTTTCGCGCCGCGATCGCGGCCGCCTTTGGCGTCGATGCCGACCCGTTGCTCGGAGCGGCACAGAACGAAAAGTTCGGCGACTATCAGTCCAATGCCGCCATGGGCCTCGCCAAACTCTTGACCGAGAAAACCGGCCAAAAGACAAATCCGCGCGCGGTTGCCGAGCAGATCAAGGCGAAGCTCGAACTAGGCGGCATGGCCAGCGAGGTGAGCATCGCCGGCCCGGGGTTCATCAACGTGCGCCTGGCGCCGGAGTGGCTGGCCGGGCAGTTGGAATCCATTGCCGCCGACGAGCGGCTGGGCATCGAAAAAACGTCCGCCGCACAAACCGTGGTGGTCGATTACTCCGGGCCCAACGTGGCCAAGCAGATGCACGTCGGCCATCTCCGCAGCACGATCATCGGCGACGCCATCAGCCGCGTCATCGAGTTCCAGGGGCATCGGGTGATCCGGCAGAATCATATCGGCGACTGGGGAACGCAGTTTGGCAAGGTCGTGCTCGCGATCTGGTATTCCGTCATGATGCGCGGCGCTTCGCTGGATGAGGTCCTCGACGCCCAATTGCTGGATTGGAATAATGCGAGCAAGCTAAAAGACGATATTGCCAAGGCGCGCATCGTCGGCGAGTTTGCCGGCTTCGATCAACAGTTCATCCATGAGGATCCAGACGGCACGCGCTTCTCCGCGGGCCTTGATGCCCTCGACCTGGATCTCACGCAACTCGAGGGCCAATACCAGTTCGCGGGCGGCGTGACGGATTTTCCTTCGGCCCAGTTCCATTGGATATTCCATCCGCGCCACGATTGGAAAACGCTGGAGGCCATCCCCCGCCTCACCACCACCTTTATTCAGCGGCACACCGCCGAGGCGAATATCCCGGAACGCAAAGCATGGGAGAAAGCGCGCGCGGTAACCATCCTGACCTGCGACCAGATCTACGGCCGGCTCAATGTTCAACTTGGAAAGCCGGAACTTCAAAGCGAGCCGATGGAACGCGGCGAGTCTTTCTACAACGAATTTCTTCCCGATGTCGTTGCGCAGATGAAAGCGCGCGGCGCGGCCGCCGAATCCGACGGCGCGGTTGTCGTTTTCACCAAAGGCTTTGAGAATCCGCTGATTATCCAGAAATCCGACGGCGGCTTCCTCTACGGCACCACCGATTTGGCCGCCATCCGCTATCGCACCCAAACACTCCACGCCAACCGCATCATCTACACGCACGATTCGCGCCAGGCGCAGCACTTCGCGCAGGTGTTCGACGCCGCCCGGCGGGCAGGCTGGGCCGATGGCGTTTCCCTGGAATATGCCCCATTCGGCACGATGCTCGGCGAAGACAACAAGCCCTTCAAAAGCCGCAGCGGCGACACCATCAAGCTCAAGGACTTGCTCGACGAAGCCGAAGAGCGGGCGATGGCCGTCGTCACCGAAAAGAACCCCGACGCCCCCGAATCGCAGCGCAGGCAGATCGCACATTCCGTCGGCATCGGCGCGGTCAAGTATTCCGACCTCTCCAAGGATCGCACCAGCGATTACGTCTTCTCCTGGGAAAAGATGCTTAGCTTCGACGGCAACACCGCCCCGTATCTTCAATACGCCTACGCCCGCATTTCCTCGATTTTCCGCAAGGGCGGCGGTAGCGCCGCGCTGCCGGCGGCCCTGACGCCGCAGTTGCAAACGCCGTTCGAGCAATCACTGGCCAAACACGTTCTGCGATTCCAGGAAGTAGTGAATCTTGTTTCTCGCGAACTCAAGCCGCACTATCTTTGCACGTATCTGTATGAATTAGCCGGCAAGTTCAGTTCTTTTTATGAGAACTGCGACGTGCTAAAAAGCCCCGAGCCCACGCGATCCAGCCGGCTCGTTCTGATTGACATCACCCGCCGAACCCTCGGCCAGGGGCTTGAACTGCTGGGCATCGAACAGCCGGAACAAATGTGATTTGTCAGTGGTCAGTTGTCAGTGGTCAGTTGTGGGTTGTCAGTTGTGGGTTGTGGGTTGTCAGTGGTTTTGACGCTTCAGCCGGTTGCAGATCAGCGGGTTTCGTGGGACGAGCCCCGTTCACGTATCACGGGCGTCTCGCCTCATCTTTCGTCACATTTTTTCCAGTCCAGCCGCCCGCGCGCCCATGACCATCAGGTGAAGGTCATTCCATCCGCGCCAGAGGGTGAGCCAGCCGGGTGGGCCGTCGGACTTGCGGTTTT
>DASRLH010000058.1:0-10959 GCA_035648595.1 Tepidisphaeraceae bacterium
ACCCATCCAACGAGAGAGGTGGCTCCACAAGCCTGTCGAGCTTCACCTCTGATCGCGATCTCTTTTTTGCCGTCGCGTGACGGCCGCGTAGAGTCCACGCGCTAATCGTGACTCACCGATTCATACATGGCAGTCTTTTTCCCTCCCGTGGCTGACGTTTTTCCGATAAAAGGGCCCTCTCCATCCGCCAGCCCCTTCGGCCCGTTCGACAGGCTCACGGCACGCAAGCTCAGGGGAGGCCGTTTGCCGAGTTGATCCGTTCGGCTGCGCTCACGGCGGGCCTGCGGGGTTAATCCTCTAACGCCGGCACGAGTAGCACGTTGTCGTCGCCCTGCGCACGAAGTTCGCGCTCGATCTTGGACATGAAGTTGGCGTACTCGGATGCTCGCACGCCTGCCTGGGACGGTACGACCACGATGTAAAGCCAATCGTCGTCAAGTTTGTCGCTGACGATTTTCAAATGAATGCCCTGCTGCTCGCCATCGGCAAGGCGCTTGCGCACTTTTTCGACGATGTCCGTGATTTGTTGCGTTGTCGGCATCTGTGTCACCTTTCGCTTTAGAACGAGTCAAAGACCGTATTCATGATCGAAACGGCCTCCCGCGCGTCGCGCCCGTCGACGTCCACCGACGGATGATAGTCCGCCGACACCCTTAGCGTGTAGAGCCGCCCGATCAATTCCGACAGCTTTACGCGCTTGGGCGGTTCCATGTCCGGCATGTGCGTGATGATCCACCGGCGGATCCCGCCGGTACCAGATTCGCCCGGATGGTTAACGCCTTCACGGCCCAGCCTGATTGTCACTCCGGGAACTGCAACCAACGCATGGTTCACTTTCGAGAATGCCGCGTAATACGCGCGGTTGAGGCAAGAGCGCGGGTTGAGTCCCACAAGCCGATTGGCGGGCCTTGCGCGCGTCGCTTGCAAGATCGAACCAGGTCTGGGGCATCGTTGCATTCTATTGACGGGGACGTTTCCTTTCAAACTGGGCCGCGGGCGCGCTCTCGCACCACCTGCGATGGCGAAAGTCACGGTGGGAATCCGCCGATTCTAATAGAATGCGAGCCCTCTCCATCCGCCAGCCCTACGCCGAGTTGATCCGTTCGGCTGCGCTCACGGCGGGCCTGCGGGGGATCAAGACCCTTCGGCAAGCTCAGGGCAGGCGGCGGAACTGCGGTCGATCTCGACAACTGTAGGGGAACACTTCTAAATCTACGCGTGCAAGGCCAAGGCGAAGCGGCGTTCAGGGAAATAGCGACTCGAGGGCATCAAAGATTCTTCGCAACCCAACGATGAGCGTTCCGGCGCAATTTCGGATACGCCTGATTTCGCCTGCGGTGAAAGCGTTTTCGTCGGAGGGCGCGCGCCAATCCGCTATTGCTTGTTGGAAGGGATACTCGTGATTTCTCGCTGCCAACGTGCCGACCGCGGGGTATTCCGGTACGAGTGAGTCAAGCAGGTTTATTTGCTCAACCACCGTATCAGTAAAGACGCTTGCCAGTTGGTTGAGAAGGTCGCTTGTTTGCCTTGTGCGTGGGACGTTCGTAAACACCGCCGCATATCGCGCGACATGATGGCGACTATCGGAGTGAGCGTTAGTGACTCCGGCACCATGCAGTTTGTCGAGTACGCCCTTTACCGACTTTTCGACGCACTGCTGATATTTCGAAATAGCTTGGCAGCGCGTTCGCGCATCCGCATTATTATCGACACGCTGTGCGGCGGAAATCGGACTCCGCCTGCTGCATTCACGCTTGAGGAAGAGTCATTTGATTTCGTTCCAGAACTTCTTGCCTTTTGCATCCGCGTAAATGACGATTGCCTTTCCGGCGTTTCTTGCTTTGCCGATTTCACCGACTCGCGCCCAATTCTCTTGGATCGCCTTGTCGAGTTCAATCGGGTTCGTCAGAATCATCCACAAGCTGACGCCCTCGGGCAAAGGAAAGCCGGGCGTCGAGCCGTACGCGAACGTAAAGAGCTTATCGTCTGGATCGACGCGCCCACCGCCGAAGTCATCGATCACTTCAAAGAGATAGATGTCTCGCTTCGGTCGATTGGAGGGAGCGAGGTACACGGCCAACCGAAGACGCTCGCCACGCAATGTACGGTGCTGTCCCACCAGCTTCTTTACCTGGTCTTTGTAATCAGGATATGTAGCGAGAGTTGTCGGCATCTGATTGACGATAGAGTCAGGATCTCGCACCGTCCAGCCGATAACGTGGACATGCGCGCCCTCTCCATCCGCCAGCCCTACGCCGAGTTGATCCGTTCGGCTGCGCTCACGGCGGGCCTGCGGGGGATCAAGACCCTTCGGCGAGCTCAGGGCAGGCGGCGGAGCTGCGGTCGATTTCGACGACGATCGTGGGGGAACCGTACCGTTTCATCATGACGCTTGTCGCCGCTGGAGGGACTGATATCGGACAATCCCTTCTCGCAATTGGTTGGCGGTGCGAACGAGCGATTGCAGGCTTTCAGCGTTTTCGGGGGTTTGGGGGCGCGACTTCGCGCGAGCGATTTGCTCCCGCAATTCTTCGAGAAGTTTACGGGTGTTTCCCAGTTCCGCTTCATTTTCAAGCTTCATAGAATCACCTCGATTACGCCTTTGGAAACTCTAGATCGGAGCGTCTGTCAGGCCGGAATGCTCGGGCACGGCTGGGACGAGCAAAACCTGGTCGTACCCTTCGTCGCGAAGCGTCCGCTCGACCCTCGTCATGAAGTGCGCATGCTTCGACGCCCGCTCGCCCGGCTTTGTTGGTTCAACGACGAGGTACAGCCAGTCGTCTTCGAATCGTTGGCCGGACAGATGAAGGTGAACATTTTCAGATTCTGCCTCGGAAAGCAGGTTTCGGACACGAGCGACGATATTCGGAATGTCTACCTTGGCAGGCATTATGGCTCCTTTCAGAAAGCGTCGAACACGGTGTTCATCATAGAAACCGTCTCGCGTGCGTCAGCGGCATCGATCTCAATCGACGCCCGGTAATCGGCAAAGGTCAGGCGTCAGATCACTCGCTGTTTGAACTCCTCTGGGCAGGCGTTCCAGGTTGCCTGGTAGGTTTCCTCCAACGGCGCGCGAATGTACTTTTTTGCGTCCAGAAACAGCGGCATGGCGGGCAAACTGTCGCCGGCGGCGACGGGTTCCACATAGGCGGTTTTGAAGGTGCCGGCCACGTAGGAGGCGAGCGCGAGCCGTTTGTCGGCGGGGAGCGCGAACGGTTCGTCGTTGATGCCGGACCAGAGGGCGGGGTGGATACCCTCTGGATCGCGCCGGGTAGGCGGAAAGAAATCGACGACCAGCAGGTGGATGCCGCGTTCGAGCAGTTCCAATGATTTTTCGACGAACTGCCGCAGGGCAATCTGGCTGGCTTTGTTCCCGGGCGAGACGATCTCAATGACCGCAATGGTTTCATCTTCGCGATGCAATGCCACGCGATTGGCCTTGGCGGCGTAGACAATCTCTTCATCGGCGCGGGAGACGAAGCGGGTTTTAGGTGGTTCTGTCGTCAGAGCCACGCCGCCACGGGATACACGATAACTTTGACGCTTCCTTCATGGCTGTCTCCTTGTCGGTCTTCCACTACCGGACATCGTAACGTCCGGCCGGGGGGACAGCCTTTCATGAGATTAAACTTCGGGATCGGGATTGATGCCGAGCCGGAGGACCGCACCGCGAGGCAGCATCGTGACATCCGCGCCGGTATCCAGCAACAGAGGGACGTCAGGGACCGTTGCACCGCTGCTGGCGCGCAACGTCACCAGGGCGATCGGTGCCGGCGGATCATAGCGCTGCTCGTCATACCGCGGCATCTGAGGCAAGCTCCACGACCTGTTTGGCAAAGTCCTTCGATTGCCTCCGATGAGCGAGTCGAGGACTAAAAGCCCGGGCGGAACGCTCGTCAAGCACATCCGCGACGATCACATACACCCGAGCGTTCTCCGGCAGCGACACCCTCTCGCATAAGCGAATCTGTCCGTTCTCGACGAGACCCTTAATCGCTGTTATCAGCATGATCAATGTCCTTCGCGCAGTTCGCCATTCGTAATTGGCGCATCAACAATGGAACCAAAGATAAAAGGATAATAGCCAGCCACCCGTGCCACGTCATGCAATCCTCCCGTCTCGATGCCTACACGGCTCCGCATTGGGCCGTTCTTTGCATTGCAATCGTTCAATTTCTTTCCGTAGCGAGAAGAGTTTGGTTGCGGCCAGAGGCCGCGCCAAGTTTTCTTGATTTTGCCGTTCCTGTGCATTGCCGCGTCGGCTTTCAATCGAGCGTAGCTTCGGGGGCGCTGCCCCCGTTCCCCCGAAGTTTGGCGCTTTGGTGCCGCCGGCAGGGCGGGGCGCCGTCCGTTTAATACAGGCCTCGCCGGCGAGTCACGAATGCTCGCGCTGAAACCAGGCAGCAACGTCGCACGCGCGGCGGCGAGAGGTTGAGTTTGTCGCTTTGGGTGCGACCAGCAGAGGGGGAAGGCCGGGCGTGGCAAATGCCAACCGGCGTGGGGTGCCGTCATGTCGACTTGGCGATGCCCGCTCCCCCTGCCGGTCGCACCCCATGCGACGAACTCAAAACATCCCCGCCGGAGGCATTCCTTCGATACGCGATTTATGCTCTCATACGACTGGATGTCATTGCCCGGCGCGCAGTGTCAAACCCGGTGTGAACCTTGAGACGGGGCCGTGAAAAGGCGGCAAAATCCAGTCCTCGGATTTGGCTTCTAACCCCGTTTGCTGACGACCCCTTTTGCTGACGTCGGTGAATGTTCTGGAAGCCATGATGACGAGGTTCGCTCAGGATGCATTCTCAGCGATTCAGAAAAGCGACCTTGAATCAAATAGCATTGCCGGCGCATGCTACAATGACGAGGGCAACTGGCTCTACGTCGGGCAGGCAAAGTTCACGTTCGACAAGCGGATTTGGACACATCAGAGTCCGGGCACAAGGTATATTGATCTAATTCCCTTCGATCATCGCTTTGCGTTCCTTTGTCTCGCGCTTGAAGGTTTTCTCATTTGCCGCCTCGATCCCCCAGTTAACAAACAGGGTAGGGGATATACGATTCCAAGAGAAGACGGATGCGTTGTCCCGAACGCGGAAAAGGTGCCGCGGAAAAAGTGTCAGCCACGAATGGCACTTCCCGAAGTTTAACACTATGCTGCTTTTCGATTTACGAGGCGGTTTTTGGCCTGTTCACGGGGGACGGTCAGGAGCGCGAGCGGTTTTGCCCGGCGTTTGACGGCGCGAGGCTCGTAGCGGTTGGGTCGGTCCGCCACTCGGTGGCCGGCGATCGCCCGCAATATCACCAGGATGAGCGCCCGTCGAGTGGACTTGGTCGCCTGTTGCAACATTGGCGCGAAGGCGTTGATCGTCTGCACCGTGCCCGCGAAGCTAATGTCTCGCGGTTGGAGCCCCGCCTGCCGGGGCGCCTGGGCCATTGTCGCGCGGATCAGGTTGTAACCCAGCAGCTTGATCCAGATTCCCTTGCGCACCATTTCCGGCGTCTTACATCGAAGCACACTCATATCCATCGTTTGCTTGATGGCGCGCAGATCAAGCTCGATATGCCACTGCAAGCGGAATGCGTCACTGAGTTCCTGTTTGCTGTAGAATTGAGTGTCCAGCAGCGTGGTGACCAGCACCAGCGTTCGCACCCGAAAGCCGTGTTGCTCCACCTTGAGGCGAAGCTGATGCACCACCAGACGCGCGATCGGAAAGCCCAGGCCCGGCTTCTGCGTCGAAGCCTGCGGCCAGGCCTTCTGGTTCGCCGGCGTGTCGGGCATGGATACGGTGGTTCCATCGACGATCTTCACCGGCCTGCCCCCCAGCAGCAATTCGCCCGGAGAGCGAGCATGCAACTCCCGGCCCGACTCCCTTGCCAGACGGGGGCGCTGTATGTGGATGGGGGACAAATTGGGGATACTGAGTCGGCAGCGGTGTCCGCCGCGAGGAACTCGTCAGTTGGCTGTGAATCCGCGAACGGGATTTTGGTTTGGGTTGCAAGTGCGAATTTTCGGCGATCTTATGGACAATCCCCGGCGTACCGATATACTGTTGGACAGACAACTGCCCGCCTGATCCGTCACGAGGCCTACCTTTTTCGGCATTCCTGATTGTTTCAATAGTTGCAGTTGCAGCGCATCGACTGGTTATTTACCGGCGGTTTTGCCGGGGCCTTTTGGGTGCGCATTGGTCTACCCAGAAGGGCTGATTTTCATGCAGTTTTCCGATCTCCGGCTCGCCGAGCCGCTTCTTCGTGCCGTGGCCTCCGAAGGCTATTCCGTTGCGACTCCCGTACAAGCCAAGGCGATTCCGCTGGTGTTGGCAGGCAATGACGTTTTGGGCGTGGCCCAGACGGGCACCGGCAAAACCGCCGCTTTCGCGCTGCCGATTTTGCATCGACTTTCCGCGGGCCCCAGGCCCGGCGGGCATCCGCGCGTGCGCGTTCTGGTCTTGTGCCCCACCCGCGAATTGGCCACGCAAGTGGGCGATAGTTTCCGCACCTATGGCAAGCACACCGGCGTTCGCCATGCCGTCGTCTTTGGCGGCGTGGGGCAGAACCCGCAGGTGGCGATGATCCGCAGCGGCGTTGAGGTGCTTGTCGCCACTCCCGGCCGATTGCTCGATTTGATGAACCAGGGGCACGTCGATTTGCGCGGCATCGAGGTGCTGGTGCTCGACGAAGCCGACCGCATGCTGGACATGGGATTCATCCATGACATCCGCAAGATCGTGGCAAAGATCCCGGCGAACCGCCAGACGCTGTTCTTCTCGGCGACCATGCCGCGCGAAATCCGCCAGCTCGCCGATGCCCTATTGCGCGATCCTGTGAGCGTTGAAGTGGCGAAAACCAACGCGACGGCGGAGGGGATTGCCGAGTCGGTCTACTTCGTGTCGCGGCAGAACAAGCCGGCGTTGCTGGCTCATCTCGTGGATTCGCTTCCGATGTCGCGGGCGATTGTTTTCTCCCGCACCAAGCACGGCGCGGACAAAGTCGTGCGCCGTCTGCACGCCAGCGGCATCAAAGCCGAGGCGATCCACGGCAACAAAAGCCAGAACGCCCGCGAACGCGCGCTGAAAAACTTCAAGGCCGGCAAGATCCCGGTACTGGTGGCGACCGACATCGCCTCGCGCGGGATCGATGTGGACGGCATCACGCACGTCGTCAATTACGACCTGACGCATGAGCCCGAGACGTACGTTCATCGCATTGGCCGCACCGCGCGGGCGGGGGCATCGGGGGCGGCGCTTTCTTTCTGCGACCCCGAAGAAGTGCAAAACCTCAAGGCGATTGAGCGGCTTATCCGTCGGCCCATTCCGGTGAAAACCGAGCATCCCAGGTATCTTGTCGAGGCGGCTGCGGAATATTCCCGCCCGCACGAGCGTCCGCAGTCCCGCGCGCATGCAAGCGAGCGATCGCAAGCAAGCGAACGATCGCACAACACACCCGAGCGTCGGCATGCCCGCCCCGTGCCTGCCGCCCAACCCACCCGCGGCCCGGCGGGCCGGTCGCAGTTCGAGGCGCATCCGCATCAGCCCAAGCCGATCTCCAAGCCGGTCGTTCATTCGCGCAAGGCGCCGGCGACGCATCCGCTCAAGCAAGCCGCGAAACACGCAACATCGGGTAGCACCGGCAACGAATCCGCGACCGGGCAAGACGGCGGCCGTCCGCGGCGTTTTGAACATCGCAAGGGTCAGGCCGGCCGGGGGGCACGCCGGCCGCAGCACGCGGGAAGGTAGGAGCGCGGGGATTAAACGATTGATGCGCGACAAATTCGGCGCACGCGCTACCCCCTGCTCTGGTAAGCCGGTGGAAAGGCAGAGTGTGGGTTCGTCGTGCCGATTTCCCTGGGTCCGAACCCCCCGACAACGCCGCGGGAATGGGGTCGGCGAAATCCGTCACGCGCTGGTCCGCGAGAGCGAGTCAGGGGACCGGCTCACCCTTGCCCCGCCCCGCCGCCAGCAGCGCATTGATCCACTCGGCGTCTTCGCCTTCCAGCGGGGGAATGCAGGGCTGGCGGTAGTCTGTGCGTTCGTAACGTCCATTTCGATACGCCATCTCGATCAGCTTCTGAATATCCAAAACGATATCCTTGTCGGATTCGCGCAACGGGATGGAGATGATCGGCAGGCGGTCTCGCAGGCGGATGGGGTACAGCTCATAGCGATCGTGGCGCCAGCCGCGGAACACGCCGGCGGCGTATTCCGAGCGATGCCTGGGCGGAATCCGCGCCTCGGGCACAAGAAATACGCGCGGGCCGCCGCGCAGCAGGTCGATCTCGACAAGACTCACGTTCGCGTTGACCAACTCGTGCTGTTTTTTTTGATATTGCTGGCGACCGTCGCCGCTGAGTTTATTGGAGGGAGAGAGGAACTCGACGACGGTAACCAGTCGGCCCGAGTCGGGCTCGATGATCTCGATGAAGGCCTCGGGTTTGGGATCGTCGTCTATGTGGATGAGTACTGCCTGCGCCGTCGCCGCTTCGGTCATCTCGGCAACTGCAATTCCGCCCCCGCCTCCGCCGGCATCCAACTCCGCGGCGCGCGGCTGATATTCAACAACGCGCACATCGGGGTAGATGCTGCGCGATTCATCGAACATCGTTTCCACGACTAATCGCTCCCCCAGCCGCGCGACAAGCGGGCCGCCGCCCAATTTCTCCTGCATCTGATCGCAGGCATATGTGCAGATGCGCTGATGAACGTCTTGCCAATGGCGTTCGAGGTATGGGTCCATGCCGGGGAAGGGACTTTTCATGGGATGCTCCACGCTGCGCGATTCATCGAACATCGTTTCCACCACCAATCGCTCCCCCAGCCGCGCGACAAGCGGGCCGCCGCCCAGCTTCTCCTGCATCTGATCGCGGGCATATGTGCAGATGCTCTGATGAACGTCTTGCCAATGGCGTTCGAGGTAAGGGTCCATTCCCGGAAACGGGCTTTTCATGGGATGCTCCACGCCAATATTATAGCAGGGATTGCCCCACGCGATCAGTGCGAAGTGTGCTGGCGGCGCGAAGAAGGCGATCCGCCAAACAATATCCAGATCGTTCCGATGCCCCACACGCTGATGGCAAACACGGCTGGCGCCGGTTCTTCCCAGGCCAACGGGCTGCGGGAGGAACTGCCCGAGGAACTGCGGGCGAAGAATGAATCCAATGAACTGGACCTGGCCACGCGGAAGACATGCTCGACGGCCCAGCGGCGGAAAGCCACCTTCAGCAATTTGGCCAGCGCGGTTTTGGGCGGGGCAGCGGAGTGCTGCGCACGCGGGCGATGAGATGACAATCAAACGCCCGGGAAGACATTCCCCGCTCTTTCATATCCTCCTCGCGTGCGCAGCACTCCTTTGCCGATTAGCCGCCTCGCTCGCGGGGCGCGTCCGACCGCGCATTCACGCCGCGACCATCCCGTGCGGGTCGATGACGAACTTCTTAGCCGCGCCCTTGTCGAAATCCTTGTACCCCCTGGGCGCATCATCCAGCGTGATCGTGGTGACGTTGACGGCTTTGGCGATCTTGATCTTGTCGTGCAGGATGCACTGCATCAACTGGCGATGATATTTCATCACCGGACATTGGCCGGTGGCGAAGGTGTGGCTCTTGGCCCAGCCCAGGCCGATGCGGATGCCCAGCATGCCCACTTTGGCATTGTCATCCACCGCGCCCGGATCTCCGGTGACGTAGAGGCCGGGGATGCCCAGCGCGCCGCCGGCGCGGGTGACTTCCATGATGGAATTGAGGACGGTGGCGGGCCGCTCGGTCTTGGCGTCGTGGCCGTGGCCGCGGGCCTCGAAGCCGACGCAATCGACCGAGCAATCCACCTCCGGCACGCCGACGATCTGCTCGATCTGCTGCGGCAGCGTCGCTTCCTGGCGAAGGTCGATCGTTTCGCACCCGAAGCTGCGGGCCTGCTTGAGGCGTTCGGGGATCATGTCGCCGACGATCACCACCGCCGCCCCCAGCAGATGGCACGATGCCGCGCACGCTAATCCCACCGGCCCAGCCCCCGCCACGTACACCACCGCACCGGGTCCCACGCCCGCGGTCACCGCGCCGTGATACCCGGTCGGGAAAATATCCGACAGAAGCGTGAGGTCCTTGATCTTGGCCATCGCCTGATCGCGGTCGGGAAATTTGAGCAGGTTCCAATCCGCGTACGGCACCATCACATACTCGGCCTGCCCGCCGACCCATCCGCCCATATCGACGTATCCGTATGCCGCCCCCGGCCGGCTTGGGTTGACGTTCAGACAAATCCCCGTCCTTCCCTCCTTGCAATTGCGGCAGCGACCGCAGGCAATATTGAACGGCACCGAAACAATGTCTCCCACCTTGATAAACTCCACATCGCGCCCCGCCTCGATCACTTCGCCGGTGATTTCATGTCCCAGCACCAGGCCCGCCGGCGCGGTGGTGCGGCCGCGCACCATATGCTGATCGGAGCCGCAGATGTTGGTTGAGATGATCTTGAGGATCACGCCGTGCGGGCACTTGCGCTTCCCGATGACCAGCTTGGGAAAGTCAATGCTCTGCACCTGCACTTCGCCGGGCTTGATGTACGCGACGCCACGATTTTCCGCCATGATAGAACCTCGCTGTAAGAGTTGACCGGCTACGATACCGCGCGAGCGGGAAGGGTCAAATAAATCCACGGATTGCAAGTGTTGCAATCGAGTACGGATTGGCAAGAACAGTCGACAGGCGAGACAGTGAGAACACTTTTCGCGCCTCGCCGCTGGTTCCTCCCGAAACCCGCCGCCGCGAAAACCATTCACCCACCGCCCTTAAGCCGCGACTGGCACCAGGAGGTCTGTGACACTCTGTTAATGCCGTTCGGCACGGCGATTGATGGCGGGGCGGCGATCCTAACAAAAGCCGTATTGCGCTGGCGGCGGGTTCGTGGCACGATCCGGGACGATGGAACAGGAACTACAGGACAAGGACGTCCGGGGACTTAAGCA
>DASRLH010000059.1:0-59718 GCA_035648595.1 Tepidisphaeraceae bacterium
GGGAAGGGGTGGGCCTCAGCTCATATTTGCTGATCGGCTATTACTATGAAAAGCCGGCGGCCCGCGAGGCGGCCAAGAAGGCGTTCCTCGTCAATCGCGTCGGCGATTTCGGATTCGGCATTGGCATCTTGCTCTGCTTCCTGGCCTTCGGCACTGTCAGCTTTTTCGGCAATGGCCCGGGCACCCACACCGGCCTGCTCGACTTGGCCACCTCCGGCCACCTCACAAATTTCCAGCAAACCGCCCTTTACTGGATTCCGTTTTGCCTGATGCTGGGCGCGTTCGGCAAATCGGCGCAGTTTCCGCTGTACGTCTGGCTCCCCGATGCGATGGAAGGCCCCACGCCGGTCAGCGCATTGATCCACGCGGCAACGATGGTCACCGCCGGCGTCTACATGATCGCCCGGTGCGGGACGCTGTTCGTGCATAATCCCGCCGCCATGACCACCGTCGCGGTGATCGGCTGCTTTACCGCGATCCTTGGCGCCACCATCGCGCTGCGGCAATTCGACCTCAAGAAAGTCTTCGCCTATTCCACCATCAGCCAGCTTGGATTCATGTTTGCCGCGGTTGGCGTTTTGGCGCCCGTGGCCGGCGTGTTCCACCTGATCACGCACGCCTTCTTCAAGGCATTGCTATTCCTGTCCTGCGGCGTGGTGATGCACGCGATGGCTGGGGAGTTGGACATGCGGAAAATGAGCGGCTTAAAGCGCGTGCTGCCGCTCACGCGATGGGTCATGCTGATCGGATGTTTGGCGCTGGCCGGCTGCGTACCGTTCAGCGGGTTTTTCTCCAAGGATGAAATCATCGGCGCGGCGTGGCATTCCAGCCCGATCCTGGGGGCGCTGCTGCTGGCCGCTGCTTTCGTCACCGCGTACTATACGTTCCGCCTGTATTTCCGGGTATTTGAAGGGCCGTTGGTGCTTCCCGAGCCGCCTGGCGCGCATGGACACGGCCATGAAACGCATGAAGACGCATCCGCCAGTCATTCGGCAATCAAGACCGGCACGGCCCCGTCATCTGGCGTCGATGTCGGGCAAACGCATCAGGGCATCGCCAACGATTCGCACGGGCACGCGGCAGATCACGGGGGACATGGCGATCATGGTCATCACAATCATGAGCCGTGGATCATGATGCTGCCGTTGGTGATTCTGGCGCTCGGCGCGTTTGCCGCCGGCTGGCTTAATTTCCTCACCGAAGGCCTGACGCATTTCCTGGGTCAAAGCCCATCGTTTATCTACACATTTAACGTGGCCTCGCACGTTTACGGCACCGGCAATATTTTGCCCGGCCCTCTCGGGCAGGAAGTGGCGGGCATGGCGGCCGCCGGCCCGGATTACCTGATGATGGGCGTCAGCACCATCATCGCGTTGGCGGGAATCGGCCTGGCCTACGTGCTGCACCTCCGCGACCGCGCCGCCGCCGACCGGCTGGCGCGCGGCCTGCAGCCGGTCGCCACCGTGCTCGAACACAAATACTGGGTCGATGAAATCTACCAGGACGTTATCGTCGCCAACCTCTGGCGGCTGGGCCGGTTTTGTGCCGGGATCGTGGACCGGTTTATCGTCGATGGGTTGGTCAACGTGGCTGCCGTCATCCCGCAGGCGGGCGGGTTTTTCCTGAAACTCACCGTCCAGCGCGGCTACCTGCAGGGCTACGCGGCGGCCATGCTGTTCGGCGTGGCGATTATTCTGCTGGTGGTTTTCCTGCACCATTAAGGCGGAGGATTCACCGCGGAGACGCGGAGACGCAGAGAAGAAACGGAGCGGAAGGTGCGCGTTTTAGGCCGCCGGTAGAATTTCTGATCGAAGGGCAAGGAAATTGCCTGAGTGGCGGATTCGTCTTGTGTGCGACTTTTTCAGCTTGAAGCAACTCGCACGGGCGAGACGCCCGTGATACGTGACGGTTTCCGATTGAACGTAATCGCACGATGTTATGACTCACTCTTGAGACTTCTCTGCGCCTCTGCGTCTCCGCGGTAAAATTTCTTCGATTGGCGTTGAGAAACGGCGTAGATGTTTCGGTTGCTAGTGGATTGAATTTCAATGGACAATGTTTCGCTCATTGCATTGCTGGCGGTGCCGCTGTTTGGCGCGGTTTTGTGCGCGTTTATGAATGATGCGCTGGCGCGCGGGTGGGCTCTGCTCGTGAGCTTCGTGACGTTCGGCATTTCGCTGTGGCTTGGCGGGCAGGTTCTTTCGGGGCACGCGCCGGCGGTTCACCCGGCGTGGATGCCGGCGCATCTGCCGATGCTGGGCGCCAGCTTCGCGCTGGGCGTTACGCCCATCAGCATCTGGCTGATTTTGCTGACCACGTTTCTCATGCCGCTGGCAATCGCTTCGAGCTTCGCGGGCATCAAGGTCCGTCAGCGCGAATACTACGGGTGGATGCTGGGCCTGTCGGTGCCGATGCTCGGCGTATTCATGGCGCGCGACATCCTGCTGTTCTACGTCTTTTTCGAGCTGACGCTCATCCCGATGTTCTTCATCATCGGAATCTGGGGCGGCACGGAGCGACGCTACGCCGCCGGCAAGTTCTTCCTCTTTACCTTCGCCGGCGGCGTGCTCACGCTGGCCGCCGCGGTGTATCTGGGCATGTCCGCCGGCACGTTTTCGCTGGATAACTGGATCGATCCCAATACCCACGCCATGCACTACGGCGTGATCAGCTACGCGCAGGCGTATCTGTCCAATACCGCCCGCTGGTGGGTCGTGCTTGGGCTGCTGGCGGGCTTCGCGGTGAAGACGCCGCTGTTTCCCGTGCATACCTGGCTTCCGCTGGCGCACACCGAAGCGCCCACGGCAGGCTCGGTCATCCTCGCCGGCGTGCTGCTCAAGCTGGGAACCTACGGATTGCTCGCACTGGCATTGCCGATCGGAATCATCGGCATAGAAAGCAGTGATGCATTCCAAACCCTGATTCATGTGATCGGCGTCATTTGCGTGATTGGCGTGATCTACGGCGCGCTGTGCGCCTGGGTGCAGCCGGACATCAAGAAGCTGGTCGCTTACAGCTCCGTCTCCCACCTGGGTTTTTGCGTGTTGGGAATGTTCGCCCTCAACGACATCGGCATGCAGGGCTCGGTCCTCTACATGATCAATCACGGCCTGAGCACCGGCGCGATGTTCCTGGTGATCGGCATGATCTACGACCGCTATCACACGCGCGACATCAACAAGCTCTCGGGCCTGGCGCGCAACATGCCGGTGCTGTCGTTCTTCTTTATCTTCTTCACGCTTTCGAGCATCGGGCTGCCGGGCCTGAACGGATTTGTCAGCGAGTTTCTCACGATTCTGGGCGCCTTCACGTCGCATACCCTTGGACCCTGGTACGGGGCGACGGCGGCGCTGGGCGTGATCCTGGGCGCGATTTATATGCTCCATATGGCGGCCCGCGTGATCTTCGGCCCGCTCAAAACGCCCGCCGTGGAGGATGGCCACGGGCATGGTCAATCAGCTTACTCGCAAGCCGACCAGGGCCAGGCCCTCGCCGGCGATCATCACGGCGCGCAAGGTTCGGCAAGCCATTCGCATTCACATGGCAACGGCTCGACCGACATCGGCCGCCGCGAGATCGGGATTCTCATTCCCATCGCCATCGCGGTCGTGATTTTGGGCGTCAAGCCCGGCATCATCATTGACGGCATGCGCGACTCGGTCGAGCAACTCCGCACCGTCGCGACGCCGCTGGTGGCCCAAACGCCGCCGGCCGCGGGAATGACGCCGCTCGCGATGGCGAACCAGACAAAGATTCAACCACGAAGGCTCAAAGACACGAAGGCGCGTTCGGAGTAATGGAAGTGTCAACCTATCACGGGCGTCTCGCCCGTGCGATTGGCGCGGAAGTAGAACAATTGAGGTGTTGCAATCTTAGCACACTATGCACGGGCGGGACGCCCTTGATACGACGAGGCGGCTCGATCCCTCGCATGTTCATTGATCTTGAGAATGACGGAACGCTTTATATGACAGTCCTAGTTCATTTGCTCTGGCCCGAGTTGATACTGGCGATCGCAGCGTGCGTGCTGTTCCTGCTGGGCGCGGCGCCTTCCGCGGGCGCGCGCAAGTTGGCGCCCTGGATCGCGCTGATCGCGCTGGCAATTGTTTTCTGCGCCTCGCTCTTCACCTCTGCGGGCAACCCTGATCCGGCGGATCATCGCTGGATCGATCCAACCGGCGGCGTACTCGTCGGCAGCCTCGCGGCATACATCAAGCTGCTGGCATCGGGCGTGGGCTGCCTGTTCGTCTTTCTCTCCTGGCCGACCGACGCGGCCGGCGGCTCCAATTCCGCGCTCGATGTCGGCACCGAAACCGGCGAGTTCTTCGCGCTGCTTTTGCTTTCCATCGCCGGCGTGTTCCTCGTCGCCGGCGCCAACGACATCATGCTCCTGTTCCTGGGGATCGAGTTGGCCAGCATCCCAACCTACGTCATGGTTTCCATTTCCCGCCCCCTGCCGATCGCGCAGGAGGCGGGGGTGAAGTATTTCTTCCTGGGGGCGATGTCCGCCGCCGTCATGCTTTTTGGATTCAGCTATCTCTATGGCGCGACCGGAACCACAAGCCTCGCCGCGATGCGCGACTCCATGCATCCGGGCCTGCACGGCGATCGCGGCGAGTCGATCTGGCAGTTGCTGGCGATTGTCATGGTGCTCATGGGCCTGGCGTTTAAGATCGCCGCCGTCCCGCTTCACGCCTACGCCGGTGACGTTTACCAGGGGGCGGCGACGCCCGTTACCGCCCTGCTGGCGTTCGTGCCCAAGACCAGCGGCATGGTCGCGTTTATCAAGATCCTCTCCATCACGCTTGGCCCCGCGGGCCACGCGCCCGATGCCATCATCGATTTGCTTTGGGTGATCGCGGTGCTGTCGATGTCGTTCGGCAATGTCCTGGCGCTGTTGCAACTGAACGTGAAGCGCGTGCTGGCCTATAGCTCGGTGGCGCACAGCGGGTATATGCTGGTGGGCCTGACGGCGTGGCTCGCCGCCGGCGAATTGCCCAACGGGGCGGCGGTGCAGAACCAGGCGCTGGCCGGTGTGCTGTTTTACCTCTGCGCCTACGGCATCATGAACACCGGCGCGTTCGGCGTATTGATGCAACTGCGCGGCAGGACGGACGGCCATGGCCGCCACGGCGCCGATGGCGAGCCGCTGCCGACCGCCGGCTCCGCCGAGACATTCGAGGATCTGGCCGGGCAGGGCCGCCGATATCTGCCGCTGGGTCTGGCGATGGTGGTCTGCTGTTTCAGCCTGACCGGCTTGCCGTTGACGGTTGGATTCTTCGGCAAGGTGCTGTTGATTAAGCCGGCCCTGGCGATCGCCAGCCATCCCAATGCTTATAGCAGCATGATGGTCTGGCTGGTTGTGATCACGATGGTGAACGCGGCGATTTCCGCCGGTTATTATCTGAAGATCATCGCGTATATGTTCCTGCGTGCCGACGCCTCGGAGTCCGCCGCCGCCGCGGGCTTGGCGCCCCAATACTTCCCGGCGTTCCGCTCGACGCCGGTGCGGCTGGCGATCATCCTGTCGGTCGTCGGCACACTCTACTACGGCATCTTCCTGCCCGGCACGCGCGACCTCACCGACCGCGTGGAATCCGCCGCCGTCCCCATGCCGTCGACGGCGGGGGGAAACGTCGCGCATTCTCCGCAGGGTCTCTCGCCCGTGGCCCGCGCGAGCAGCCGGTAATGGTCATCACCACAGCGACGCGCCCAGCCAAAGCAGATACGCGCAGAGACGCGGAGAGTCAAAGGCGCAGAGAACTTTTGCGCCCCATAACAGAACGATCGCGTCCAGCAAAGAAAACCGGCTTGCACGAATAATTTATCTTCATTCGTGTGCATTCGTGTCCATTCGTGGTTTCCCTCTTTCTTTGAATTGCGGGCTCGTCTGCTCTGAGCGACTTCGCGGCTTTGCGTCTTTGCGCAATTCTTTCCGGTGTGAAGAAAAAATGCCGGCAGTATCGCCAAGGACGACCAATCACTCGTGGCCGTCCTCTGCCCCCAATCCGGCCGGAGGTCGAGTGCGGGATTCAATCGCCAAGGCTCATCCGATACCGGCATTTGGCGCGGTCGCCGCGGGCATGGAGCGGCTCATCCTCGGGGATTGCGACGATCTCGATAAGCCGTGCCCCCAGCCTTTCGCAGGTTCGCCGGGAGGCGAGGTTTTCGGGGTTGCAGGTGATCCAGAGCGTCTTGATCCCATGTCGGCGGGCCAGGGGAAGCAGCAGCCGGCAGGCGCGCTCGGCGTAATGCCGGCCCCGCGCCGCCGGGTAGACGTGGTAGCCCATATGGCCGTAATACAGTTCCAATGACCGCGTCGCGCCGATGCGCAGGCTGATGCCGCCCAGGATACTGAGCGGCGGGCTGCCGGGCCGGGCGCGGTACGCCTCGCGAAGTTTCATCCAGAAATGGTATTGAGGCAGGCGGCGGGTGAATCGGGCCGCCGATTCGTGGCCGCCGGGCGCCATCGTTAGAAAACGATGGATTTGTTCACGCGTGACCTGCGCGTCGGCAGGCGCCTGCAGGCATGTCAGCGGGTGGGAACTGGCCGCGAGCAATTCGTCGGCCAACCGGGCACAGGGAACCACCAACTCCAGCTCGCCGTCAATCAGCGGGCCGGGATCCAGGAAATGAAAGCGGTTGAAGAACACCGGGCCGCGCCCGATCTGAAGGTGACCGTGCCGGAGATGTTCCCCGGCGCGGCCCAGCCGGACTATTCCCACGCAGACCCAAATACACTCAGCGCGGGCGAGCCCACAACCGAAACAGAGAAGAAACCACGAATGGACACGAATGCACACGAATGAAGATTGATTATTCGTGTCTATTCGTGCTCATTCGTGGTTTCCCTCTTCTTTTGATTACGGCGGCGCACGCGCTCAGTGCCTTCGTGGTTAATCCCGCGCTTCTCGCGTTAAGTAGCGAACAGCGATGCGCCAAACAGGTTCTGGTGAACCATCCAGATGCAGATGAATGCGATGATCTCGGCGATGATGCCCACCGCCACCAACACCGTATATACGTTATTGGTCGGCTTCACTAAGATCTGGTCACCGTGCAAACGGCTCATGGAAATACCCGTCGTAAATTGTCAAATGCCCCCGCAATCAACGCGCGCCGCGAATCCGGCCAAACTACAACTGCGTCCGCACTTCAGTGCCCTGATGCACCTGGCCAATCGCCGGGCCCTTCAGGCTGCCGGTGGCCGTGTGTGGATCAACCTGGACGATCGTCAGATAACCCAGGAATTCCTGGTGCGCAGGATCGATCACTTTGAACTGCATTCCCTTCGTCACCTGCTCGGCCTGCCCGATGGAAATGGTGGCGTACTGCACTTTGTTGATGTCCATGATCGCCTTCACGTAGCCGTTGATGTTGACGTTTGGCGTCATGTTGATCGGGCCTTGCTTGTTGGCGCCCGCGGGGCTGAGGTTGTACTTGCTCACCACGTCCTGTAGCTGCGCGTTTTGCTGCTGCAACTGGGCGACCTGCTCGCCGGCAACACGATTGTTCTTGGTCAATACGCTGACCTGAAATGTCAGATCAGCGACGCTGCGGTCGCTCTCGGTGGATGCCAACTGAAGCTTGTCGTACGAATTGCGCAGATCGGTGAAGTGCTTGTCCTGCGTCTGAATGTGCGACTGCGCCACCTGTAGCGCCTGGGCGGTGCCATTGGCGGTGCCGTTGGCGGTGGCCAGGTTCTGCTGAAGCTCGGCGATCTGCGTGTCGCGCTGCGAGATGGTCGCTTGCGCGGTCTGCACGTCATTGCGGGCCGCCACGATCTGGTCGTCCTTCGCCTGCACCATCAACCTGTTGTCCGTCTGGGCCGTACTTAAATTCCCGAGGGCCGCCCTCTTTTCCTGCTCGGTCGTCTTATACTTCGCGTCCGCCTTGTCGGCGGCGATTTTATAGTTTTCCTGATGATTCACAAAGACGATCAGCGCTGCGGAAAGCAGCAGGGACATGACAACGAGGAGGACTACAAAAATCTTGGTCAGTGCGCTCACGGTGGGCTCCTTGAACGAATGCTGTCGGGCAATGGTGCGCGCCCCATGTGCACGAGGGGCGCAAAATCCGCGAGAAGTATCCTAACTTCAAGGGCGGCGGTGTCAAGTATTTCTACGCTTTGAGTTGGAGGATGGCGGTTGCCGCCGCCACGCGCACGCCTGGCGCGGGGTCGGCCAGCAGCTTGCGGAGAATCTCCTGGGCATCGGCCCGGCCAATCGCCCCAAACGCCAGCGCCGCCAGGCTTCGGCGGCGGGGGTCGTCGCTGGCCGCGCCGATTTGTGCAATCCCATATCCTTCATCCGAGCCGAGCATCCCCATGGCGCGGGCCGCAACCAGGGGCGGCTCAAGCGGATCATTCTTCCCCTCCAACACCAGCCCTCCGCGCACATGCTGGCGAACTTTGTCATCACGCGGCAGCGCAATGCCCAGATACCCGATCATTTGGTCATCATAGAATTTGCTGCACGTCAGGCCGACCAAATCCTTGAGCCCCTCATCATCCCCCAGCCGCCACATCGCCTCGGAGGCCTGTTCGCGCACGGCAGGGTTTGGATCGATCCGCAACAGGTGCAGGATGCGCAGCGCACTGGGATTTCCCAGCATGCCCAGGACCATCGCGGTATTGCCGCGCACGCGCGGGCTGGAATCGTTGGCGAGTTTTTCCAGTTCATGGCTCAGCCGCGTATCCCCCAGCCGATGCAAGGCGTATCGCACGGCCACGCGCACGTTCTCGCTGCGATCCTCCGCCAGCTTCAAAAGCGGCTCGTGGGCCGCCGCGAGCTTCAACTGTCCCGCCGCCAGCGCCGCCGCGAAGCGAACGACCGCCTCCGGATCGTTGAGCGCATGCAGAATCTGTTCGTTATGTGCCGGCCCCTTAATCTGCGGCAACGCCTCCAGCGCATGAACGCGAATAATCGGATCCGTGGAGTTGAGCGCATCGGTCAATTCCCGCTCCGCCGCCTCGGCCAGTCGCGGGTCGAGGGGAACCTTCCGTTGCGCCGGATAAGAAGGCGGCGGCGCGGGCGGCCTGGCCAGCTTTCCCTTCGTAGATCCCTCCCCTGGCCGCGAGCGGGGGCCGCAGCCACAGGCAATCGCTAAAACGGCAAAGGATAGAACGATGAGGTTCGGTCGCATGGATTGTGTTCGCACGGAGGGATTATCGGACGAAACGCGATAAAAAGCTAAGCCGCGAAATTCTCAACGCGCTGATTCGGAATGCGTAGCGCTTTCCGGGAGAGGGAGCTCATTGCATCAGCCGTTCACCCCTTGGCCCAGGAACCAAAGACGTGGTCCTTGGCCGCGCCGGCGTGGCACTGCACACATGAGGGTATCTTACCCGACTCGATCCTCGAAGCGTCCTGGAAGTAAAAGTATTCCCAATCGCCGTGGTCGGCATCGAAACCGGGCGCGCGTTTGACCATGCCGCCCACGCCATCGGGCGTCTGGACCGTTTTCCGCGTCTTGTCGAAATAGCCCTCCCCCTGCTTTTGTTTCACGATGACCGAGCCAACCGGATATTTCGGTGATGATGCGCGGAACGCTTTGGCGGCGAGATCATTCATGTAGATGCGGACCCGGGTATTGGCATGCGGGCCCGAAGTCACCTTCGCGCCTTCGACGTCCTGCCACGAGGCGCCCCGGCAGAGCATCGCCAGTTCTGGATTGACGAACACCGCGTCCCGGGTCATCGACTGGAGTTTCTTGTATTCCCTGGCAATATCCGCGATCTGGGGCGCGGGGGGTTGAGTCACAAACGCCTTGATGACGTCCGCCGACCCAGGGCGGACCGATAGCTTAACCGTGTCGTTGTCCCCAAGCCGGCCGTCGATTACGCCCGGCAAGTCGTTCACGGTGTAGGCGATGGTGAAATGCGAAGCGTCCGCCGGGTCGGGCTGGCCGCCGAATACGCGAACGGGCATGTGAATGGGATAGCCGCCGGGGAATAGGCCGTCGTGCAGGATCGGACGGCTCGCCAAGGGCCAGGGTTTCGCCGGCTCGACGACGACCGGCTGGAACGCCTGAACGACGGACGCCGAGGAAAGATACATCACGATACATCGCACGGCTACGATCCGCTCATGGCCTGCCGGGCTGCGACGGGCATGCAGGAACGCGATTGTCTGGAGAAACGCGGGATTGCGAAAGCTTGCGGAGGCGGTTGTCGTTGACAGGCATTGCGCCGCGTAGGAAATCCAGGCGGGGGGCATCGGCTTGGCGGCGGACTTGGCCGGTCCATCGGTTGATGCCACGATTTCGTCGGGGGCCATCATGTGATTTGCGCATTCGTGCTGCCAGTACACGAGCCGCGCGTGCGCGAGCAATGGCGCGTGCCAGCGCCAGTAGCCGGCGGCGACGGTTACGAGGAGGAATGCCAGAAGGACCTTGCGGAATCGGCGCCGGTGATGCCAGGGGGGCGCGGGCGCATAATTTAGTCGCGGGCCGGTGGGGAAGGGGTGGGCTTGCGCTTTCTGTGAAACTGCGTTTGGGATGTTGGAGAGGGGTGGAGCCATGGTAGCATTGACGCGAAACGGGGTTGAAAGTTCGCGTGCCTTATTGCGCGGGGGGCGCGGCGATGCATGGTCACTAAAGTGACCACGCCCGGCGTGTCATTCTCAACGCGCCGACTCCAATCTCTCAGCACTCAGCACCCAGCACTCAGCACCCAGCACTCAGCACTCAGCACTCAGCACTCAGCACTCAGTTCTCCCCCCTTCTCAAGTAATCGACCTCCCTCCATCGAGCCGGAGGACCTGCCCGGTGAGGTAGGTTCCCTGGGTGCACAGGAAGAGCACGGCCTGTGCAACCTCGGCCGGCGTGCCGGCGCGGGCCAGGGGGACGCGCTGGAGGTACTTTTCGCGCTGGGCCTGTGGGAAATTGTCGGGCCATTCCACGGCGCCGGGGGCGATGGCGTTTACCGTTACTTGCGGCGCCAGTTCGCGGGCCAATCCCAGGGTCAAATTGAGCAAAGCGGCCTTGCTGGCGCAATAGGCCAGATACGCCGGCAGGGGGCGCTGGGCGAGCAGATCGACCATGTTGACGATGTGCCCACGGGCTTGCCGAAGGTCGGGCGCGAAACGCTGTGCGAGCAACATTGGGGCTTCGAGATGAATCGACATGAGCCGGCGCGATAATGCAAGGTCGGTGCCGGCGAGGTCGGCCGGCTCGTAGAGCGAGGCGTTGTTCACCAGAACGTCGAGCCGGGTAAAGCTGCCGCGGAATTGGGTCTCAATCGCGTCGATCGCGTTGGGCAACTCCGTGAGATTGGCACGGATTGCCAATGAATGCCGGCCCAGGGCAGTGATCTCATCGACTAATGATTTGGCGTCGTTCTCACTTTGCAGATAGGTGAAGGCGACATCGTACCCGGCCTGGGCCAAATGTCCGGCAATGGCGCGGCCCACCCGCCGGGCCGCGCCGGTGACGAGAGCAACTTTCGCAACGTCTGGCATCCGCGACACGATATCGCCAAAGGACGCAAACCGATACGGCGAGCGCGGGCCGGATATTGTGTACAATCCCCTGGCCATTGGAGTCGTTGCTGCCGCGTTGAAATCGGGAATATCACAACGGAGATCGTCCGTGGCGTCCATCGTGGAATATGACATTGTCTTGTCGCGGATGCGCGAGCGGGGATTGGAGAGCCAATACTTCAACAGCGGCGCGTTTGGCTTTGGTTCCGGCGTGCCGACCTACGTTGCCGGGTGGATTGGGCCGCAAGACCCGACGATCCGCGCGGGGGCGCGGCAGTTTACGCGCAACGTACCCATGCCATACGCGGCCACGCTGGCGGATCTGGCGGCCCTGGCGTGGCAGAAAGTTTTGCCGGGGCCGGCCTGGATCATGCCCAAAAGCCACTGGGCTTATGAACTGGACTATGGCAGCAAGGCGTGGTTGCCCGATGCGCTGCGAAACACGGGGGTGAATCCTGCCGCACTGGAAGCGCGCAATAACGCGCCCGCCATCGAATTCTTGCCAGATGAAACGCCGCGTTTCACCGCGTTTGTCCGCTCACTTCTGGAAAACCTGGTGGGCAGTGATTTCTCGCTGGCGTTTCCCGATCATCCGGTCATCTGCACCATCCACCATCACAAGCAGCTCTGGTGGGTCGGCGATAACCAGGCGATTGTGCAGGGAATTGAAGGGTTGATTCGGTAGCGAGCCTTTGTTTGATAACTGGCGGCGAAGAATTGCGCCAAGAGCGCCAAGAAGCCAAGAGCGCCAAGAAGCCAAGAATTAGATGTTGACTCAAAATTGGCGCGGGAGTGCCGAATAGTAGGGAATTGACGTCGCTGACATGTGGTCTGGTCCGCGAGGAAGCGATGCTTGACCTCTTGGCGCACTTGGCGTCTTGGCGCTCTTGGCGCAGAGTTCTGGCGACGCGATTGATTCTTTGACGCCCCGCGAGTAGAACGTCGGCGCAGTTAGGAAAGTAGCCGGCTCGATTGGCCCGATGCCGTCCGAATGCCGGGATTGAGACAGGAACCAGGCAGCCGTCCGCGCGGAAACACCTCGTGCATCGCGAGAGCCTCCTGCTTAGCGGGCCGCTCGCCGATGAGCATTTTCCAGGTGTGTGGTGGAACCACGCGAGATGAGATCGTCCCCTGAGCCGGCTTCCGCGTCGCCGCCTTCGCCTGGCGTGATGCCGGCGCCGGTGAGGCTGCGCCGCAAGGCCAGCTTTGTCGAGGACTTTCGTCGCTTCTTCGTGCGGGGGCTGGCGGCGCTGTTGCCCACACTCATCACCCTCTGGCTTTTGATCAAGGTCTGGGATTTCCTTTGGGAAAACCTGGGAAGTCACATCATCTGGGCGGTGAAGAAGCTGTGGCTGAGTTTTGGCGACAATGGATATCCCCCGGCCGCCTACATCAATCGCGTTTGGAACGAAAAAGAATTCCAGACCAAGCTCCTGGGCGTCGGACTGGCGATATTGCTGCTGTATGTGCTGGGCGTTTTCGTCGGCAACTTCATCGGCCGGGCGCTTTACCGGCTCGGTGAGATGGCCGTGATGCGGATCCCGCTGGTGCGGGCGATTTACCCGGCGGTGAAGCAGGTAACGGATTTTCTGCTGGCCGAGAAGTCCGGGCAGTTCGAGGGAAGCCGGGTGGTGGCGGTGCAGCCGCACGCGATGGGGATCTGGTCGATTGGGCTGGTGACCGGCGCCAAGGGATTGCCAACGCTGACGGACGCGGTGGGGCAGGAAATGGTGACGGTGTTCGTGCCCTCGTCGCCGACGGCGTTCAGCGGGTATGTGCTGGTGGTGCCGCGGGAATCGGTGATCGAGTTGCCCATGGACGTCGAGGAGGCGATGCGCCTGCTGATCAGCGGCGGCGTGCTGGCGCCGCGGGCCCTGGATCGCAAGGGCGAGCTGCCGGCCAGTCAGCAAGAGATGGCGGCGGCGGCGGCCGCGGCGGTGCATGGGGCGCCGGTGGCTTCGCACGGCGAGGGGCGGTGAGGCGAAATGGCCGGATGAAAACGTGGGTAAATCGCCTGTTATTTTATCCTCGACCCTTCACGGTGAAGTTGCGCTTTCCCCTCCCCCGGAGTACCGGGAGAGGGAGTACCCGCCGCGCCGGCACAACAAAAACCGCATGCCGAGGCGCCGGCATTTTCATCAGGCCGCCCCAACCCTCCCGGCGCATTGGGAGAGGGAGAACAGTCTTCTCGCGCCCTAAAATTATCCGGCGCGGCGGCGGGCGATTGTTTCCGCTACAATGATCATCCCGGCCGCTTTGAAGCGACCGGCGAAAAGATGCGGCCGCCGGTTTGGCGGCCCAGTGGATCGAACCGAAAGGAGCGTCAGGTGCAAATCACCGTCACTGGACGGCACATGGAAATCACCCCAGCCTTAAGGAGCCATGCCGAGCAGAAGGCGGCCAAGCTGGGTAAATATTACGACTTAATTCAGGAGATCGAGGTTATTCTGGACAGTGGAAAAGATCAGACCGCGGTGGAAATGATCGTTCATGCCGAGCATCGCAATACTTTCATTGCCAGCCATGCCGAGGGCGATGCGTACGCATGTATTGATGCGTGCTGGCATAAGCTGGAGCGGCAGATCACCGAGCACAAGGACAAGTTTCGCAATCGCAAACATCCCACCGAGTAGTCCGTTGCAGGAAACGTATGAAGCTCAGCGAAATTATTATTAAAGATGCCATTCAGCCCGAATTGGCGGCGCTCGACCGCGATGGCGCGGTACGCGAACTGGTTGCCGCCCTGGCGGTGGCGGGCGCGCTGCCGGAGTCGGCGGTTGACGAGGTTGTCGCGGCAATAATCAAACGCGAGCAGAACGGATCGACCGGCTTTGGCAAAGGCGTCGCCGTTCCGCATGTGAAGCACTCGAAGGTGAAGGCAATGGCCGCCACCTTGGGCCGCAGCATCGGCGGAATTGATTTTGCCGCCCTGGATCATCAGCCGGTCTACAGCATCTTTTTGCTGCTCAGCCCGGAGAACCAGCCGCAGCAACATCTTCAGGCGATGAACATCATCTTCTCGAACCTCCAGAAGGACATGTTCCGCCGATTCCTTCGCCAATGTCCCACGCGCGAGGCGATCGTCGAGCTGCTCGATGAGGCCGACTCCGGGAAGTGAAGATCATTCGTTTCCATGCCAACTGCTTCCCAACAGACGAGTATTTGCAATACGCTTGGGCTGCACGCGCGGCCCGCGATGCAGTTCGTGGACGTGGCCAATCAATTTAAGTCGCGCGTGACTGTATACACGGGCGGCGAAGAGCCCGGTGAAGCCGACGGGAAGAGCGTGATGCAGATGATTATTCTTGCCGCCACGGAAGGGACGCCTCTCCGCATCGAAGCCGAAGGCGAAGACGCCGAGAAAGCCGTCGCTACACTCGTTGAATTGGTCGAAAACAAGTTTGGGGAAGTGTGAAAGATGTCAGTTGTCAGTTGTGGGTTGTCAGTTGCAAAGTAAGCGATACCCATTCGTCACTTCTGACGAGAGCGCATACCCCGCGAGCAACTGACCTAACTGACCACCCACAACCGACCACTGACCACTGACCACTGACAACCCACAACTGACAACCCACAACTGACCAACCAAATGGAAATCAAGAAGGGCATTGGCGTTTCTCCGGGCGTAGTGATCAGCACGGCTGTCGTGCTGGACGCGGAGGATTTGCTGATTGCCAAACGATCGGTGGGCGCCGATCAGTCCGCCGTCGAATCGCAGCGCCTTGCAGCGGCGGTGGCTCAATCCATCGTGGACCTCGGCAAACTGCGCGATACGCTGGCCGGCGAGGTGGGCAAGGAAATCGCCAGCATCTTCGATTTCCACATCGGAGTGCTCAGGGACAAATCGCTGCTGGACCAGATTGAAAAGGAGCTGCAGACCCATCACATGACTGCCGAGTATGCGGTCAGCGTGGTGATGCGTCGATATGCCAATACCATAGCGGCCATCAAGGACAAATATTTGTCCGATCGCGTGAAGGACATTCATGACGTCGAGAAACGGCTGCTTCGCCTGCTGATCGGCCAAAAGCACCAGGATTTGGGCCGGCTCACGCAGGATGTGGTGGTGATCGCCCATGATCTGCTCCCCTCGCAAACCGCCGCCCTGAGCCGATCGCACGTAAAGGGCTTTGCCACCGATGTCGGTGGGCGCACGGCGCATACCGCGATCGTCGCCCGTGCCATGGGCATACCCGCCGTCGTTGGCCTTGGGAACATCACTTCGGAAGTCAGCGGCGGCGATACGGTCATCATCGACGGCACGCGCGGCGTGGTCATCGTCAACCCGGACCTGGAGCAACTCGAGGATTACAAGGAAGCCGGCCGCAAGTACGCCGAGATGGAGCGCGACCTGCGCCCGCTGGTGGATCAACCTGCCCGCACCCTCGACGGGCACGATGTTTCGCTGATGGCCAACATCGAATCGCCCGAAGACATCGACCGTGCCGAACAATTCGGGGCGCACGGGATCGGGCTTTACCGCACCGAATTCCTGTATCTCGAAAAAGAGCGCGAACCCAGCGAGGAAGAGCATTTCGCGTCTTATGCCGACGCCCTCCGCCGACTCAAGGGCAAGCCGCTGGTCATTCGCACCCTTGATCTTGGGGCAGACAAATACACGCAGGCCAAGGCGCAGAATCCCGAGCGAAATCCATTCCTGGGCGACCGTTCGATCCGGATGTGCCTGCACGACATCCCCATGTTCAAACGCCAGCTTCGCGCCATCATGCGCGCCAGCGTGTTCGGCGACGTGCGCATCATGTTCCCCATGATCTGCACGCTCATGGAGTTGCGGCAGGCGAAGATGATCCTCAACGACGTGATGGAGGAACTGGAGGATGAAGGCATCGCGTTCCGGCGCGACATCCCCATCGGGATGATGGTGGAGGTTCCCTCGGCGGCGATCATGGCCGACCACTTCGCCAGGGAAGTCAACTTCTTTTCCATCGGCACCAACGATCTCATCCAATACACCCTGGCCGTCGATCGCACCAACGAAAAGGTGGCCGGCTTGTTCTGCCCGGCACACCCTTCGGTGCTCAAGCTCGTCCGCGACGTGATCCGGGCCGGGCGGCGAAATTCCATCAGCGTGAGCATGTGTGGTGAAATGGCCGGCGATCCGTTGTACACTCTTTTGCTGCTGGGACTGGAGCTCAACATCTTCTCCACCAACGCCCCGGACGTACCGGAGGTAAAGAAGATCATCCGCTCGACCACCATGGAACATGCCCGGCATGTCGCCCGGCGCGTCATGAGCTTCGACAGCGAACGACAGGTGATGCACTTCCTGCGCGAAGAGACGCGGAAGATCATCCCAGAGGCATTTTGATTTTGGAGGGTTGCGGTTTTGGAGATGCAGGGTTTTAGCCAGGGCCGACGTTCACTTACCGGCCCTTCGCGTTCCCCCTGTGCTCCATGAGCCCAACCCAATTCATACCCACCACTTTTTTAAGGAGGTCCCAGGACGGGGCGCCTCCGGTTCCCGATATGCCGCCCGCGCATTCCTAAAACAGTGCGCGCTGGCGTCTCCCCGGGCAACCGGCCAACCCCAACCCTGAACCCTACCGTGCATGGCTAAAGAAATGTTGATCAACGTCTCCGAGGGCGAGGAATGCCGAATCGCACTCGTGGAAGACGGCAAGCTCGAAGAACTTTACATGGAGCGCACCAGCGCTACGTCCCACGTCAATAACATTTACAAGGGCCGGGTGATGAACGTCGAGCCGTCCATTCAGGCGGCGTTCATCGACTTTGGACTGGGGCGCAACGGATTCCTTCACATCAGCGACCTGATGCCGACCTACTTCGGCCAGAAGGGCGAAGACATCCAGGAATCGGTCGGCCGCAAGATGGCCCGCCGCGATCGCCCGCCCATCCAGCGCTGCTTGCGCCGCGGTGATGAAGTGCTGGTGCAGGTCATCAAGGAAGGGATCGGCACAAAAGGCCCGACCCTCAGCACGTATCTGTCCATCCCCGGCAAGATACTGGTAATGATGCCCGGCATGGCCAGCAAGGGCGTGAGCCGCAAGATCGAGGACGATGACGAGCGCCGCCGGCTGCGCCAAATCCTCGATGCCCTCAATCCGCCCGATGACGTCGGGTTCATCATCCGCACCGCCGGCGTCGGCAAGAGCAAGCTCGAGATCGAGCGCGATCTCAAGTACCTGGTCCGCCTCTGGGAAATCATCAAGAAAAAACGCGACGGCGGCCAGGGGCCCGTCGAGCTCTACACCGAGGGCGACCTCGTCACCCGCACCGTGCGCGACCTGTTCACCAGCGATGTCGATCATCTGGTCATTGACAACCGCGAGGTTGCCCAGCGCGTGGATGAAGTCATCCGGCTTTCCAATCCCCGCGCTAAAAACCGGGTCGATCTCTACGAAGACCCCATCCCGCTCTTTCACAAATACGGCATCGAAAAAGAGATCGAACAGATGTACAGCCGCCACGTTCCGCTGCCCAGCGGCGGGAGCCTGGTGATCGACTCGACCGAGGCGATCGTCGCCATCGACGTGAACAGCGGCAAGTTCCGCGACCACAGCGACGCCGAGACCACCGCCTACAAGATCGACATGGAGGCCGCCGACGAAATCTGTCGCCAGCTCAAGCTGCGCGATTTGGGCGGCGTGATCATCTGCGACTTCATCGACCTGCGCTACGAGCGCCATCGCACCGACCTTGAAAATCGCCTCAACGAAAACCTCAAACGCGACCGCGCCAAGACCAAGGTGCTGCGCATGAGCCAGTTCGGCATCGTCGAGATGACGCGCCAGCGCATGCGCCCTTCCTATAAGCGCAGCGTCTATTTCGACTGCCCGCACTGCAAGGGGGCGGGCCTGGTCAAGACCCACGAGAGCATGAGCCTGGACGTGATGCGCCGCCTGGCGATCGGCATCAACGACGCGCGGGTCGTTCGCGTCGAGCTGGCCGTGAACCCCGATGTCGCTTCATACCTGCTCAACAAGCGGCGACAGCAGTTGGCGTGCCTGGAGTACGACTACAACAAAAGCATCTCCATCAAGTCTGACCCGGCCCTGGGTCTCGATGAGATGAAGCTGGAGCTGTTCGACAACCGGGAAGGAACGGTGGTGCTGCCCAACCTGCTTCCGGCGAGCGTCCCGCACACGACGCAGTTGCGCACCAAGCCGCAGCTCGCGCCCCCCCCGCGCGGCGGGCGGCCCGGCGCGCACGCCGACGACCGGCGCCCCACCGGGCGCGGCGCCCAGCCCCAGCCGCGCCATCGCGACGAAGAGCCCGACGACCAGCACGATTGGGAACATAGCGCCGACGAACTCGAAGACCGATCCGAACACATGGATCGCGATGCCGAGGAAACCGGCGCTCCCTCCCCGGACGTAACGGCGGCGCGCCCGCCGCAACAGCGCGACCGCCAGGACCAAAGGCCCGCCGCTCCCGGCCGCGCGCAGACGCCCGGCCGCGGGTTCGATGGACGCGCATCGGGCTCCGGGCGCGCTCCTGATCCTCGTCGCGCTCCCGCCCCAGGCCGCGGGCCCAACCCCGGTCGAGCGCCCGCTCAATCCGGCGGGCGCGGCCCCGCCAATGGCGCACCGGCGGGCAACGCCGATGACAACGAGCAGATGGAAGGGGATGGCCCGCGCCGCCGCCGCCGTCGGCGTCGCCGGGGCCGCGGCCGCAACGGACAAGCCGCCGAGCAAAACGGCCAGCCCATGCCCAACAGCGCCAACGGCCCGGATGATCGGGAACGCCCATTCGACGCAAACGATGACAGCCGCCCTCGGGACGACAATCGCGCGCCGATACAGGAGCACGATCGCTCCGACGCCTACGACGCTGGCGCCGACAATGAACGCGACCGCGAGCCCCAGCGCGATCGCGAGAATGAGTATGACCCCGCGCTCGACCGCGCCGAGGCTTTTGCCGAAGATCGCGGCAGCGGAGCCGACGTGCGCGATGAGACCGCGCGCGACGACATGGCGCGCGATGAAATGGCGCCGGAGGCGATATCGCATGGCGCTCATGCCGCCGACCGCGATGAGCAGACCTTGGTGAGTCCGGACCGCGAGCCACTGGCATTGCAAGACACGCCCGACTCTCAAGCCGGCCATGAGGCGCAAGCCCCCTCCGATGAGGCGAAGGGGCCCGGCAAGAGCCGCCGGCGGGGCAGTCGTGGCCGGGGCCGCGGACGCGCCAAAGCCAAGGACGCCGATCTGTTTGATGAAAGCGGCACGGATGAAAAAGGCGGCGACGCCTCCACGGATTCACTGGCCCCGGCGCCGGCGCAAACGCCCTCCGATGACACCCCGTCCAGGCGTAAGACAAAGGCCAAACCCCGCCGCGCCGCTGCCGGCGCGAAGGCTACGGGCGCGAAGGCCGGCTCTGCTCGCGCCGGCAAGCCACGAGGCAAGGGCCGCGCCGCCGCCCAGGCGGCAACCCATGAAGCGCCCGCCGCCAAGATCGCCGCCCCGGTCGCCCGCACCGGATCGGCCGATAAGCACCTGGTCGATGAAGAACCCGTGGACCACGAACCGGTCCGCCGGCCGCGCAGTTACCGCGATCTCGACCAAATCCCAGAGGATTTCGATTGATACGCCTTCCATTTGAAATGCCCAAGGAACCCTACGAAAACGGATGATGGAGCCAAGGGGGATCGAACCCCTAACCTCAGCCTTGCAAAGAAACGTCAAACGTCCCGTCGAAATGCGGGTAAGGCACTTAGTTTTAAGCCTTATACGCTTCCTGCAAGCCATTTGCAAGCCTTGGCGTATACAGGCGATTAAAGGCATTCAAATGCCGTATTTCCTGGGTTTTTCTGTATTATTCTGTAAAATCGGCGATTTTCTGTTCTCGTTTCCGTCGCCGCTGTCCGCAAGCTTAAGGCTGCCCAACCGCGGGGACGGCCACGAAAGGCTTGAATCTGCTACGAAAGGGTTGAATGTGCCACACTCTGCCCTGTGCCCGGTTGGCGCGTCCTTGCGCAACTTGCGGATGGCGCGCTCGGCTGAATTGCCGGTGGGGGCCGAATCAGAACAATCATTGATATTATCAAAGATTGTTTTCTCTTTGGCGGCGTTCTGGTTCCCGACTGGCGCTCCATGCGGCGTCACGAGTGCCTTGTCCAGCAGGTCCAGCGCTTCCGTGTCGCCGCGTATGAGGTTCCTCACAAGTTCCATCTTCGCGCCAAGGTCGCCAAGCGAAGATGAACGGCGAACGGGTAAATTTTACCCCTTCGGACAAAGGCAACGCCGCTGACAAAATCGCCGAGGCCGCCAGCATTTCCCCGGCCCGCCGCTCGGCGCGAATCTTTATCTCGGCGGCGTTTTTGCCCTATCCAGCTTGTCGGCCTCGATGATGTCGAGGCGACGTTCCTGCTCCTTGATGAATGCCTGCTCGCGCCGGTGCATCTGCTCGCCAATCCTTTCGTGGGCAGCGCGGGTTGCATCTTGCGCGGCGTTGAAGTCGATGCCCAGGGTCTTCTCGAAGAATTCGCCGATGGGCCGGTCGTCGGGTTTCGGGGTCGTGAATACGTCGCTCATGGGTTCCTTTCGTTAAATGAGTCCACTAAAGGGCTGTTGTTGTTTCCCGTACCACGTCATCGTTTTGACGTTGGCAGTGCTGAGGGTCGGCTCGATCTTCAAGCCGGCCGGGGGCGCTGGCGGAGAGACGGGGGTTTGTGCGATTCCATACGCATCGCCGATGAAGAATTGGTTTGAGATCGGCTTTCCGGTGCCGTCGAGCGCCACGTCGCCGTCTACTTTGTCGGCCACCATCTGGCCCTGGGCGGCGGCGTGGTAGAAATTGCCGGTGTGATAGGCGCCTGCCGGGTCTTTCCACCACCCCATGCTTGATTGATCGATCGGATGGTGCTGGAACGGATCGACGCCGGGCCTGAAAAGGAAACGGTATTCCACGATGACATAGGGCGCAAGCCTGGTATAGGCTTCGATGGGGCGGATGCAATCGCAGTAGGCCTGACCGGCGCTGACGCTGCCGGCGCCCTGGATGCTGAAGTCGTCGGAATTAACTGTGTCCATGAAGGTCAGGGCGATGCTCACCGAGTAGCTGGGCATGGCCTTGCGCACGATCAACGCTGGCTGGGGGACGGTGGCGGGCGGCGGCGGATCGAAAATGAATGTGCCGCTATTGACGATGGGGTTGTTGTTGATGTCCTGATCGTCGCCGTAGGTAATGCGCGTCGGTTCCCACAGAATCTTCGGGGGTTCCAGCAACGGTGAATCGGCGGCCAAGCCGGCATCACCAAAGCGGTAATCGGCGTTGACGTAGAACGCCATCAAGCCGGCGGATTCGGCGGTTCGCTCCTGGCAAAAGAGATTGCTGTTGTCGGGATGCGGAGCGCCGTTGGTGACGAGGGCAAGGTCGATGGCCTCGTATGGATCGCGGGTTCCGGTGACGAGGAATCGACGACGGGCGGCGTGGCCCCAGGCGCGCTTGGTCATTCCTATGTTTCGCCAACACTCTGTAACTATGATAGACATTTCGGGAGTCCTTTATTGTGAGATTCGTTGTGGTTCACTGTTGCCGAGCGCGTTGAGGATTCGGTCGGCCTTCTGGTTGATCGCTCTCAATTCCGTCGCCGCGATCGCCATGTTTTCGGCGGCTGCGCGGTTGTATGCATCCTCTCGGGCCTTGATGGCGTGGCCGTGGTTTCCGCCGAAAGTGTTGTCCTCATAGGTGGCCGTCATTTTGTAGGATGACTTGGGCATGCCGGCGCGGTTCGCCGCGTTCTTGGCTTCTCCCGGCAGATTCTTGAGTGATGCCTGGGCCTGAGCCTTCTGACTGGCCGTGGCGTTCGGATCATGGAGCACGCTTTCCAGGCTCGCGTCGATTTTCTTGAATTCCTCGGCGGCGTTTAGTCGGGCGAGGGCGCGGGCGGCGAGCGGGTTGTTGCTGGCCCCCAGTATTTGCTTCTGTGCGTCCAGCAGGGTTTTACCGGCGGCCTGTTGAGCAACCTTGGGGATGGCGTCCAAATTATTTTGAGCGATGGCGCGATCCTGGGGGGATGTGTTTTTGTTGGCGATAATGCCTTGCAGTTTTTCGGCTTCCTCACGCAGCTTTTTCGCGGCTTCATATTGCTTGAGTTCCGCCGCCGCCGCGTCGTCGCCGGCTTCGGCCTGGCGTTGCTTGAGGGCGATGTATTCTGTCTCAAGGAAGTTGCGCATCGACGCGGCTTCGGCCTGCTTTTCGAGGGCCGGCAGCTTATCCAATTCGTCCTGCGCCGCCTTTCGCTGGCTGGCATCGGCGGTGCGCACAAGCTCATTAAGCTTTCGATATTTCGCGTTGTACTGTTCGGCGATTTCCAGACGGGCCTTTTCAAAGTCCATGCGGTGATCACCGGCGGCGGATGCGCCGCCCATCGCGTCGATTTGAGCCCGCGCGATGCTGCTGGCCAGACCGGCCATTCTCTGGCCGGTCTGGCGCTGGAGGTCTTCCTTGCTCTGCGCGTATTGAACATCGAGGGCGTGATTCTGGGCTCGGGCATCGGCTACCGCACGATCTATGTCCGCCTGGGTAGCTATGCCGGCAACCTTCTCGCGCTGGAGGGCCTGGAGGTGTTCCTGAAACTCCCTATCGAGGGCTTCCTTCTTGAGCGAAACCGACTGACTGAGGGCTGCGGCGTCGGCGGAGTAAAACAGGCCGGCCTGGCGAAGCTCGTGCTGGTGATTGCTGGCCATCAATTGACCGATTGCATCCTCGGTCTTGCGGAAGTCCTCATACTTTTGGCGATTGTACTCTCGGGTTGCCTCGATGATCTGGCGTGCGGTGGTTTGCGCATCCTGGGCTTGCTTCCGCGTCAGTTCCTTCTTGGTGGCGGCGTCGGCCTGTATGCGCTGCGCATCGAGAACGCCTTGCTCGGTGGTCGCCGCTCCGCGGTCGGCTTCGGATTCCTTCTCTTCGGCGCCGGCCAGGCCCTTGAGTCCGGGAATGTTTATCCCGACCTTGCTGAACATGTCATTCCAAGCTCCGACCACCGTTCCCCGGATCGAGCCGTGGAATGTGGCGTTGGCGGCTGCGTGAACCTCGGCCATCTTGTCTTTGACCGATTCCTTGTTGGCATCGGTGGCCTTCTTGATGTCGGCTGCAAGGTCGTCCTTAGAATTTTGCTGATGCTGTTGAAGGGCGAGGATTCCGCTGGCGCCGCCGCCCAGGCCGACGCGGGCGCCGGTCTGTGAAAGTTCCCTAATTTGCAGGGCGATCGCTTTATACTCCTCACGTTCACGCTTCAAGAGTTCAAGGCGCCCCGACGTGGCCGCCTCTGTAACTTTATTGAGCGCGTTAATCCGATCTATCTCGCGCGCCTGACTCCCGAAAATCTGGTTGATGCTCGCGGCGGCGCTGTATACGCCCCCCAGGATGGGGATCTGCCGGGCCATCGCATCGGCGGCTTCGGCGGCGGTCTTTGTGCCGCCGCGTAGCTCTTGATCCAGTTTATTCGCTTGCTCGGTGGCGTCCCTGAGCATGTGGCTCGCCATTCCGACGCCCAGCAACGCGCCTGCCCCGCCCAGGGCGCGGGCGCCCATGCTGAACGTGCTGCCGCGGCCTACCTTTGCATTGAGGCTTCTGAGCAGCCCTGTGTGAGTGGACGATTCCTCTTGGGCCATTGCGGCGCGCGACTCCGCGATGGACCTTCGCACCGCCTCGGCGGATTCCCTGGCGGCGATTGCCGCCGGCGTGGTGGTCAGCCGGGCGACGGTGGACTCGGTGTCCGCGCGGAGCTTGTTGATCGTCTCGTGATATGCCTTGCGGTACTCGGCCATTTGAAGCTGGGCGGCTTCCAGTGGCCTGCCTACCTTGTTCTGAGCATCCTGGATTTGCTTCACCGTAAAGCGCGCGTCGTCTCCCAGCTTTTTGAAGACCTCGGCGGCGCCGACGTCCTTGGCGGAGACGATCCATTGAAGCTCGCGTGTGGTTGTGTCTGACATTTGAAAAGCTCCGGTTGATTGTTAAAAACTGCCCGCACGGTCGATCAGGCTCCCGGCGGGCGCGGGACAAGGATTGCCTGGCGGGTGCGAATCGCCCTGGCGTGCCATTGACCTGCACCTGGCCCGCCGCTCGAACCGTTCACGGCGCCCGCGTGCTACGATGCGGGAGGGATTACCATTCGCGGCCGGCGATTCGGAGGGCGCCGACGTGGCCCCTCTGGCGCAACCGCCGCGCCGACAATCCATCGCGGGCAATGCCCGCCGCGCCCATCATGGCGTCGTCGTCGCTGCCAGCGTCGGCCCCCGTGTTAATCGAGAACGTGCTTGGCACATCAGGATTGCTCGTGTGATCCGCGATGAGTTGCAGCGCCAGTGCGTGAACCGCAGGCAGGGCGGCGAGAAACGCATCGGCGTTGTCCGGCTCGGCTTCGTCGGACAATTCCCAGGGGTTGTAAATCTCCTGGAGCAGGCCCGGCTCCGCCGGGTTGCGATCGGCGCTGGTGGTGTCCGGGTCGATCGGGCCGTTGCGGGAAAGATAGTCCGTCGCCTCCCCCACAAGCGCGCTGCACGCCACCCGGCTTGCCCAACTCATCGCCGGCGCGGCGGCGGCATCGGAATCGGGCGGCATATCCATCCGGGAATCGCCGGCTAAATTGATAAGCAAGCTGGCGCAAAGCGGATTGACGCCGGACATCGCCGACATCACCGCGGCCGCCGCGACGGCGTGGGCGGAAACGATGAGCAGCGCATCGCCCATCGGATCGGGGGCGGCGGTCGTCGGGTCGTCCGCCGGCGGGGTGGGAGGCGACGAATCAAGCCCCGTGATGCGCGGGCTGTTGAGGGTCTGCCAGCGTTTCGCCTGCGCCATGCGCGCCAAGCCGACAAGGGAGACATGCGTCCTCCCATCCGCTATGCCGGATTTCATTAAATCGTCGGCCAACCGATGCACGCGGGCCTTGTGGGAGTCGATGACGATGGCGGCCAGCCGCGCGGCATGTTCGATGAACGCCTTGGGGTTGGGCTGGTAATTTGCGATGGATCGCAACAGCTCATGGTCGCCATCGCTGCTGAGTCGATCGGCGTTCTGTATCCCGGCATCGAACATATGCTCGGCGATTTGGCCAGCCAACAGGATCGCGCCCACGTCAACGGCGCTTTCGACGCTCGTCCAGTAGCCGGCGTCGGCAACGTAGGCGTCCCCCTTGTCTTTTCCGGCGGTGATTCGCTCTACTTTCCGCCCGAGTGCTGCGGCGACAACCGCATGGCCGGCCTCATGGTAGGCGATGGCGACACGGGCCGCCCAGTCCTTTTCCTCGGCGGCGGCGTGCCGCGCGTACACGTCCGAGTAGCTTTCACTTGGTGATAGTCCTGCAATCATTTGAGGCTCCTTTTTTCCTGAGGGTTGCTGGTTTGCCGGCGGCGCTCAAGCTCAAGCCGGGCCGCCGGGCCTGGGCCGGTGGCGTACTTTGCATGTAATGCCAAGCTTTCGTCGGGGAGTTCCCGGACAAACTCGGCCCATGTACCGTAGGTAACGGTCATCGTGAGGCTCCTTTTAATGGGACACTAAAACTTCATCGAGCGATTTTTTGTGGCCTGGGTTCGCGGCTTGGCGCCGCTCCATCTGCATCAATTTTAGTTCGTCGGCGACCTGCTCATCGAATGGCCGGCGGTCGCCAAGGTTCGACTTCCCTTGGACGCGCTGCGCTGCAATGCACTCATCGTTGCTCGGCTCTTTCATGACCGGCGGCTTTGCCTTTGCCGGCTGCTCGGCGGGAAGGTCCGGCGCCCAGCCGCGCTCCCGCGCCTTGCGAAGTAACAGGCGGTCGCCTTCCTGCATCGTGGCCTCGGTCGCCATGCCCCGCTTGATTTCCGCGAGCAAGGAATCGACGGCGGACCTCTCCACCAGCAGGCGTTGCTCCTCTCGCAATTGCACGGCGGACTTTTCCGGATCGCGGGGTTTGGCTGGAGGCGGCAGGATGCCGAAGGCGAGAGGAAATTCCTTGCGAAGCTCATCGGCGCGGCCGGCCTGCCACTCACCGCGGGCGTGCTGCGTGCGGCAGTCAGTGAAACGAGCCGACAAGACGGCGCGCTCCCGATTGAGTTCCGCCATCAACTTCGCGGCCCGGCCGTTGTAGACGGCGATTTCGATTTCCAGTTGCTTCATCGCCTGGAAGGCATTTTTCCCTTCGGTCACGGCCTGCTCAAATTGCGCCGCGCGCCCGACGGCCTCGACGTGCTTTTGGAGGAGGTCGGGAGTGATACCGAACCGCGCCCGAAGCGCCTCAAGCCTTTTCTTTTCGACGGTCGTCAACTCCTCGCCGTCGGCGTCCCTGGCGACGATGACCGCGTAGGCGGTGCGCGCCTCGGCTTCAGCGGCTTCTTCCCGTGCGCGGATTTCATCGACAATGCTCATTTTTTTCCTTTGCCGGGTTTCCGGCGGTTGCGTGGTTGCGTGGTTGCGTGGTTGCGCGGTTGCGCGGTTGCGCTATGGTTTTCGCGCGCAAAAAGTCGCGCGCAAAGGCCGACTGGAACCCGTATTCCGCGCGGCACCCTTAAAGGTAGCTTTTGCTTTTTTTTGAAGATCATGTGGTCACTCACGTTTTTCTCCGTTGCCGATTGCCGGGCCGCATTTGCCGTTTTGCGGCGTTTTGGTCGTTACCCCACATTAGTATGCCCCGAAGCGTACGACGCCACAGGAAGCGTCTGGCGCGGGTTGCGGATGCAGCGGCGGGCAATCAGTCGGTTAAACGGCTCGATGCGCGCGAGTAGCTCGGAGGGCAGTGGCTTGGCACTGAAGATGTTGAGCCCGCGCAGGTTCCGCTTTACCTTGAACCGCGTGCGGTACGGCTGAAGGTCACGCATCAGCGCGCGGAATGAATCACGGAATTGCTGCTTCATTGGAATCATGGGTCAACCGGCCTTTCGTCGAATGACTCCGCGGCCGGACCTGCGGTCGATTCTGCGGGGCGCTGGCTTGTTGGTGGCGCGGACGGACGCGGACGATGATCGGCGCGGCTTGTGGCTCATCCTGGACGGGCCGGCGCGGCTGCCAGCAGTCCCAGCAGGGTCCCGAATCGGAAATGTAGTAACTTGGGACGATGGATCGGCAGACGTGGCAACGGCGACGGGTTGGTTGCATGGAATCTCCTGCATATCGACGCAACGAAATTCGTAGGTGCGCAGAAGGCGCTTGAGGACGTGGCGCAGGCGGACGTATTCGGGCACGTCGGACTTGAGCGGGCGAATGTGAAGGATGAAAGTTTTCATGTGTATGTCTCTCTCGCGCGCGCAAAAACTACTTTGTGACAACAGCGGCCCGCGCCCGCTGTTTCACACGGGGGGTGTGGGGGGTGTGCGCGCGAGAGAGAGAGACTGCGCACTTTCGTTGAACAAACAGGGTTCAACCGTCGAGTAAAACGAGGCATTACTGCCGGTTTTCTTGTGTCTGAAGATGGTTTTTTCGGCCTCGGCCTCAAACAAAAACGCGGCAATGTCGCGCAGAGTGACCTTTTCGCGTTGCGCTTTGGCGGCGATGACCTCTTTTGGCGTCGGGGTTTTGGTAATGAACGCCGCCACGAAATCCGGCATTGTCCAGACTTTCGGCTGTGGCTTTTCGGGGTTGTCCTTGTCTTTCGGCGGGCGTCCACCTTTGCGCGGGTCTTTCTTCAGCCGGGTTGGGTCTTCCTCGGGCGCTGGGTTCCAGACGGGATAAGTCCAGCGGTAACAGGCCGGATCGAGCGGCGGCCACGAGCGAAGATTCATGGACATGACCATCACGTCCTTTTCCTCGTGCTGCCTCAATGCGGAGTGAAAATCGACCGTCCTGGCCCATGCGCCCGCGCCGCTGCCCACGTCGATTGAATCCTTGGAACCTTGCGGACCTTTGCTTGAATGATGCACAAACAGAATTGCGGCTCCCAGCCTACTGGCGCATCCGTCGAGCACGTTAACAAGGTGGGTAACGTCGGCATTGTCGTTTTCGCTCACGCCGCGCGGAAGTGTTCGATAAAGCGCGTCTAAAATGATAAGCCCACACTGTCCGCGCACGAGGCGGCCAAAGACTTGCGATTCCAAGCCGTACAGGTCCATCAAGTTGCCGCGCAAGCTAATGACGTCGATCTGGCCGGCGTAGTCAGTGGGTGTTAATCCGCGGGCGGCTGCAATCCTCGGGAGGCGATGCGCGATCGTCCCTTTCATCAATTCGTTGTCGATGATGAGCACGCGATTCTTGAACGTCTGGAACGTCCCGAGAAACGGCATCCCGGTCGCCACGGCAAACACCAAGTCACCCGCGAGCATGGATTTCATCGACTTTGAAGCGGCATTGATGCTGCCAACCTCGCCTTCCCGAATGATATTGGAGACGATGGGTTTGGCCTGCTCGGGGTAATCCTCGATCAACTGTTCGAGGGGCACAGGCCTGGGCGAATGACGGGACGGGTTGATTTCCGCGAACCGCTCCTGTGCCTTCAAGAGAACGTCGATTGCATCGCCATGTGCTCCGTAGGCGTCTTTGACGTTCTGTTCCGAAACTGTAATGAGGCGGCGGAGTGCTGACTTGTCGGCGACGATCCTGGCGTAGTGGATGGCGTGGGCTGCGGACGGGACCTTATTGAGAATGACGGCAAGGTATTCATCCCCGCCGACTTCATCGTGCAAGGCCCGGCTGCGAAGATCGTCGCGCACGAGCGTTGCGTCTATCGGGCTGCCTTCATCGTGCAGGCGCATGACCGATTGAAAGATGATTTGATGATCGGCCTGGAAGAATGAGTCGGGAGTGACGATGGCGCGCACGGATGGGATACAACTCGCGTTCAGCATCATCGAACCGACGAGGCACTGCTCGGCCTCGATTGAATGAGGCGGAAGCTTGTCGAGGGCGTGGCCGTTCGCCTGCGATTTGCCGTTGCTCGGTGGTATGTTGGTCTGTAGTCTGAGCATTCTATGTTTCATCCAAAGGCCGGGCGGCGTGGTGGCTTGCCCGGCCTTTTTAGCGTTTAGATACCTGCCGCTTCGAGGACGGATTCCGCCCGTCGATAAGCTTCATCATGTGACGCTGTGGTGGTGCGTGGTGCGGGCGCGTCGCTGAGGCGGCGTAGGAACCGGATGACCGCTGGCTTGGTGGTGCAACGGCGCCCCGACTGCTGGAAGGTTTCCAGCGTGATTCGTTCGCCGGTTTTGCCGCTGGGGCTGGGAATGCCGCGCGTCGTCCAGCGGTAAATAGTGCAAAGGTCCACGGTGCGACCATCGCGCCGAACCGCCGGCAATCGCCGGGCTGCGTTAAGGGTCAATCCCTGCTCGCCGGCTTCAAGGTCTGCCCACACGTCTTTATCGTTCGTGTCCATCACTGCTCCAGTTAATGACGTGCGGTTGCACGCCAACGGGAATCAGTGTCGTCTCGCTATGACAGGCGGCGGATTATGTCATACCGATTTTTCGCGGATTTCTGCGAAACCGCTGGAAAAACCGGCAAATTCAGCGCTGTGCAATCGTAGTTTTTTATTGACACGGTGAATATGTCATAGTTGGTTTCGCTTCCGCCGCTGAGCGAGTGTGTTGAGTGCTCGCTGTAGCGATTTAATGCTCATGCCGTTCGCGAGTGCATACCGCGCAAGGCTGATTTTGGTCGTGGCGCGAGCCTCCTCGAACGCTTCGGCGGTTGCTATTGCCGGGCTGCGCGGCCTTCCGCGCTTTGCCGGCGCAGCCGTCGATGCTGGCGGCCAAGGCTTGCCGGCCTTGCAAGCCTCAAGTGCGGCACGCTCGTAGCCGTAGCGCCAGCGCTTCGCCGTGAGCATGATGGCGGGTTCGATTAGGCACCCATTCTTCCTTGCTTCCCTTAGGCGACCGCGTAGCTCGCTGCGTTGCCTCACTCCGAGAATCTTCCGCGCTTCCCTCTCGGCAGCATGTGTTTTCCATCGCGATTTTGCCTTCGCATATTCTCGGGAAATTTCCTCAAGGTCCGCCTTGCTGTACTCCGCGCATTCGCGTAGGTCGCCGTCGGCGTCCAAGCGAAGCCGCTCCCCGAGCTGAGTAAGGGGGCGGTTGAGCCAGAAGCAGCGGAGGCTCCAGGCTTTTATCGTTGTGCGATTCTTGACGACGTCGGGAAACGCGATTGCCGCCTCGGTCGAAGTGCATCGGTCGGGCATTGGCCCCAGCTTGGACATCGCCTTGTTGAGTTCCAGAAGATGCTCGCGCGCGTAGAAGTGCGGATATTTCGACGCTCTCACCGGATCGGGGATGGTTGGCTTCAGCGGCATGATGGCGCGACCAGTGAGGCGGCGTGCAAAGCTGATACGCCGCGCGAAAGCCCCGAAGCTTTGGACGCCTATCGCGGCCGCTGCCTCCGCGAATCGGATGTGGCCGGGGGGCGGCGGTGACTGGACGGACCTGGCGGCTATTACCGAGGCGACTTCCTCGGCGAGCGCGAAGCGGGACGTTTTTTTTCGACGGCTACAGGCGACGGCGCCGGTGATCAGCTTAAAACTGAGTTTTCTCATCGCGAGCGGTGGGCATCCGCGTTCCTGCCAGCGTCTTATTCTGTTGCCGCCAAGTCCATATTGCTGCTCAAGGATTTCGTTCCGCACCCAACGCCGGCCCGCATTGTCAACAAACTCGTTTGGGAGGAATGGAAGTCTGAGATGCTCCGGGGCGTTCTTCTCTGCATCGGGTCCCCAATACAGAAGTTGGTATTGCCTCGCCTCCGGGTCTTGTTTGGTGCGGATTTTCCACTGTCCGTTCGATCTATGAATGATGAATCGGTGTTTCGATAGTCCGAACCGCCGAAGTATGGCGGCCATTCTTACCCAGCCCGCGAGCGTTTCACTCGTTGGCGATTGATATGTCGGGCGCTTCATGTTGTTTTCCTTTCACCGGGCCGGCGTGGCCGGGGTCTGCCTCGAAAGGTAAAGGCTTCCCCGGCCACTGGCCGCTTGCCTCCCCGCCGCGCCGGCCGGCGTTGCGGGGAACCCGGTGGATTGTAAGTTGTTGACGGTTGCATCGCGCAACCGGGGACGAATTCGACAGGTTATCCGCACATTTTAGATGGGATGCGTTGGAGCATCTGCTCAAGGTCGTCGGCGTCGCTGCCGTGCTTGGAAGGATCGAATATCTGCCAGTGGTATCCGCCGGCCTTCACGCTGAATTTGATCGCCTGGAGGATGTTGGACGGGCTGCGCTTCACGAATTTCGCCGCTTGGGTAATGCTGTCGAAGCGCCTGCGAAGCTCAAGACACCATACCGGCCGCATCTTGCCGTAGTGTTTGACCACTTGACACTGTTGGGTGCGAATTCGCACCTTCTCGGCATGGAATTGGCGCAGCCGGACGGCCTGGGCATCGCGGGCGCGCTGCTCCTGTTCGGATCGAACGCGGGGCGCGGCGACGACGATGCGCGCCTTCAGCGCGGTGCCGCGCGCTTTGAGTTCCTGCTGTCTCTCCTGCTCTTTGCGGACTTGCTCGCGTAGGGCGTTTGCCTGCTGGTCGATGGGTGTTTGAATTGAGGGCATGCCCGATGCCGACGTGAGATTCGCGCCGACAGTGAAAACTCCGTTGGACGATGGAAGACTGCCAAGCTTGTTGGTCCCGCCGAAATGGCTTTGGCCTGATATGACCTCGGCGCAACTCTTGTTGGTCATGGCGTCATTACAGCGCGGGTTGTGCATGCAATCGCCCGGCATATCGTCTTCCCACGCCGGATCGAGCTCGTCGCCGTCGTCAACGTCGCGCTCCTGGCGGTCTTCCTCTTGATCGTCAACGAACGATTCCAGAAGCTGGCCCGAGATTCGATCATTGTTGTAAACCGGCTTCCACGATTTCATCATTTCGGAGAACGTCGGATCGAACCGCACGCCAAGCCGGACAAGCTCGTCGAACGCCGCCACGAATTGCGGGCCGTCGTCCTCGTTGGGTTCAAAATCATCGTCGGCCAGCACCTCGGCCTGGGCGGTGAATGCGTTCCACTTTTCGTAAAGAGTTGCGGCGTAAATCGCTGTCCGCTCGGCCCAAGCTTGCGACACTGCCGCCGCGGTGGTGCTGAGCATGTCCTCGGTGCGCGTCCTCGTCGGGATGTAGATGAGGCATTGCTCGTGGTCGATTGGATGGTCGCCGCTGACGATCTGATAAGTTTCGGAGCCGACTTCAACGGAAAGCTCCTGGGGTTGCGACTGATGGAAAGTGTTGACAGAATGAGATTGACGGGGCATAACTGCTCCTTCGTGGCCCGCACGGCTTTCCTGCAAGTTGGACGTGCGGGCTGCTTCGTTTTCAGCGTCGGGAACATTCCGGCGCCGGCCGCCCGATAGTTGGTGCAAAATTAGCACCGACCTATCGGCGGGCTTACTTCACTTGGAAACTGCCGCTAATTTTGCGGCAGTTTTCGATTCCATTCGCTCGATAGACCTCCTTTCATCCGATCTCCTCGATTGCCTTGTGTGCTTTGGCGACGTCCGCCTCGGCGTAACGCAACGTCATTGCCTTGCTGGTATGCCCGAGCACGACCTGGGCGGCTTCGGTGCCCGCCTGTTTGCGTAGGTCTGTGGCCGTTCGATGCCTCGCCTGGTGGGGATGCCACGCGTTCTTGGCGAACCATTCGGATCGAAGCTTGGACTTGGCTTTCTTCTGCTCTGGCGTATCGCCGCGATGGGCGCGAAGCGCCGCCGGGAGTTCAAACGCCAGTTCACACCCACGCCGGATCGCCTTGTAATAGCTGGCCCGGTCGTACCGCCTGCCCGGCTGCTTGCGGCGCTTTCGACGCTTGGCTTGCTTCGAGCGAAGCACCTGCGACGGCTGCACGGGGGTCTTGCGGTCCTTACTCGCCTTGGCAAGCCGGTCGGCCTCCGCCTCGGCTGGGCTGAAAAGGAACGATTGCGGATCCCGGTCAAGGTACGGCTCGATGAGGGCGCGAGCCCGCGGGCCGATGGGGATTTCCCGGTCGATGTCGTGTTCCTGGGTCTTGTGGAACGTGGGGCGGTAAATCCACGGACTGACGGTGCGGTCGATATCCGCCGGGCGCATGATGCAAAGCTCGGTCGATCTCATGCCGGTCAGGAGTTGCACCTGGAGCATGATGCCGACTTGCTTTGAGACGTGGGGGACGATCTTCAATGCCCGCGATTCATCCACCGGGCGGACGGGGCGGGTTTCCCTCGCCCTGGTCTTGCCCTTGCGCAGACCTGGCAGGCGCTCCAATTCATCGTGAACCGATGCCGGCACAAGCTTCTTTGTGACGCCCCAGCCGAAGACGTGTTTGATGCGCCCGATCTGCCGGTTGACGTGCGTGCGCGCCCATCCCGCCTCGGTCTTGCCGGCGGCGTCTGTCCTGGGATTGATCATCGCCTCGCGGATCGCCTCAAGCTGCGGGCAACCGAAGTCGCTGACCTTCATTCCGCCGTACAACCGCCGCAATGGGCGAAGGGCGTATCGGTATGCCGTGAGTTGGCCGCTGGCGATAAGTTTGGTGGTGCCGTCCTCATTCATCACCGGGTTGCCGGCGTCGTCGAGCACCGGCTTGGTGTAGTAGACCTGGGCATGGCGCCAGAACGCTTCTATGAGCACGCTGACGGCGGGGTAACCGGATGATGGGTTGGCGTCGTTCGATGCGGCAACGGGCAGCCGGCGACCATTGGCAAGCCATTCTGCGAGCGTGCGGTCATAGGCGACACGGCTTTCCGCCGAACCGTGTTTGCCAAGGTAGATCATGCGCCCGTCGATGGTGACGTAGGCGCGGCCGGATGGCCGGTGAAGACAGTAGGACGGGGCATTTGCTTTGGGTCGGGACACGAGCGCCTTTCCGGCAAACATTCTTCTGTAGGTGACAGAAAAACTGGTTGCCTTATGGCCGCTCTTCCCAACTCAGGAACGTACGCTTTTAATAGCGTCCGGCGGGATTTCTTGCATTGGAGCCAAGGGGGATCGAACCCCTAACCTCAGCCTTGCAAAGGCTGCGCTCTCCCAGTTGAGCTATGGCCCCGAGAGGCGGTAGGATAGGATGGCCAAGCCGTTACGGCAAGTCTTTAACCATCGCATTGATGGACCGGCGGGGGCGAGACTGCCCGTTTTCCCGCCATCCTGCTGGCGGCACCCAAGCGCAAAACTTCGGGGGTGCGGGGGGGCGGAGCTCCTCCGATTGGGTGCGAAAGGGCCCGACTCCAACTCAGATACCTACCCGAATGCCCGATGAACCAAAAACAATGACGCTGCGCGGCGGGGAAGGGCCTGAGTTTGTCGCTTTGGGTACAACCAGCAGGGGTGGGGCCGTCTTTCGTGGCGGAGGCGGCTTGCCAATGCGTGTGGTTCTCCGCTCGATCGGCCGGTACCGCGTCGATGCCGTGTCGTCGAATACATCCGCGACTCGCCCCCTCCGCTGGTTGCACCCAATGCGACAAACTCGATAAACCATCGCCGCGCCGCGTCGTTTTCAACTCTTCCCGCCGTGAAATGTGAGAAATATACGAACTCGGCTGCTGGCGCAGGTCAGGACGTGATATGCTATGCCTCCAACAGCGACTCGTCTGGCGCAGCCCATTTGGGAGAATAACATAGAAACCTGTAGAAGATCCTGTTCAACCATCGAACGATGCCGGGTGCCTTCATGCCACAAGCATTTTCTATCGTCACTCCGGTGATCGACAAGCTCACACGGTCCCGGCGTTCGTCGCGGGCCATATGGATCGACGCGGAGCCGTGCATCGTAGGCGTCGAACCGGACGGCGCGATTGCTGTGTCACTTGACCCGGGAGGTACGGAGTATGCGATTGTATTACGCGGGCAGGACAAGGTTCTCGCTTGCGCAGCCGCGTCTAATTCACGCAACGCGTTAAATCGAAAATACCACAAGCCAGCATTTTTCTGGAGCGACCAGCAGGGGCTCCCCCAGCCATTCATCATCGCGTACACCGGGGATGCGGAGGCCGCGAAAAAATGCGCCGCCGAACTTGCTAATTACTACGTTGCGAGCCGCAGCGAGTCGGGAAACTCGACCACCGATCTGCTGGAAATGCCAATGAGCGCCGACGTTCGTTCGCTGCTCCCATGTCTGTTTGCGATATTCGGAGGGCACGCCTCCAGATGGGTGACAAAGATCGGATCGCACAGTGACTACCTCGCTCCCAAGAACAAACCTCGCACCGCCGCTCGAGCGGCGCGACTTGACCGAACCGAGGTTCTCGTCGCAGCGTTGGCTGCAGCCACAATCTTGAAGTTGAGCGATGGAGACTCGGCGCTTCTAGCAACAACCTTGTGTCAACTGCTAACACCGTGAGTTCCGCGCCTCGCGCCAGCTGCCAGATCCCCTTCATGCCGTCTCCAAAATCGGTCTCCAGCGAATCTATGACCGTTATTCCAACGGATGCCTCGCGCGGCGGCGCGTCACCATCGTTCAACGGCGCGTCGCACATCGCTCGTTACATCGCCCGCGCCGGGAAGCGCCGCGATTAGGTCGAATCTGATCTTCTTCTGCGGATCTACATGTCGCTGCATGAAATCGAAGACTGCCAAAAACGGCACCACCGTCGCTTTCTTTACGCTAAAATCGGCATTGAAAATGATCGCGGCAAGAAAATCGCAGCTTCCGGCGGAACATGTGCTGAGATGAAGCCGTTCCTCAATGCGACCATCTGAAGGCAATTGCCGTGACTTTACCTGAACCCTTCCCAGGCGTGGAACAATCAGATCGTAACCCTTGCCGTTTCGGCCAACCCGTTTACCGCCAAGTGCTGCCTCAAAGGCGTATTCGGCATAGTCGGCGAGCGTTTTGATCGAATATGGCTCTAGCTTCTGGAGCGCTGAGAAGTATTGGGCGAGTGCACCTCGGAGATCTGTATGATCACTCATGTCAGACCTCCGATTCCGTGAGCGTGCTGGGAGCCTCCGCCGGTAACTCGCGAATAGTAGGCAAACCTTTGGTTGGAAATAGAGCTGCCATTTCGCACGATTTCAATGTCCCACCGCTTGCGATTGAACACGAGGTACAGTGCATCACCCGTTTTGGCCGCGGAGATGGCGCGATAAAGATCGATTGTCTTCACCACCGCGCCTCCCGCGCCGCGGACCCCGTGGCATGCCGCTGACACACCTCCGTTCAGGCGCAGCGATGTTCCGTCAAATCCAATGACTATGGATTCGCGCTCTTGCCGGTTTTTTACCATTGCAAGCGTGCATATCGTGACCGCTTCGGCAAGGCCGTCCGCCTCCATGACGAGTGCAAAACGAATTCCGCACATTGCCGCCACAGCATCGTTCAGCGCCGGGGTGAGACGCCGAATTTCCGCACTCGCTCGCTCCAGCCTTTTGGCGATGCGCGAGCTTCTGCCCACCCAACGCTCATACCATTCGAGGATTTCCGTATCGCGCACGGGCCGGCCCAGCGCACGCTGTAGTTTCTCGGCTAACCGCCAGAGTGGTTCACCGCGATGAACGCCGCGGTCGTCCAATTCCAACGCCACTGGCATTCCTCGCATTTTGAGCCGTTCGGCGCGGACAATGATCGACGACGGCTGGCCAGCGACCGACAATGGCGAATGAAATTTGACCAATGACAGCGGGTTATCCGCCGGGGGTTCGCTCAGAGCTTTGCTCAGTACCTTGCTCCTTTGGCTCAGCGCAAGAAACCGCCGTCCAAGCGAGCGGAACATGCGGTCCTGTTTCTGGGACAATACGGCGGCGCAGTCAATATAATACCTATCGCTCACAAATGTCTCCTGTTTAGGGGGGGAAGTCGTAACCAATTTCCGTATCGCGGCGATTAGGCCGGGAGCCAAGTGCTTAACGCCTTCGCGTGTTCCTTGAACACGCCGGAGCTGACGTCGTATTTCCGCTGCCACGATCCTCGCTGGGCGCGTGGCCGCATGTGGCGCAGAAAGTCAACCAATCGGATGCCAACAATGTTGTATTCTTGGCCCGAATGCTCGAAGGGCTCGGGGCCGCCTGGGCGGGAAATTTTCATCACATATGCGAGAACAGACTCAAAGCGATTCCCCATACTGGCTGCCCAGTCAGCGGCGTCCTGCATCTGCGCGCCGTCCATGTAGGTGTGGGTGGTCGACGCCCAGCTTTCCTGTCGTTGGATTGTGGCGGATCGAATGCGCAGCAACATGGGCTTCGCATTATCCCTGAGGGCGAATACGTCAAAGTACGGAATCTGCAGGCCGAAGGCGGCTCGGATTTCCCGAGCCGGATAGCACTTGACCCGTTTGGAATCAAAAAAAGCCTTTAAGACTGTAAACGCCTCGGCTTTACTCGACCGGTCCGTGCGCAAGGGATGTTCATGGCGATTCTCCTGATGGGGGAACAACTTTCGGCTGCGCAGGCGACCTCGCCCGTCGGAATCAGCAAATGTTGCTCCCCTATAAGCCGCCTCTTGTGCGTCATGGCAATTGCCGTTGTTGAAAAGGTTATTCATGAAGCTATAATTCGGATTTCCAACGGGCAACGACTGACGTGAGGGACTGGGGCGTGGCGAACGCTGAAACAATTGAGCATCTTTCAGTCGGCGAACGACTGGCGCTTACGTACATGGTGCGCGCGAACAGGCTTAACGATCCAAATGTGCCGGCATCGTTCTTTGGTATTCCATCGCAAGATTTGCGGAAGCTGGAGGATGGCGAACTCCTGAAAGTGCTTCACCGGGAGTTGTCTGGCTGCTTAGCGCGCTTCGCAAACACTGCCAGCCCGCGGAAGTTCACGCTGCCGCAAATATGGACGTTGATTCTCGCAGCGAAGGTGCGAAACGTCAGCTACCGAGAACTGCTGCGCAAATTGGGCGAATCGGGTAATGCGAGAGCGGCGCTTGGCCTTCGGCGCTTGCCGGATCACTCCACATTGTCTTATGCACGTAAGCGCCCGCTAGAGTTGGTGGCCGGTAAAAAATAAGTCGGCTAGTGCATTGTCATGCTTCCAAATGCGGGTAAAACTCTAGTGATTTACCCCAAAATCATTGCGTGACAATGCACTAGGAGGATTGCAGGTGGGTACGCTTCAAAATGAAGGTGAAACCGGAACGCAGGGGACGCGGGGGTGGTTACCCTCGTCTCGCGGGAAGTAAAAACCCACGGGAAGCAGAAATCCGCCGCGTCCATTGCTCCCCTGAGCGGGATTAATGTCCGATTATCCCCCGCCGATCCTGGCAGAGTATTTCGTTTCACTAGACGGCGATACTCACTGCGCTTAAGCGCAGTGAGAACTGCCATATCGGATTGCCGCTTTTATTCAGCGATCCAGTAACGGGGCCGCCTTCAGCTCTCGGCGATTAACGTTCCACTGCGTGTACATTTCCCCGATCAACTCTGGACCCAGAATTTCCAACGACTTTTTTTCGGCGTTCCATTGCATGTTCGAATAATCCTCTTTGCCGATCATCCGCCCTAGGCAATCCTCAACCCATAGAATGAGGTCAATCTGCCAGTCCGCGAAGTCCTCTAAAGCTCGCGCCATACACTCGTCCTTTCCACGCACCACCATCCCCCTTTGACGATCCAAGTTTAATGCGACCATCCAGTGAACATCAGGGGCGCACGTCAGATTTGAAAATTTCGACCCTGCATTATCCGTCCTCCATCTCGATCCCCGCCGCCCCCTCCGGCAGGCAAGCCCTGCAATACGTCATCTGGTGCATCGCCATCGTTGCATCGGGACCAGGGGACGACATATGGCTCAGTCCGCTGCCCCATGTCTCCCTGATCCATTTCAATGGGGCACTCGGCCAAAAATGTCCAAATCTTGCTACTCGCAACCCTGAAAAAAGGTTACAAATGGTCCTACGGCATTGCAGCGACCGCCTTGGCGGGGCGAAAAGGGGGCGGGGGCGCGGCGTTTCGCTAGGTCGGCGGCCGTGAACTGCAGCGGCGGAAGGAGTGGGCCGGCGGCATATGGGGCGCGAATTTACTCTCCGTTTGATTGCGAACGCCAAAATTTGATGTACATTGGTTTTGGCTATGGGCATTCAAAAATACATTGTGGCAAGCGTTGTTGGAATAGGCATCTGCCTTTTATCGGCGTCCGTATGCCAGGCGGATGTGCTTTATCAATCGGCCACATCCTCCAGTTCAACGAATAGCGGTGTAGCGATTGGCGGGGGTAATGCCGCGGCCGGGATACAAAGTCAATATGTGGGGGTGCGATTTGAGGTTTTGGATCCCGTGATTGTTGACGCGGTGGGCGGGAATTTTTCGATGGATGCCATTCAGCAGTCGCCGGCGGGGTTATTTGCCGAGCTGGTCAGTCTCGGGTCGGCGACCGATTTCCCAAGTGCTACTGACGGTGCCTCAACGGATACCGACGCCATCGCCTTCACGACATTTACTGTCAGCAACAGTGTGGCGTCGGATATTACGCTTCCCATTTTGCCGCGCGAATTGATGCCCGGCTGGTATGCCCTGACGTTCGGCCCGCAATCGTCAAGCAGCAGCTTGCGAGCCACGGCCTCCTCAAGCAACATGGACGTCGACACGCCGTCTTTTATTACCCGCCACGCGGGCACTAGCTGGTACAACGATTCCCCTGGCCTGAACGAACGCTTCTACATCATCGCCGCTCCGCTGCCCGGCGTTGCGGGATCGGCGGTAGTGTTCTTGGCGGTGATGGGTACCGCTCGAATCGCGCGCCAAAGGTTCACAGGCGCGACGCCCTCAAACTGAACCCCGGCGGTCAGTGGCACGCCATGTAAACACGGACTTCCAGCCGCAACTTTAATTCGTGGCGAAATCATGTTTCGCCAGCCACCGCGCGGCATCCGCGGGCCAGGTTTTCAACTCCGGGTCCTGGCCGCCCAAACCAAAGCCGTGCGGGCCGTGCTCGAAGAGATGTAGTTCGCAGGGCACGTTGTGCTTACGGCAGGCCAGCGCGAAGTCGATGCTGTTTTGCACGGGCACGGTTTTATCGTCCATGCCGTGGACTAGAAAGCACGGCGGGGTGTCGGGGGTCACCTGCTTCTCGTTACTCAGCAGTTCAATCAACTTTGGGTCTGGATGTTTGCCCAGCAGATTGTCGCGCGAGCCGCCGTGAGTGTAGGGGTCGGACATGGTGATGACCGGATAGACCAGAATCGCCAGGTCGGGCCGGCTGCTTTGCCGCTCAATGGGGTCTTTGTCATTCGCGTTGCCCGCATCAAAATGCGTGGCGGCGGTTGAGGCCAGATGCCCGCCGGCCGAAAACCCCAGCACGCCCACGCGCTTTGGATCGACGCCCCAGGCTTTGCCGTTTGAGCGCACCGTTCGGATGGCGCGCTGCACGTCGCCGAGTTCGATGGGATGGCGATAGCCGTGCGAGCCCAGGCGATATTTCAACACCGCGCCGGTGATGCCGAGAGTGTTGAGCCACTTGGCGACATCGACGCCTTCGTAGCTCATGGCCAGCCCGCCATATCCTCCGCCGGGGCAGACCACGATCGCCGCCCCGTTGGCGTTGCCATCTGGCGCGGGAAAGACGGTGAGGGTAGGGATATCGTTGTCGGTTGCGCCCTTAGCGCCGGGCGCGTCGCCGGGCCACAGCCGGATGGTTTGCCGCACCGGGGCGGCGGTGGTCGGTGTTGGGTTTGGAGCCGGAATCGCGGGGGCGCCGACAGCGCGCGAAAGGGAGGTGAGATAGGCTGCCGTGATGGCAGTAAGAACAGCATATCGAAGCCAGGAGTTGGTGTTCATTGTCGCCATCGTATTCACAATACCTTGACTCCGAGACTTTCAAGCCGCAGGCACGGGCGGGACGCCCGTGTCACAATAAGACCAATTGCCGCCCGCGATCGAGACGGGAAGAAACCTCCGAATCACGCGGACTTCCCCATCAGATTCCTGACCATGAATCGTTCCAAGCCCTCGTAATCGCGCGCCTCGACATATTCCTGCCAAATCTTGCGGTCTATGGAATGCGCCAGGTCCACGAGATCGAGGAAAATTTCCTTCGAGTGCTTGAGATGCAGGAACGACTTGCCGGCGGGTTGGGTGCGCATGGCTTTTACATCAAGCCCGATCACTTCGCCATTTTTCCCGTAGCCGTGGCGGACGAGGGTATCGACCTGGTTGAACGCCCGGCGGAGATCGACCGATCCGAACGTCTTGTCCTGATCGTATTTCAAGCCGTTCTGATCATTGAGATGCACGCCCCAGAGCTTTTTGTGGAACAGGGCGTAGGCGAATTCATCGCTGGGATCGAGGCCGGCGAGGATCGCGTGGGCCGATTCGATCAGCACGCCCACCCGGCTCGGATCGCGCGATTTATACGCCATCGCCAGGAAATGCCCGGTGGTCGGCAGATACATCAGGTCCATCGGCTCGTTGGGCTTCATCTCGCCGAGCAGGCGGATGTTCTTGTCGTATTCGAGCATGGCGTCGATGAATTCGAGCATGCGCTCGAAGCTGGCGACGGCGTCCTTGCTCTCGCGCACGTACGTTCCCTCGCGCGCCGGCCACCAGACAAAGCGGTCGGAGCCCAGGATGCGGCCCACGTCGATGGCGCGCTTGCCGCGCTCCGTGGCCCATTTGCGATCTGCGGCATTGTTGCTTGTGACGGGGCCGTCGATGCCGTGCGCATGTTCCCAATGTCGCGGCGCGAAGATCTCGGCCTTTAGGCCATGGTCATCCAGAAGCTTCTTGATTTCCCGGGCTTTTTTTTCGCGGTCGGATGCCGAGTATTCATCGGGCACCGCATCGTCATCGTGGAATTGGACGTACTCAAAGCCCAGGTCCTTGAAGGTCTTGAGCTTGTCGATAAGCGCCCGCTCTGGCCGGACGGGCGGACCAAACGGATCGGCCCCGGCATGCAGATTCCAGGGCCCCACCGAAAACTTGAAATCCTTCTTCGTACTCCACTGCTGATTCGACATGTCAATGCTCTCCCACGACCCAAAGATTCACCACGGAGACACAGAGGCACGGAGGCGCTCTCGACGTTCCGAACCCTTTTTCAATTCAACCGAAAAAATGCAATTGCTTGTTTGCAAAGAGGCGCGAGAAGTCGAATGCGCCTCCGTGCCTCGGTGTCTCCGTGGTTTCTTTCGTATTCTTGCCAAGTTGCTCACGCGCGCCGGCCGGCGGTGGTTTTGCCGATGAGCAGGCCGATGACGAACAGGACGGCGCACAGGCCAAATCCGAAGACCAGCACCATGTACCAATGGTCGCCCTCGGCGTTTCGGTTGAAATACTGGACGGCATCGGGCCAGGTGCCGGCGAGGGAAGCGAACAGCACATAGACGGCGAAGATCAGCACGCCCGCCGCGCCCAGGGCCATTGCGCCAAATGCCGGGGCCATGGGATCGGCGGCCTGCACGTAGACGGGGGCGGCGGCGGTGCGCGTGAAGCTGGACGGCTCTTCGAGTTCCATGCCGCCGGTGTCCACGGCTTCCATCTGCCCGCGCCCGCGCGACACGCCGGGCGACATTTCATCGAGCACCGCGCCCAGGCTGGTGTCGTCGGCGTCGCGGGTGAGATCGAGCAGGCCCGATCCCGAGCCAACACCTTCGAGGTTGATCTGCTCGCGCACGCCGCCGGTGATGGCGGTTTGGGCGGAAGGATCGACGTGCTCGGAGTCTTCGCCGAACACGTTGATTCCGGCGCGGCTTCCGCTGGCGGTGCCGCTGAGGCCCGTCCCGCTAAGCGCGCCGGGCGCGGTTCGGGCGGGGGAGGGTACGCCGCCCATCGAGCCGCCGGAAAGTCCCAGGTCGGCGGCCAGGGCGGTGTCGTCCTTGGCCCGCATGCCGGTGCCGGTGCCCTGGCCGGGGTCGTCGGTGAGGGTGATGCTGGTGCCGCTGGCGCCGGTGGTATCGACCAGTCCAATGAGGCCACCGGAATCCGAAACGCCCAGATCGACCTGATCGGTGCCGGAGATTTCGCTCTTGAGCTGCTCGACCTGATCGGCCTTGAACATCAGCCGCGGCCCATCGCGGAATTCGCGCAGCCGTCCGTCGCGGGCATACTGCTTGATCTCATCCTCGCTCTTGCCCAGGGCGCCTTTGGCTTCCTCGAGCGTGTAGAACATTTTGGCCATCGTGGGTCTCCTTGTTGTCCGTCAGTTGTCAGTTGTTGATTGTGCGTTGTTGGTTGTGGGCGGGGCGCGCAGGCCGCGGACTTTTGTTTTCTCTAATTCGATGAGCTGGCGGATTTCTTCGGGGTCGGGCGAGGTGTTGTAATTGCGCAATTGGTGATCGAAGCGGATATTTCGGGCGGCATACAGCTTGAGCTGATTGCCGCTGTACCCGTAGACACATAGCGTCTGATTATCCAGGTCCAGAAGATAACACCCCCAGACATTGTTCAGCAATTCGCCGGGCATGATGTAGAGATGATCGTTACCCGCGACGCCTTGCATTCCGGAGTTGGCAGCCGGCCGCCCGGCGCGGTCGGGGGGCGGGCTGGCAGAGGCGAGCGGGAGCAGCGTCGGAGAACCATGCCCCAGCAACGCAAGCAATATCGCCAACAGCAACGCCGCGTTGGCGTAAAGGGCAAGAACCAGGCGGCGATTTCGGTGGGGTCGCTTCATGGTTGAAGGCGGCAGACGCCGCGCAAGGCGTCGGATGATCCGACTATTCCACAAACCCGATTATAACGATCCATTCCTTCACTGCAACAATCAGCCCGTGAGGCACATGTTTCCGGCGGGCGCGGATTTCCGGGAAGGTGTAACCGTCGATAATCAACCGCGTCCATCGCTTGCGGCTTTCCCGCTGGGCTGATAATGAACGCCGCAAATGGATCGAATGGACAATCCGCCGGCTCGCGCGATCGCACAGGCTCCGGCGCCGTTAACATCTCCGAATCGCCCGGCGGCAAAGCAGGGCTGGCTGCAGCTCTTCCCGCCGCGCGTCATCGAGTGGAACACGATTCGTCTGCCGATCCGCGATTTGCCGCCGGAGATGGCGGGCTTGCGGTTTATTCATTTGAGTGATTTTCACTTTCGCCGGAGCTGGCCGGCGGGGTATGACCGGTTGTTGGGTCTGATCCGCGAACGAATGCCCGACCTTGTGTTAATTACCGGCGATTTCGTGGACAACAAGCGCAATCACCGGCCCGCGATGCCGATGGTGCGCCGGCTGGTCGAGGGCCTTTGCGCGCGGCTGGGCGTATTCGCCATCCACGGCAATCACGACTGTTACGCGGTGGGCCGGGAACTGCGCGATCTGCCGATCACGTTCCTCGATGGCAAACGCACGTTGGTTGACACTCCCGGCGGCCCGGTTGAATTGATCGGCCTGCCGGGCCTGCGCCGAGCGCAGACGTCCCCTCGGCTGCTGGCTTGTTTCCCGGCCCGCACGCCGGGCGTGCCGCGCATCGTGCTGTCGCACTTTCCTGATAATATCAAGCGCGCCGGCGGACTTGATGCGGATATTTTCCTTGCAGGCCATACCCACGGCGGGCAGATTTGCCTGCCCGGCCAGTTTCCTTTCCTCTGGCACGACAGCCTGCCGCGCCGTTTTGCAGGCGGAGTTCATCGTATCGGGAGCACCTGGCTGGTTGTGAGCAAGGGCCTTGGATACACCACTTTGCCGGCGCGGGTTTTCTGCCTGCCGGACGTGGGCGAGGTCGTTTTGGATGTGCAGGACAAAACTCACAACCAGCTTTCCTGAATTTTGTGTTGGTTTGCTGCGGCAGCTTCCCAGGCCGATCAAAGCCCCCAAATCTCCGTCTCACCAACACGAATATTGCCTCGTTTATCTGGATCCCCCATTGTGCGGGCAATCGCATGGATTTTTCGTCAAAAAATCATATTTATGGGCACTTTTATGTTGCAGCCGCTCCATGCGCCCGCTTATATTCCGTGTGGGCATATTTCGCTTGACTGCGAATACATTTCAGTTCAGAGGAGTGAGGAAAATGCGACGACGTAAAAATGCGCGAGTGTTCTTGAGTGCGGTGGCGGTGCTGGCACTGAGCGGTTCCGCCTGGGCCGATGTCACTGGTTTCAGCACGTTCGCCCCGGTGAATACAACCGCGGCCGGCGGTGGATCGTACAGTGCTGATTTCAGCTCTTTTACCCTGACCAATGGCACGGGGGGCGAAGGCAATAGCGGGTTCGATCCGGTTTTGCAGGATATCACCGGCTTCAACACCACCTTCACCTATACCGCGAACGTCGGCGCCGCTGCCGATGGGATTGCGTTCATCCTTCAAAACGATTCGCGCGGCACGGCAGCATTGGGCGGCGCCGGCGGATCGCTGGGATATGGCACCGCCAATCCGATTACTCCCAGTGCCGCCGTCGAACTCAACATCTACCAAACTCCTGGATCCAAGTTCACGATCAATGGCGAGACCGGCGGATATACCCCGATCGCCCCCATCGCGCCCAACACCGGCGATCCCATTAACTTCAACATCAGCTACAATGGATCGAATGTAAACGTAATGGCCACCGACTCCGTCACGCATGGCACTTATACCCAGTCGTATAACAACGTCGCCCTTCCCAGTATCGTTGGCGGTGCCGGGCATGCATTGGTCGGCTTCTCGGGCGGCGACGGCGGCGCCACCTCGACCCAAACCATTTCCAACTTCGCGTTTCACTCGATCGCGCCTACTGCCAGTCCGCTTGCATTCAGCCCGATTCGCACGACCGGTTACAATCAGGACATCGTGGTTGAAAAGACCCTGCCGGGTAACGCCAAGGCCGCCGTCACGGGTACCATGGACAACGGCATCGGCTCTAAGACCGGCGACACCTGGTACGAAAAGGGACTGAACACGGCCGCCCCAACCTCCGGCCTGCCCGGCGGAACGGTCGTCAGTCAGGATGACCCCACGCATACCTTCCAATTCCAGCCCTTCACGGGTGGGAACGCTCTATTGCTGGGTAGCGGTACCAACGCCACCAATACCACTGGCACCCTCACGCTTTATACGCCCCAGGCGTTCGGCTTTCTGTCTGTCCTTGGCGCGACCGGCGGTGGAGGAAACGTCCTTCATCTGGTCGTTCATCACGCCGATGGCGCGCCGGCCGAGACGACCGCGTCCGAAACGCTGCCCGACTGGTTTGGACCGGCGGCTATCCCAACCGCCGTCATCTCCAACGGACGCGTCAACCCCACAAACTTCGATAGCAATGGTTCATTCGACGACGTGGGCTCCAACAATCCCCGCTTGTATGAGTTGGATTTCTCCCTGCAAAACAGCCTCGACCCCGTAAGCAGCGTTGACGTTGTTTACGACAGTGGCGGCGGCAGGAGCGCCATATTCGCCATCAGCGGCGCGGTCCCCGAACCGGCTTCGCTTGGCCTTTTGGGCCTGGGTGCTATCGGCTTGCTGGCGCGTCGCCGACGGGTCTGAACAAGCTCCGGGTTTTCGTGATCGCTTGAAAATAAAAGCCCTCTGGTGATTTCGCCAGGGGGCTTTTTCGTGCGCGCGAGCCCGCAACCCAAATAAACAGGGAAACCACGAATGGACATGAATGGCAGTTTTCGTAGGGTTCGCTTTAGCGAACTCTGATTGGCGGGATAACACGGTAGAAACAAGCGCAAAGGCCGCAAAGACGCAAAGGCGCAAAGGCAGACGCGAAAACTTTTGCCGAGCCGCGCTTGCCTGCAATGGCGGATTCTTGAAGATTCTGATGAAGTCGCCGACGGCGGCGCTGGAGGCATCGCTGGTGAGCTTCGCCAGATCGCCGGCCTTTGCCGTCACGTCGGCAAAATGGCCTTTGCCCTCGTTGCGAAAAAGCTTCACGCCATTGGCCTGCGGCGCCAGAAGGTGCGCCCGCTTGTCCCCGAAGAAATCCGCGAAGATCGGAGTGACTTTGCCGGCGCGGAAGGAAATGCCGCTGCCTTTGGCCTCCACGAAGCCGTTGGGCGTATTGAGCAGCAGCAGGCCATTGCCGGCACAAAACAGAATGTCGGGACGGCCATCGCCGTTCACGTCCGCGATCAACAGACGATCGCCTTTGAGCGACCCGCCGCCGTTTTGCAGCAGCGAAACGCGATTGGCGCCAAAGAGCGGAAGATCGATTCTGCCGTCGCCGTCAAAATCGATCGGCGCCACGCCGATGGCGCCCGGATCGACGCGGGGAAGGGCGGCGATGTGCGTGAACCCCGCCATTCCCGCGATCGGGCGAAACTCCTCCACGCCCCAGCCGGCGAAATCGCGCTTGGGATCGTATTCCACGATCTTGAGGCTGGCCTTGAGCCGCTGCAGGCGGGCGGTGCGAAGTTGCAATGTCCCGGTCGCGCAAGTCCGCGGAGCCGCTCAATTCAGCGCCGATGTGCCCGGTTATCGGAGGTATTGGCAAAGTAATTCCGCAAACCCGCCTTGCATTTGTGACTTACGTTTTCTCGCGGCAAAAGTAGGTGCTTCAATGCGCCGATGTGTTTGGGGTCGCAAGGAGTTTAAGCGGGGTTGTAGGGAACAGGGACGTTTTTTGAGGAATGTCATGAACAATGTACGAAAAGCGGTTCGCAAGGGATTCAGCCTGATCGAATTGGTGATCGTTGTGGTGATCATCGGGATTATCGCGGCCATCGCGATCCCGAAGATGAGTCGGGGCGCTGCCGGCGCCGGCGACAGCGCGCTCAAGGGCGATCTGGCGGTGATGCGCCAGGCGCTGGAGCAATATGCCGCCGAGCATGGAGGCGCCTATCCGACGGTCGCGAACATGCCCGCGGCCCTGACCGGATACACCAACAGCAGCGGCACAACCGGAGCCCAGGGAACGGCGGGGTTCATCTATGGCCCGTATCTCAAAGCCGTTCCGCCCCTGCCCGTTGGCGCGGCCACGGAAAAAGGCCTCAGTACCATGAGCGCCACGGTGGCGAGCGGCAACGCCTGGATCTTCACCGAAGACTCCACCAGCACGTATGTGATCGATGTACATGCCAACGCCACCACCACGGATGTGAATGGCACGGTCTACAACACATATTGAACCGCCCTCGTTGGGTTCGGCTTGAGCGAACGGCGTCGCGGAGCCGCGGTTTCCGAGCCGCGTTCGCTGAAGCGAACCCTACACATGCAATTCAAACTCCCCCGCCGGGGCAATCCCCGGCGGGGGAGTTTTCGTGTAATTGCGGCTGGCGGTCATGTTTGCTCAATCTGACCGCCAGCCTCGTAGGGTTCGCTTCAGCGAACGCGGTGGCTGACCGCCAGTTGGATCTCAGGGGTGTGGCCGCACCCGATCTCAGTCATATATTCCCGGCGTCTCGTTTTTAGGCCGCGTCTTCCATCGGCGGTGGGCCCAGAGATACTGCCGGGGGTCGGCACGCACTGCATCCTCTATCCCGCGCGTATATCGCTGCGTGATGTAACGGAGCGGATCATCCTGTCGCTCCCAGTCGCGCGGATAAATGACATCCTGTACGCCGATGCTGAAATGGAATGGCTCATCGGTCCGCCGGGCGTAGCCAACCACCACCGGCACCTCATATTGCATGGCAAGCAAGGCGATCGATTTGTAAGTGCTGGCTTTTCGCCCGAAGAAATCGACGAAAACGCCCTTGGGTCCCGCGTTCTGGTCTGCGATAAACCCGACGACGCCGCCGCGATTCAGCACATCGGTCACTTCGCTGGTCGCGCCCTTCTTGCCGACGATCTTCTGCCCCTGGCGTTCGCGCACGCCCATCATCCATTCGTTGAGATACGGATTGTCGAGCGGCCGCGCGACGCTGGTGGTTTCAAAGCCCAGCGTCGCCAGCACATACCCCAGGATTTCCCAGTTTCCGTAATGGCCCGTGAGCATGATCAGCCCGCGCTCGCGGCGCAGCAGCAAATCGAGCACATCGTGGAAGTTTTCCAGCTCGCAATAATGGGCCCAGGTGTCCAGGCGGATGAGGCGCGTGGTGAACACGGTTTCGAACACCAGCATGACCAGTTGCTCGACGCTTTCCCGGGCCAATCGCCGGCGTTGGGGCTCTGGCATCTCCGGAAAGCTGTGCCCGAGGTTGGCCAGTGCGCGCTCGCGGGTGCCGCGCCGGATGTGATACCCGATCGTGCCCAGAAGCCGCGCGGTTTGCAGATTCATCTCGATCGGGAAGCAATGCAGCGCCGCCGCCGCCAAGCGGACGGCCAGGTAGGTGAGTCGGTCGAGCAGATCATTTCGCGGCTTGGCCATTGGGGCGGCAATGATAGCGGGAGGCGCCGCCGCTATAAACGCCGGCAGTTGTTATAGCCCGCCGGAAGCTAACGTCTGGAATCCGGAAACGTCTAACAGGGCGTGCTCATGATGGCGGTTGGGACGGGTGAAGGGTGTGCCCAATTTTCCGGGAGGGGCATTGGCGGAAGGTGGGGCAGGCATTCTTGTCTGCCTCGAATCGGTGAGTGGAGGACATTCTTGTCCTCCCGAACCGATTCGAATCCGCTCGGCGGGGCAGGAATGCCCCGCACTCGCGGATTCGGGCAGACACGAATGTCTGCCCCACCAAACCCTGTGGATGTCAACGGTTACGCATGCCCGGAAATTCGGGCACGCCCCGGGTGAATTGCAAGGAGATTAGCCGTGGAAACGCGAGTGTCGGGAATTATGATTGGGCTGATCGCGCTTGTTGGGTATGCGATTGTCGTGGGGATTATTTATGGGCTGCGGTAGGGGATCGCGGCGGGGTGCTGGATTCCTGCTATATTGGGACACACGCTCCAAAGCGAATCGAAAGGAATGCGTGCGAAAACATGATGGGTGCGCGTCGAAGACCGCCTTGCGATTGACGGCGTGTTTTCTGGTCCTGGGAGTTGGGGCATTCCCACCTCTCGTGTCTGGCAGCGCAAAGACCCAGGCGGTTCCCGCAACTCACGCCGCTCCCATTTCGAGCGCCACCACTCAGCCGACGCCGCCTGGCGCCATACCCGATCTGAAGGCCCAAGCGGACGCACGGCACCGTAAAGTTGACGCACAATGGCTTGGATCACAGCGCGCCCATCGCAATGACTTCAATAAGCAAATCGCCAACATGCCCATACGCGAAACCTTCGCGCCCGAACAATTGATCCGACTATCGCTGAAGGATCGCCGCATGGAGATACAATTGGCGGTCGTCCCTTCGGCTGTCGCGATCAACAGTACTCCTCACAATGAAGAGCGAGTGGCGATTGTTGGAAGCCGGTCGTCGTGGACCGTGCGGCAGACCAAGCTCCTTGCCGCGCGGCGCGGCGGCGCTCCCGTTCGTTATACGATGCTCAATCGATACGATTTTGATGCCAAAGATGATGAAATCGCGGATGCAGTCCTGATGGACGATGGCACTTCCTTCAGCATCGAAGGCGACAGCCTTTACAGCAAGAGCGCATTTCAACAAAATCAGCGAGGCGTCCGGGCGATTTTCCGGGAAGAGAGCCCGCGCAAGCCGCGCGAGGTGATCTTCACGGCCCAAGCGGGATCGCTGGCCGAGCTTCGCGCGCAACACCCCACGGAGTTCCGCGCTTATGTGATGCCGCTGCTGGCTAAGTTTTCCGATGAATCTCTTTTGCTACCTGGGGCGGCGGATGTTTACACGGCATTTAGCGACATTCCCGCCAGCGCGAACGCGGTCGATGCCCTTCGGCAACTTCTGCCCGACCTTGACGCCGATGATCCCACTCAACGCGACTCGGCGAGCGTTCGACTCGCGCAATTGGGCGCGCCCGGCGTCCTGGCAGCACTGCGCCTTGATGAAAGCGGCTTATCTGATGAGCAGAAGGTTCGTGTGCGCGTGTTTGTCGCGGCATACCGGCATGAGCGGTCGATGCAGCCGGCCGGCGCGCTGGAGGCCCCGGGCTTTTTGATCGATTGTTTGGAATACCCCGACCCCGCGGTTCGCGCGGCGGCCAAAGCGCGCCTGCAACAACAAATCGGTCGCCCAATTGCGTTCGACCCCAGCCAAGTCGGAGAAATCGCCGCAAAGGCCACGGACGCCCTGCGTATTCAGTTGCTCGTTCCCGCCGTCTCGCCCTCCACTCACCCCGCGCCGGGATCGTAGTGGCCCGGCGGGAACAGACCATTATCTTGCGGCGGGCCGCATCGCCCGCAACATTGCCCATTGAAAAAACGCCAGGTATCCCCCAAATGCTATCGCAAGGCCCGATACAATCGGCAGCGAGCCCGCCGCGACGTACTTGGCCGCGACAAAGAAATTGAACGCAACTGTCAATAGAGTAATGCCAAGAGTAAACCAGAGAATCGAACGCCAGCCCGGTAACCGCCTTGCGGCGAGCGCGCGGCCAACGCCGTCTACGATCATCGTCAAGCCAAACAAGAACAGACATATGTCGGTATACATCGTGCCGCCCTGAAGGCCGGACATGTCGGTCAGATCCGGGTACCTGACCTCCTGGCCCTCCTTATCGCCGCGCGTCCAGTTTACGTTGGTGTGATAGGTGCCATGGGTAATTCTGGCGAACTCATATCGCACGATGTCGCGCCCGAAGAAAATCAAGAGCAGGCCGACGATCGTCATAAACCAGATTTCGGCGCCGATGTTGATCGTCTCGGGTATAGGCACGCGGTAATCCAGAGAGGCGTTCGTGCGATCCATGGCAGCGGGCGCCGGTGAGGCCGTATTTTCGCCCGAGGGGGGCGAGGCGGGCGGAGGCGTATTGGAATTCGACAATCGCGGCAGTTTCGACAGGTCCATGTGTTGTGCCTCCAGGTTGGCGACAATGAGCGATATCGAAGCCCAGCAATTCGCGCCCCTGCCGCATGGGCTTGACCCGCTCTTCGCAGCCGACAGAATACTACCCATGTCAGACGTGTTCGCACAAATCGACGCCTTGCTTCCCGACGCCCTGGCCGAGTTGGCCGGCGTCAAAAACCCCGACGACCTGGAGCGTTTTCGCATCAAGTACATGGGTTCCAACGGCTTGCTCAAATCCAGCATGAAACGGCTGGGCCAGGCGCCAAAGGACCAGAAGCCGGCGTTGGGCCAGCGGTTAAACGCGATCAAGGACCAGGTGCATGCCGCCTTCGAATCGCACAAGCAGGGGCTGTCGGCGGACGTGAGCGGCGACCGCGGTTACGTCGATGTCACCGAGCCGGGCAAGCCGCTGATGCTGGGGAATCGGCATATCCTGATGAAGGTTGCCGACGAACTGACCGAGTTATTCGGCCGCATGGGATTCGCGGTGGCCGCCGGCCCGGAAGTCGAGGACGAGTTCCACAACTTCGTCGCCCTCAACATCCCCGAAAGCCACCCCGCCCGCGATCCAAACGATAACTTTTATCTCGAACAGGACAGTCCCTCGCGCCTTCCCCTCGGCACTCAGTCCTCAGCACCTAACATTTCCTCCCCTTCCTCTCCCAGCACTCAGTACTCATCTCTCAGCACTTCCGCTGCTCTTCTTCTCCGCACGCAAACCAGCACCGTGCAGATTCGCGTGATGCAGACGCAGAAGCCGCCGATCCGCGTGGTGATTCCCGGCAGGGTGTATCGCCCCGACACGCACGATCAGACGCACCTGTCGATGTTCCATCAACTCGAGGCGCTGGTGGTGGATCAGAACGTGACGATGGTGGATCTGAAAAGCACGGTTCTGCAATTCATCCACGCCTACTTCGGCCCGCAAACGCGCGTTCGCTTCCGCCCCAGCTTTTTCCCCTTCACCGAGCCGTCGGCGGAGGTGGATGTGTGGTTCGAGGACCGCCAGAAATGGGTCGAACTGGGCGGCTGCGGCATGGTCCACCCCAACGTGCTAACCGCCTGCGGCATCGACCCCGAAACCCACGGCGGCTGGGCCTTCGGCTTCGGCATCGAACGCATCGCCATGCGCAAATACGGAATTGCCGACATCCGGAATTTCGTGGAAAACGATATCCGGTTCTTGAGGCAGTTCTGAGGCATTGCACGGTCGAACGGAAGATTCACCACGGAGGCACCGGGGCACGGAGGCGCTTTCGCCCCCAGATCCCACTTCCAGAACGCGATTTATTGCGCAGATAAAACTCTAACAAATCGAAGTTGGAGTCCGGTATTGATCCGCCGAAAGCGCCTCCGCGTCTCCGTGGTGATCTTCTTCTTCGATTTCGCCTATCGCCCTGGTCTTTCGCGCTCGCCGGGTTTGATGGTCGGCGTCGTGGTTCTGCCGGAGACTCTGCCCAGCCAGGCCAGCAGGAGCATCAGAAATCCGAAGGCCAGGATCACCAGGCCCCACCAGAGATTGATGTTGATACCCAGCGATTTCTCGTAAACACGGTGATCGGAGACCGCCCCGTACACCGCCAGCACCGCGCCCAGCAGCACAAACATGATGCCCATCGGCAATCGCACATCCAGATCCATGATGATCCTTCTTTCTTAGCCAACGCGTTATTTACCAGAACCAGGCCATCAACGCGAACATGACCACCAGGATGGCCACGCCCAGCACGCCGGGCCGGGCGTACCAGTTGGGGCTTTCATCGACGACCTTGGGCGTGAGCGAATAGACCAGGCCGCGCAGTTCCTCGTCGGATTTGGTGCGCCGGGTGAGCAGCGAGATGATGACGGTCAAGGCAAAGCAGCAACCGAACGCCCAAACGGCGGTCATGAAGGCCTGCTGCATGTCCGTCGCATAAATATGCGCGTGGCCCGCCCTCACCAGCCAACCGCCCTTGGCGCCCGCCGCGGTATACTTCGGCAACGTGCAACCATGATGAATGGTCGCGGCCACCGTTCCGCCCAGTAGTCCCCAGAACGCGCCATGTCCCGTGCCGCGCTTCCAGAACATGCCCAGCAGGAACGTCGCGAAGAGGGGGGCGTTCACGAATCCAAAGACCAATTGCAGCAGGTCCATGATATTGTTGAATTTTGAGGCGAAATAGGCGGCCAATATGCTCAGCCCGATTCCAAAGACGGTCGCGAATTGCCCCATCCGCAGATAATGGCGATCGGATTGCCGGGGGTTGATGTAGCTTTGGTAGATGTCGTAGGTCCAGACCGTATTGAAGGCGGTCACATTTCCCGCCATGCCGGACATGAACGAGGCCATGAGCGCGGTGAGGCCAAGACCGAGCATTCCCTGCGGGAAATAGTGGCCCAGAAGGGCGGGGGTGGCCATGTTGAAATTCGGCTTGCCGTCGTTACCGGCGGGTATCTCAAACCCGTGACTCCAGCTCGCGCCATGTTGCGTGGCGTACATCAGGGCGATCGCGATCATGCCCGGCACGATCACGATAAACGGGAAGAACATTTTCGGCACCGCCGCGATCAAAGGCGTTCGGCGTGCCGCCCCCATCGACTTGGCGGCCAGAGCCCGCTGAATGACCAGGAAGTCGGTGCACCAATATCCGCAAGAAAGAACGAACGCCAAACCCGCCAGCAGGCTAAACCAATCCACGCCCATCGGGTTTGCGCTGGTGGAGCTCAAATGTTGTCCCACGGAGGTCCATGTTCCCGGCGCAAGCGCCGTGGGCTGGTGGCTGGCGGCGACGCCGTTGAGCTTTGCAACCAGCCCGCTCCAGCCGCCCACGTTTTTCATTCCGATCAGCGCCAGCGGCAGAAAGCCCAGGACGATCAGGAAAAATTGAAGAACCTCGTTGTAGATCGCCGCCGTCAGACCGCCCAGGCATGTGTAGCACAATACGATCAGCGCGGAGACCACGAGGCTCGCATGAAAGTTCCAGCCCAAGAGGATTTCCAAAAGGGCCGCCAGCGCATACATCGAAGCGCCCGACGAAAAAATCGTCATGACCGCGAATGAGCAGGCATTGAGAGCCCGCGTTTTCTCGTCGAATCGCAGCTTGAGAAACTCCGGCACCGAGCGCGTGCGCGAGCCGTAGTAGAACGGGATCATGAACACGCCGACGAACACCATCGCCGGGATGGCCCCCAGCCAATAGAAATGGGCGGTCATCAATCCGTACTTGGCCCCGCTGGCGCCCATGCCGATGAGTTCCTGCGCCCCGAGGTTGGCGGAAATAAACGCCAGCCCGCAAATCCACGCCGGCACCGAGCGGGCCGAGAGCAGGAAATCGTCGCCAGTTTTAACGAAACGTTTGAGAACAAACCCGATCCCCAATACGAAGAGGAAGTAAATGATGAGGATGACGTAATCGACATGCCCCAAATGCAGGGGCTCGGCTGCGAGCAAATGAAGCATCGTTTACCCGTGTCTGGAAATCGATACAGACGGTGTGCGCATGCGGCAGACCACCCGCCGCACGCATTGCCGCCGGGGGGAAGATAAAGATTGCCGCGCCCAAGGCAAGCAGGAAGTGTCGCCGCGACAGGGGCGCGCCCGAATTTCCGGGGAGGCGCAACCCACCATCCGTCGATGCCCCTCCCGGAAAATTGGGCACGCCCCGCGACAGGAACGGGAGAACCTTGACGTATCACGGGCGTCTCGCCCGTGCCTATGGCGTAAGAGTCGGCAAGTCGCGATTCTCGCAAGCGTTTACGCAACCGGCACGGGCGAGACGCCCCGTGATACGACAACCGTCCTACAGCCTCGCTGTTCCCGCGCCTCGGAGCCGCCCGCGCACACTACTGATGAATTGAGTTGCGCGCGACTGCCAGCACAACATTGGACCCTCCGAAACGTATAGGTAATAATTGCGATGATACTCAGTCTCAACGATGTTGACACTGAGTCTCAACAAGCTATACTCATTGATGTCGAGCAAGAGAATTCGTGGAGAGCCTTCTTATGCACAAGGCGTGTGATTTGGCGGGATGCGACCATTGCGGTTCGCCGCAGACCTGTTCGCTCAATAAATTGGGCATCGGCTGCTGCGGGCACGTAACCGCCGTGGGTGGCGATGCCGAGCTGCGCCGTCGCCTTCTGGAGATGGGTTTCTGCAACGGCGCCAAGGTTGAAGTCATTCGCCGCGCGCCCTTGGGCGACCCCATCGAGTTTCGCCTGCGAGGCTACCACCTGTCTCTTCGAGATGAGCAAGCCAGACATGTGCGGATCTTGGAAGAAGTGCTGAGTGGCTGAGATTTGAGTGGTGAGCGAGGAGGGTGATGAGTGATGAGTGAACCGTGACAAGTCGGGAGGATGATGAGTGAGGAGTGAACCGTGACAAGTCAGAAGCCGCCGGTCACGGTTCACTCATCACTCGTCATTCTTCTCCTTTCAGCACTACTTCCATGGCCTCCTGCTGCGACACCCTCGACCCCGCCTCCCCGGCCCCGCCCGGCACGCTGACCATCGCCCTGGCCGGCAATCCCAACAGCGGCAAGACCACGCTCTTTAACGCCCTCACCGGCCTTCGCCAGAAGGTCGCCAATTATCCGGGCGTCACCGTTGAAAAAAAAACAGGCCGCTGCAAACTCCCCGATGGGCGGTGGGCCGACATTATCGATCTGCCCGGCACCTACAGCCTGATCTCCCGCTCGCCCGATGAGCGCGTGGCGATGGAGGTTTTGCGCGGGTTGCGGAAGGACTGCAAAACGCCGGATGCCGTGGTCGTCGTGGTGGATGCCAGCAATCTGCAGCGCAATTTGTACCTCGTCAGCCAGTTGATTGAGCTGGGCCGGCCGCTTGTGATCGCGCTGAACATGATGGACATCGCCCAGCGCCGCGGCCTGAATGTTTCGCCGGCTAATTTGCAGGCGGCGCTGGGTGTGCCGGTGATTCCGGTGGTTGGCTATAAGCGCAGGGGGATTGACGATCTGAAGGCCGCCATTCTCAAGGCGACGGTTGCGCCGCTGCCGGATTGGATGTTGCCGGATGCGATGAAGGAAGAGCTGATGGTCGTCGGCGGGGGGCTGGCAATTCTGGATGCGCAGGAACCAGTTGGGCTGATGAAAATGCCGCCGCCGTCGGAGTACCGGGAGAGGGAGAATCGTCTTGCCGGCACTAATGAAATTGGACGACCGCCAGACGGCATTTCCATAAGCCCAGCCGCCGCGCCCGAATCACTCGATACCCTCGGTCCCGTTCCCCCCCGCGCCTGGATTTGCCGGGGGGATACGGATCGACGGATCGACCGCTATACGGCCCTCGCCGAGCGGCTTTTGATCGGCGATCGCGCGCCCGATGTGCAGCCGATCGCGGAGCGCGAGCCGGTCGCATCTCTGCTGGCCGCGTCGGTGGGGCGGCTGCACGCGCTGGGCATCGACCCGATGCAGGCGGATGTCGAGGCGCATTACCACTGGATCGAACAGGTGGCTCACAACGCCATCGGTGATGGCGCGCTCGTGGCCTCGCCCGGCACATCGCCAATCGGCAGTGAATCGAGTGCTGTTCTCCCCGCCAACAAGACCATCAGCTACGCCACGCCGCGCCGGATTCTGACGCTCACCGACCGCGTCGATGCGATCCTTGTGCACAAGTTTTGGGGATTGCTGATCTTTGCCGGGATCATGGGCCTACTGTTTTTGTCGCTGTTCTGGCTCGCCCAGCCGATCATGGACGCCATACAGGCCGGCATCAAGGGGTTGGCCGGTCTCACGACCGGGCGCATGACCGCCGGCCCGCTGAAAGACCTGCTCGTGGACGGCATCTTCAACGGCGTCGGCGTGGTCGTCGTCTTTGTCCCCCAGATCGCATTGCTGTTCATGTTCCTGGCGATCCTCGAAGACAGCGGCTACCTCGCCCGCGCCGCGTTTCTCATGGACCGACTGCTCAGCAAGGTCGGCCTGCATGGCAAAAGCTTCATCCCGCTGCTGAGCTCCTTCGCCTGCGCCATCCCCGGCATCATGGCCACGCGCACCATCGAAAACCGCCGCGAGCGATTGGCCACCATCCTCGTCGCCCCGTTCATGAGTTGCAGCGCTCGCCTGCCGGTCTACACGCTGCTGATCGCGGCGTTCTTCAGCGCGGAAACCTTGGGCATTTCGACCGCCAAAGCCGCCTTCCTGAAAGCCGGCATCATGCTCGGCTGCTACGCGCTGGGCATTATCGCCGCCGCCGGCACCGCCTGGGTTTTCAAGCGCACCCTCACCAAAGGCCCCGCCACCAGTTTCATCCTCGAACTGCCGACCTACAAAATCCCCCAGGTCTCGCAGGTCGCCCGGCAGATATTCACCAACACCAAGGCGTTCCTCGTCAAAGCCGGAACCACCATCTTCTGCCTGAGCATCATCCTTTGGGCGATGGCGTATTATCCGAGATTGCCGGCGCAACGAGCGGCTGAAATCAGCAAACCATACGACGAGCAAATGGCAATACTCATGGGATCCAATTCAGACGCGACCGTGCCGGTCGCCGTGCCTCCCTCCGCGAGCGCGCCTGGCAGGTCGGTCGTTGTATGCACCATCACCATGAGTGACGTCACTAAGAAAGTAACCAACAAGAAGGAACAAGCCATCGCCGCCGCCCAATCCGAATACTCTATCTCCGGCCGCTTCGGCCATTTCATCGAGCCGGCGATCCGGCCTCTGGGTTTTGACTGGAAGATGGGCGTGGGGCTGGTCAGCGCGTTTGCCGCCCGCGAGGTGTTCATCAGCTCGATGGGGATTGTCTATAGCGTCGGCAAGGTTGAGGACGATCAGACCGCCGACCTCGCCGGCGCCATGCGGCATGACACTTACGCCGCTGGCCCCAAGGCCGGCACGCGCGTCTGGACGCCGCTGGTGGCAATCAGTTTGCTGGTCTGGTTTGTATTGGCGATGCAGTGCATGAGCACCTTCGCCATCGTCCGCCGGGAGACCGGCGGCTGGCGATGGCCGATCTTCATGCTCCTCTACATGAACGCCCTGGCCTACATCGTCAGCCTGTTGGTATTCCAGGTGGGATCGAAACTGTTCGCGTAATCGAAGAAGAGGATTCACCACAAAGGCACAAAGGCACAAAGACACCAAGAGAGGAACGAAACTTGTGGTGCGGCTTTCTGTGGATTTTGTTTCCCGAAACGCTTATGAGAAGGCAGTCCCTAATACTAATAAAGAATTCAGATACTGCTTTTTGCATTTGATTTCCTTCGTGTCTTCGTGCCTTTGTGGTTGATCTTCTTTTCCGACAGCCGTGGCTATTTGGCTTCAAAACCTCCTGGTTCTCCTCGCGGTGATCGCCTGCGTGGCGTTTACCGCGCGCAGCGCCATCCTCGCCCTGCACGGCAGCAAGAGCCGGCTGGGCGGGTGCGGCACATGCTCCGGATGCGCCACGACGCCTGCCGCGAACGGCGCCTCCGACTCCAAACCCAAAAACGAAAGAATCGCGATTATCCCCGCCGACATGCTGATCAAACGGCGCGTGCCGGGTAAAACGAAGTGAACAGCATTGCGCCAAGGGCGCCAAGAGGCCAAGATCGCCAAGAAGCTAAGACGGTTTCGTGCGGGCTCACAACTCGAATAAAGAGGAAAACCACGAATGAGCATGAATGTACACGGGGATGCAACAGGGGTCAGAAGCCAATTTCGCCGAATTGGCTTCTGACCTCTGACCCCTTTCACCGCCCGACCCCTGGTATATAGGTTTCGAATAAAAAAAACAGAATTTTGAACCTTCCAGACTGCCTCCTGAGAGAATCGGATGCTGTTCCCGGTCTTTCTTATGGAGGTAGCCCTATGGCTGCAACGATCGCACGCAAGCGTGG
>DASRLH010000060.1:0-31256 GCA_035648595.1 Tepidisphaeraceae bacterium
TCACCACCGGGCCATTGGAAGGCACAAATAACAAGATCAAAACCATGCAACGACAAGCATACGGCTTCCGAGACCCCGACTTCTTCAAGCTCAAAATCTTCGCTTTGCACGAAACTACCTACGCATTAGTCGGATGAACCAAAAAAACCGCCGCCAACGTTGCCGCCATGTACCAATTGTAATTGTAAAAATCGAGTATAAAAACCGTGGTTGAACTGGCCTGAATGATATCGGAAGTGATCAAATAGCCCCCTATGCAGCCATAAGATCCGACGGCACTTGATGGCGTTTCGTACGAGAGGGGAACCGGAGCGCCGCCACGAACCTTTTCCACACCGAACCTCGGAAAGATGAAACGGCCGCCGCAGGCGCCTATGAGCGTTACTCTTTGGGGCGATTGTCGCTCAGATCCAAAACTAAGGGAGAGTACGCCATGGCCTGATCCAGATCTTCTGCATCAAGATACGGATATGCCGTCAATATTTCCTCGCGCGTTCGCCCGGCGGCGAGGAGGCCCAGAATCATTCCCACCGTGACGCGTAAGTCGCGGATGCAGGCTTTGCCGCCCATGACGGCAGGGTCTAATGTGATGCGGGTCAATTGTTTTATTGGCATCTCTATCAATCTCAATTATTCGTCAACACCCCATCCAAATTCAGCAGCACGTTGGCGCACACCGTCCACGCCGCCAGTTCATCGCCGGCAACTCCCTTTGGCAGCGCCCCGGCGACCCCCGCGTTCATCTTCGCGGCGGCGGCGGCGTCGGCGCGGTAATGCGCCTGTTCGCTTTGGTAGAGCTCCACCACGCGGGCCACCTGCTCGGGATGGGCGGGATGGCAGAGGCATAGGCGAAGGGCGTAGGCGGCGCGCTGATTGGGCGTGTCGCCGCCTTCTTTAATCACTCTGCGGGCGAGGGCCTGGGCGCATTCGACGTAGACGGGATCGTTGAGGGTGACGAACGCCTGCAACGGCGTGCTGGTTTGCACGCGGCGGAGGGTGCAGATTTCGCGGCTGGGGGCGTCGAAGGCGCTCATGGAGGGGTAGGGCGTGGTGCGGCGCCAGAAAACGTAGATTCCCCGGCGGTAGCGGTCTTCGCCGGTGCTGGTGGGGTAGGTGCGCTCGCCGTTGAAGGCGGCCTGCCACAGGCCGTCGGGCTGCGGGGGGAAGACCGAGGGGCCGAACATTTTGGGGCTGAGCAAGCCGCTCAGGGCCAGCGCCTGATCGCGCACGGCCTCGGCGGCCAGGCGGTGCCGGGGGCCGCGCGAGAGCAGACGGTTATGCGGGTCCTTTTCCAACTCATCGGGCGTCACGCGCGAGGATTGGCGGTAGGCCGAGGAGGTGACCATCAGGCGGAGGAGTCGTTTGATATCCCATGGTCGAGGGCCTGTCGAGGAGCGTTGGCTGGCCGTCGCAGTCGGGGTGTTTTCCAAGGAGGCTTGCGAGCCGGTTGCGGAAGATGGCTCGGTTGGATTTTGGAATTCGCACGCCAGCCAGTCGAGCAGTTTTTGGTCGCTGGGCGGCTGTCCCTGGGTTCCGAAATCTTCCTGGGTTTCGACGATGCCGGTGCCGAACAACTGGCCCCAGAAGCGGTTGACCGCCACGCGGGCCGTCAGCGGGTTGTCCCGATCGACGATCCACAGTGCCAGGCCCATGCGATTGGCGGGCGCGCCCTTGGGCAGCGGATTGAAGGCCGCCAACACCGCCGGCTGCACAATCGGGCCTTTGATCAGGAAGTTGCCCTTGACCAGCACATGCGATTCCCGGCGCTTGTCCGGCGGAAGCTCGCGCATGATGGCGGTTCGCATCGGGTGAATCGCATCCAATTCCATCTTGAGTTTGGCGACCGCCTCGCGCTGCTTGCGCATTTGCGGGGAGACTTCGGCGAAGTAATTAAACACCGCGGATTTTTCCGATGCGCTGCGGTTGGCGGGCAAAACTTCCAGGGCCCACGCCACGTCCGCCGGCAATATCCGCACCGGCCGCGGCGAAGTTGTTGCCAGAATGCGAAAGCGGCCCAGGGGTCTGTTGGCGGATTTTTGCGACAGAGTGAAAGTGAACGTGGTCGATCCATCGCCAATCGGCGCGGCGGTTTGGAAAACCGCAACATGCGCGTGGCCGGTGCGGGATGAAATGGCCCAGCCGGACTTGTCGGATGGATGGCCATCTATGGCCTTGGCGGCGGACCAGTTGCCGTCGGCCTGATGGAAATCATCGCTCGCGTCCTGGAGCGCGATGGTGCGCGGGGCGGTGAGATCCAGATCGAGCGAGGGATTGGGCGGCGAGGCGATCTGCGATGTCCAGACCGGCTCGCGCTTCTCGTCGAGCAGCAGCACGCGGAAGTTGGAGAGCCGCCGTTGCAGGCCGTTGTCGGTGCGATTCCACAGGACGATATGGTTGATGGTCTGCCGTGATCCCAGATCAACTTCCCACCAAGGATTGTCGGTTCGGTCGGTATGCGCGGTGGGATGCCTGGCGAAATCGCCGTCGGTGATGCCGTCGATGGCTAACTTCGCCTCGCCATTAAACGCAACACTCGATTGGCTGGCGGCGCCTTTGGGGGCGATGTTATCGCTGCCGTGGAAGACCTGCACCTCGGCCAGATGCAGGATTTTCTGCTTGCCGGGCAACTCGATGCGCACATATCGCCCAGTCGGCGGGCCGCTTTGCGACGGATAAGCCATCACGCGAAACTCCCCCAGCGTAAACCCGCCGTCACCGCCGCGGCCCGGACCGTTGTGCGGCAAGCTGGGATCGGGGAGCGCTTCCAGACGGAACGCGGTGATGTTCTTCAAATCCGTGTGGGTAGTGATGATGTACGTGTCCGTCGTGGCGCGCGGGCCCGAGGCGAGGATCGAACCATCATCGAGTTTCTTCAGAGTGGCGCCGTTCGCGGACGTGTAGGTTGCCGGATCAAGCGCCACCCATTGCGGGCGATGTTCCGCCAGCGACTTTTCCCATTCGCGCTGCGGATTCCGTGAATTCCGTGGCACGGGCGGCTCGCCTGTGTTCTGGCTATCGGAAACCACCGTCGGACCGCCCGCTTCACGATCGGCCCAATATTCCTCTGTCAGCATTGCCTCCGCGGCCTTTAGCTTCACGTTGAGCTGCGCGATCCGCGACGCTTCCTCGGGCGTCGGCGTGAGAATCGTCGGCGCCTCGTCGGCTCGGTTGGCGTCCTCGGTCTGATTGAAGATCGCGCAAAGCTGGTAGTACTCGCGATTGGTGATCGGATCGTATTTGTGCGTATGGCACTGGGCGCAGCCCACCGTGAGGCCCATCGTCACCTGCACGGTCGCCTCGACGCGATCCTTCACCGCGGCCATGCGAAATTCCTCGGGATCGGTGCCGCCTTCGGTGTTGGTCATGGTGTTGCGATTGAAGCCGGTCGCGATGAGTTGGTCGGTCGTCGGGTGCGGCAGCAAATCGCCGGCGATTTGCTCGATCGTGAAGCGGTCATACGGCAAATCGCGATTAAACGCCTGTATCACCCAGTCCCGATACCGCGAGCAGGTCTTGCGCAGCGGATCGGACCCATACCCGGCGGAGTCCGCGTAGCGGGCGCAATCGAGCCACATCCGCGCCCAGCGCTCGCCATAATGCGGGTTGGACAACAGCCGATCCACGAGCTTCTCGTAGCTGTCCGGCGAAGTGTCATTCACAAACGCATCGGATTCCGGCGGCGAGGGAGGGATGCCGATCAGATCGAGATACACCCGCCGGCACAACGTATACCGATCCGCGGCCGGCGCGGGCGCGAGGCCGGTTTGCTCTAGCTTGGCCAGCACGAATCGGTCGATCGGATTGATGCACCAATCCTTCTGCTTCACGTCCGGCAGGGCGGGACGGATGGGCTTGGAGAAAGACCAATGCGTCAGCGCCAGCCCCGGCTTATCGACCCCATCGGGCCACGCCGCCCCCTGCCGCACCCAGCGGGTGAGCAGATCGACTTGCCCGGCGGAAAGCCGCTTGCCCTTGGGCGGCATCACGGAATTGGGATCGTCGCCGCGAACCAGTTGAATAATCTTGCTGTGGTCGGGAGCATTCGGCACCAGCGACGGGTCGCCGGAATCTCCGCCGACGAAGGCGGTTTGCTTGCTGTCGAGCCGAAGGCCGCCCTTGTGCTTGGCGGCATCGTGGCATTTGTAGCAGGAAGACGCGAAGATCGGCTGAATGTCGCGGACGAAATCGACGGAAGCGGAATTGGGGGCCGGCGCTGCCGCGCCCCGCGCTGGGATGCGAGCGGCAACGATTGCCAATAACGCCAACGCAACGGCCGTCAGGCAAAACATCCACCACTGATTCCCGGTTCGCTTCATTCGCTGATTCCTGCTGATATCATACACGCGGGCGCTACCGCCGCCGAAAAGACGCGCCCGATGAAATGCGCTACGGACAAACGCCCGCCGCGTTGCCGGGATCGATAATTGGACGGCAATGACGACTCAGTGAATACGATATTGGAATTAATGAGTTCCATAGCGAAAACTCTTGCGAATGGGGATCGGTCAGAATTGACTCCGAGCATCGCATGGCACAATTATTTGAAAACATCCGTGCGCTGGTGGTCGAAGGCCGATACCTCGTCAGCCAGCATGCGTCAGAGCGACTCGACGAGCGAATCGTTTTGGAATGGCAGGTGGTCGATGGAATTGAGCATGGCGAATTGCTCGTTGAGCGCCCGACTGCGTCTCCCAATCCGGCTGTGGAAGTCCGTCAATGGCTTGCGGACGGCACGGAAATACGGGCTGTGTGGTCTTATCTGGCATCCGCGGACATGGCCAAACTGGTTACCGTATACTTCTATGAAGGATAAACCCATGCGAATACCTGGCAAACGAGTCTTGCGCACACGTTGGGTGCGGACGGAGCGGTTCGTCGTCGCGGTGGAGGTTGAGGCGGTCATTCCTGATGCCGACCCCAGCGAGCCCTGCTTCGAGCCGGAGGTCGTCGAATTGCTCCGGGAGGTTGAGGCTCATGCCAATAGCGGGGATGTCGCGTGGCTCAAGCAACATGGCAAGGTTTATGCGGCCGTGGAAGCGGCTTGAGTAGAAGCGGCGTCCTCGCCGCTTTTCTTCGCGAGGGGCGCGCAACCGAAAGCGACGAGGACGTCGCGTCGACAAAATCGCGTTTCTAAATATTTGCACCGCCTTCACCAGGCATTCAGGTATCGAAAGATACTTTGGTCCCCTGCCGGCCCCTCGCTACAATCCCGGCATGGACGACCCCAAGGCATATGTCGCGGAACTTGGCAAATCCGCCCGGCGGGCATCGGGGCAACTGGCCACGCTGGATGGGGCGGCGAAGGTGCGCGTGCTGGAGCTAATGGCGCAATCGATCCGGCTCGCTAAGGACGCGCTCCTGGCGGCTAACGCGGTAGATATTTCCGCCGCTGGGCAGGCGGATCTGGCGCCGGCGCTGATTGAGCGGCTCAAGCTTACCGACAAGCGCATCGAGTCGATGGCGGTTGGCGTCGAGCAGATCGCGGGGCAGGTCGATCCGGTGGGGCAGATCATCGAGGGATACGTTCGGCCTAATGGCTTGCGGATCGAGAAGATGCGCGTGCCGATTGGCGTGGTGCTGTTCTTTTATGAGAGCCGGCCCAATGTCACCAGTGACGCCGCCGCCCTGTGCCTCAAGAGCGGCAACGCCATCATCCTGCGCGGCGGGAAAGAAGCCTTTCATTCCAACCGCGCGATCGCGCAAATTATTGGCGCTGCGCTTAAGGAATCGGGCATTGACCCGGCTGCCGTGCAATTGGTGGAATCGACGGACCGCGCGCTGGTGCCGCTGCTTCTCAAGCTGGATCGCCACATCGATCTGGTCATCCCGCGCGGCGGGGAGAGCCTGATCCGGGCGGTGGTGAAGGATTCCACCATTCCCGTACTCAAGCATTTTACGGGGAATTGCCATATCTATATCGACAGCGCGACGGCTTCGATGCAGCGGCAGGTGCGCGATATCTGCGTGAACGCGAAAACCAGCTATCCCGGCGGCGCGGTCTGCAACGCGGTGGAGCATCTGCTGTTTCACAAGGACGCGGCGGCGAGGCTGCTGCCATTGGTTTGCGCGGACCTGGCGGCCAAGGGAGTGGAAATGCGCGGCGACGAACGCAGCCGTGCGCTCTACCCGCAAGCAAAGCCGACTACGAAAGAGGATTGGGACACCGAATACCTGGCGTACATCGTCGGCGTGAAAGTGGTGGATTCATTGGACGAGGCGGTCGAGCACATCAACGCGCATGGCAGCCGGCATACGGACGCCATCCTCACCGAAAACATTTCCGCCGCCCGTGCATTCGTGCAGCGCGTGGACAGCGCCAGTGTGATGATCAACGCCAGCACGCGCTTCGCCGACGGCGGCGAATATGGCTTGGGCGCCGAGATTGGCATCAGCACCGACAAACTCCACGCGCGCGGGCCCATGGGGGCAATGGACCTCACGACCTACAAATGGGTGGTGACCGGCGACGGGCATGTACGGTAACGAGCATTCGCATTGCTAACCAAGCATTATTTCGCACGGAAGGAGATTTAACCGCGGAGGCGCAGAGACGCGGAGAAAGCACGGAGCGTGGTCCATTGCTCGAAGCGATTCAAGAAAAACCGTCTTTCACCTTTACTTCTTGTAGTGGGAGGGTCCGAACTTTAGGGGACGTCTCTGCGCCTCCGCGCCTCCGCGGTTAATCTTCTTTTGTTGTTAGTCGCCGAGAATAACAAAGTCTTGCGGGTTGATCCCCCGCGCGGCAAGGCCGCTGGTGTTGGTGGGGTGGCGTAGGGCGAAGATCTTGCGTGTGATCAGGTCGGAGCCGGAAACGAGGGCGATGGAATGGGCCGCGATGCCCTGGGGGGCGCCGTTGTTGGCGAAGGCGACGGTTCCCAGGTTGGCGTTGCCGATATTTGGGGCGGAGATCGCGGAATTGAGGAACGAGGCGTTGCCGATGCCCTGGTGCAGAAACACACTTTTGATCGTGGCGCCGACGTTGGTGAAATTCGAGGACGTGATGGGGAAGCGCTGGCCGGGGGGCAGTGGGCCGACGCCGGCGAAGACATTGCTGTTGTACAGCGCGCCGGCGGTGATTGAGCCGATGTTGCCGGCGATATTAAGCGTGACGTTGTTGAGCAAATCGACGGCTGACAGCGAGCCAAGCGACGCCGCCGACAGCGTGAACATCGCACTGCGCATGGAATGCACGCCGCCAACTTTCCCGGCGACGGCGTAATTGCCGCCGGCGATGGTGCGGGCATTGAGGGTTCCCAGGCCGCCGGGGCCGATGGTGAGATCGGGGGAGAACTCGCCGGTTGATGCGACCGCGCCGATTGCCGGCGCGTTAATTTGCTCGGCGCCGTTCGTGGGCGAAGTCCACTGGCTGACCGCCAGTGAGTGAATTGGGCTGGCGGAGAAAAGACTCTCGTCATTCACGATGCCCAGACTCAGATCGACCCGGCGGCCTGCGCCGTTGATGCGGAACGTGCCGTTGGTCACATCGTTTAGCACAATCCTGCCGATGGCGCCGGCGATGGTCGCGTCGCCGCGCAGATTGGTGGTCGGCGCAATAATACTTTGGAATGATCCATCGGTCGAAATCGAACCGACGTCCACGCGGCCATTTTTGCCGATGACCTTGATGGCCAATGCGCTGGCAGCGGTGGTTCCGGTTGCGACGATGGAACCCAGCGCCGCCGGGCCTCCGATGATCTGGTTTCCCGCGCGATTCACGGACAAGCCGCCGCCAATAAAATGCACAACCGCCGATCCGGGTCCCGCGAGGCTCAAGGTTGCCCTGGCGCCGCCGGCGTCAAGATAGGTCAGCGTCCTGGACCCCCCGCCGCCAAGTGTCGCATCAAGCACACTGGGGTTTGGCGGCGGCGCCGCGGAACTTCCGGCCAGCAGGATGTGCGTGCCGTAGGTGCTGATGACGGCGACGTCGGTTTTGCCGTCGCCATTAAAATCGCCGGCCAGGACAAAGTTGCCGAATTGCCCGCTGGCAAAGCTTTGCGGCGGGCCGAACGTGCCATCTCCATTGCCTGGATAGATGCGCAGGGCGCTGGTGAAGGATGAGGTGGCGATATCGAGGTTGCCGTCGCCGTTGAAATCACCGACCGCGACGCTATCAACGAAGTTGCCGCCGAAATAATTCTGCCCGGCCGCGAAGGTGCCGTCGCCGTTGCCGAGATACACTTTCAGCGTTGGCGTGAGGAAATCGGAGTTGGCGACAACCAGGTCGAGTTTTCCGTCGTGGTTGAAGTCTCCCGCGGCGATGCCGCGCGGATTGCTGCCGGCGGCGTAGGTGACGGGAGGCCCGAGGACGCCGGTTCCATTGACGTTTTTCTGCCCCAGCAACACGGCGAATTGGTCCTGCGAGCGAAGCACGGCCACGTCGGGCAGGCCGTCTCCGTTGAAGTCGGCGGTGATCAGATCGCGGGCCTCGAAGTTTCCCGCCCGGTAGCGCACCGGCTTGGAGAACACGCCATTGCCCAGGTTCGTGAGAACGAGGACCTTCTGGCCGGCGAATGCGTTGGGGCCCGGCTGGTTGGGGAGCGGGTTGCCGTTGACATCGGTGGCGATGCCGAAGTCCACGCCGCCGGAGACGACCAGGTCGGGCAGGCCGTCGCCGTTCACGTCCGCCGCCGACAGGGTGACGCCGCCGTTGTGCAATGGCACGTTGATCGGCTTGAGAAAGCTTCCGTTGGCCAGTCCGTAAAATATCTTAATCGTGCTATACGGGCCATTGGCGCTGAGGACGGCCATGTCGAGATTGCCGTCGTGATTGAAGTCGCCAACCGCCACGTCACGGGCGTTGAGCACAGAATAATGCACGGGCGGCAGGAAGGCGCCATCGCCGGTGTTGAGCAGCACGCTGACGGTGGAATAGAGCTCGTTGACGACGACGATGTCGGGCCGCCCGTTGTTGCTGAAATCCGCCACCACTCCGCGCGGGCCAAAGGCGCCCCGGAAAAATTGCTGCGTCAGAAACGAGACCGGCGCCGCCGTCAGCAGCATCCGGCTCTCCAGCGCCTCGGCGCCGCAATGACGCATGACCTGCCGGGCGGCGCGCCGCTTCTTACCGCGATTGGCGAAAAAGCGGACAACCCATCCCGATGACAATGGCATATTGCAGGCTCCGGCACGCGCGAGGCGGCATTGTATAAAGCAGGGAAAAACACCCGTGGCGGCAACCATGGCCGGCCATGAGCCCGCGGAAAACCGCAAAACGCCCTGCCCATCCGCCCGCCTCCAACACCCGCCGGAGACTACCGGCGACCCGCGGAACTGTCCAGCGCGGCCCCTTCGCGGCGCGTCCAGGCGTGCCCGAATTTCCGGGCAGGCGTAACCGGTGACATCCACAAGGATTGGTGGGGCAGACATTCCTGACGCCCAAATCCGCGAGTGCGGGGCATTCCTGCCCCGTCGAGCGGATTCGAATCGGTTCGGGAGGACAAGAATGTCCTCCACTCACCGATTCGCCGGCAGACAAGAATGTCTGCCCCACCTTCCGCCAATGGCCTTCCCCGAAAATTGGGCACGCCCACGGAAACGGACGACGGAGCCGGCGCTTGACACCATATAGTGGCCTTCTTAGGTTGGATCGTCCGCCGGGTTTTTGAAGCCATCGTGATGAAAGGCGTGTAACCGCGTGAGCCCGTTTCTTGAAGGAAATAGTTGCGTCGTCGGCCTGCAATGGGGGGATGAAGGCAAGGGGAAGATCGTTGATTTTCTGACCGAGCATGCCGACGTGGTGGTCCGGTATTGTGGCGGCGCCAACGCGGGGCATACGGTGCGGATCGGCTCGGAAAAATACGCGACCAATCTTCTGCCGGTCGGCGTGTTTCGGCCCGGGGTGATGAGCCTGATCGGCAACGGCGTGGTCATCGACCCGGCCCGACTGATCGAGGAGATCGACGATCTCACCAAGCGCGGCGTTCCCATCTCTCCGCAAAACCTGCGAATCAGCTACAAAGCGCACTTGGTGATGCCGTATCACAAACAGGAGGACGCCGCCCGCGAAAGCGCCAGCGGCGACAAGGGGATCGGCACCACCCGCCGGGGCATCGGCCCGGCTTATGCCGACAAGATGCAGCGAAGCACCGCCATCCGCGTTGCGGACCTGGCGCATGAAGACAAGCTGCGCGAGCGCGTCGGGCGGATTGTCGCAGAGCGCAATAAATTGCTAAAGGCGTTGTACGATGCCCCGCCGGTGGATTGGAAGCAGGTCTTCGAGGATTACCGGGATTATGGCCGGCGGCTACAGCCGTATGTGGATGATGTGGGCCATTTGCTGATCGGCTACTGGCGCGAGGGCAAGCGCATCGTATTTGAAGGGGCACACGCGGTGCTGCTGGACGTGGATCATGGCACCTATCCATATGTCACCAGCTCTAATTGCTCGGCGCTGGGCCTTTACACGGGTGCTGGCGTTCCGCCGCAGAGCGTGCAAAACTTCGTGGGAATTATGAAGGCCTACAGCACGCGCGTGGGCGGCGGGCCATTCCCAACCGAGCAGGATAATGATATCGGCCAGTACATCCGCGAGCGCGGCAACGAGTACGGCACCACCACCCGCCGGCCCCGCCGCTGCGGATGGTTTGACGCCCTGGCCGTCCGGTACAGCGTCGAATTGTGCGGCATCACCCAGATCGCCCTGACGCTGCTGGACGTGCTGTCAGGCCTGGATCACATTAAGGTTTGCACCGGCTATCGCCACAAGGGACAGCGGCTGGACTACTTCCGTGCCGACATGGATGTGCTGGCCGAGGTCGAGCCGATCTACGAAACCCTCCCCGGCTGGGGCGGGAACATCACCGGCGCCAGGGCCTTCCATGAACTGCCGCGCGAAGCGCAGCAATATGTCAAAACCCTCGAGCAATTGGCAGGAGCGCCGATCAGGATCGTTAGCGTCGGCGCGGATCGCAATGCGACGCTCCTGCGGTGAGCACGTTCCGACACTGCTTTCGCGGAAGCCGCCGCAAGCCGCATCGTAGGGTTCGCTTCAGCGAACGCGCAGCGCGCCGTGCAGGCAGGCGCGCGGTAGCTTCAGCAGACGCCGGCGAACTCGGGTGCCGAACGGCGTTCGCTGAAGCGAACCCTACGAACCGCGTCGCGCGAACCTCAAATCCTGGTCAATGTGGGCGGCGTTCATCGGGCGAGCCTGAGGCCGCTTTTAGTCGCACGCTCGTATGCCACCTCCCTCAGTGTAAATCGATAATGCAAATGTTTGCGTTGCACGGGCATCTGGCATCAAACAATGTACCGCTGCCTGGTCCCAATGTGGATTGCAGGTGGCTTCATTGCTAATTGGACGTTCAATAGAAGAGTATAGTCCCCCTCCCCGATAGGTTCGAAACCTGCAATTTTTCGGATGCACTTGACAACTCTTGAAACAGTTTGCATAATACTGACGACCGTTGGCAATATGCATTCAAGGAACCTTCAGGCATGGTAGCGCAGACATCAAGCCGGCTTGAGCGGAGCGAGGTGGAGAAACTGGTTCGGGAGGTGCTAACGCAGCGCCTTGCGGGCCAGATTAATCCGCCGCCTTCGCGCGAGCGCTCGGCTTCCATGGCCGGGCAGGCGGGCGGGCCGCCTAATCCGCTGGTGGTGAATGTGTCGGCCCGGCATATGCATGCGACGCCGGCGGATATTGAAGTGCTATTTGGCCCCGGCGCGAAACTGACCAAGCTCAAGGGTCTTTACCAGGAGGGGGAGTTTGCCAGCGAGCAACTTGTCACGCTGGTGGGCCCCCGGCAGCGGATCATCCCCAACGTCCGCATCCTGGGCCCGGTTCGCAATTACACGCAGGTTGAATTGAGTTACACGGATGGCGTTTACCTTGGCATCGATTTGCCGTTGCGAATCAGCGGCAATCACGAAGGCACGCCGGGCATCACCATCCTGGGCCCGCGCGGCGCGGTCAACATCAATAAGGGCGTCATCCGTGCCGAGCGCCACGTACACATGTCCACGGCGGACATGGCCTACTACAACACCCAAGACGGCGGCCAACTCAAACTCCGCATCGACGGCCCCTGCGGCGTCACGTTCGACCGCGTACGCGTCCGCTATCACCCGAAAGTCGTGCTCGAAGTCCACATAGACACCGACGAAGGAAACGCGTGTGACCTGGAGTCAGCGACGCATATGGAATTGATTGCGTGAAGCCAAGCTTATCAAGAAGAGGATCAACCACGAAGGCACGAAGACACAAAGAAGAAACATCGTTAAGATCGCAAGCCCGACATCCCTATGGCAGCTAAGTTCTCAATGGAAGCAAATTGATAAGCAGCGCACGCGAAAAAAGTGGGTGTCCAATCGGAGCAGGTCTTGCCCTGTTAGTAGTTTTGAGTGAGCTAACAATTGTGTGGTGCTAATCATCTTCTTCGTGTCTTTGTGCCTTCGTGGTTAATCCTCCGCGGAGCCGATCGGAAGACTATCGGCTCAGGTTTGAACAACTGAAATCGAAAGGAACTTTTTATGCCAAGCGAAGCGCTGGGCTTGCTCGAATGCAAAGGTTTGGTCGCCCTGATGGAGGGAACCGATGCGATGCTCAAGGCGGCGAATGTGGAAATGATCGGATGGGACAAGGCCGGCAGCGGCATGGTCACCGCCTTCGTGAAAGGCGACGTGGCCGCCGTCAAGGCCGCTATCGACGCCGGCGCGGAAGCGGCTGGCCGCGTGGGCAGCGTGGTGGCGGTGCATGTCATCGCCCGCCCGCATGATGATCTGCCGGGCATGTATCCCAAGGCCAAGAAGCCGGCAACCGCCGGCGCTGCATCCATGGCCGGCCGAATGGCCGAGCCCGTGAAAAAATAAGCAATCCAAATACTTGATGAGTGACGAGTGAACCGTGACGGCCCCTCTTGTCACGGTTCACTCATCGCTCATCACCTCCCCCATTCACTCATCAACCTTCGGAGTTCCCATGTCAGAAAACAGCAACAGCACATTCGGCACCGCCCTGGGCCTCATTGAAACCAAGGGCTGGGTCGCATTGGTCGAGGCGACCGACGCGATGACCAAGGCCGCCAACGTCGAGATCGTCAAGACGATCCAGATCGGCGGCGCGTTCGTCACCACCATCGTCCGCGGCGACGTGGGCAGCGTGAAGGCCGCCGTGGACGCCGGCGCCGAGGCCGCAGGCCGCGTGGGCGAGTTGATCGCCTCCCACGTCATCGCCCGCCCCCACCCCGACCTCCTCGCCGGCTACGGCGCGGGCGGAGGCGGCGCATCGCTCTAACGCGCAACCCGCGCCCTAAGCCACGACGCCGGCATGGTCACTTTCAGTGACCATGTGCGATCAACAACTTCCTTAGGACAAACATGCAACGACTCCTCACCCACATATCCCTCGCATTATCCTTGGCGCTTCTCGGATGCGACCGTCATACGGATAAAGCAAGCGCTCCATCCCCCACCGCCCGGCCAAATCAGGTTTCCGGCGCCGCGACCAGCGAGCCTGCCGCTCCCACGACTGCCCCGGCGCCGACTAATCCATCGGTCGTCTCCGCGGGCCTCCACTTGAACGAGGCCAAGGCGTTTATCGATGTGGGTAAATTCGACGAGGCCGACGCCAAGCTTAACGACGTTGCCTCCGTGAAAGACAAAATCACGGCCGCGCAGCAGGCCCGCTTATCATCGCTTCAAACCGTGTCCAAGGCCGGCCGCAACATGATGAGGGCCTTGGCCAAGCCGCCCACTCCCGATCCGAAGTCCGATCCTCAACAATAAAGAAGCCGCCCCCCGCGCCGCGGCATTGTCGAGGCTCGGCTCAACCCACAACTGACAACTGACGCCTGACCATGCTCGTCCTAGTCGCCAACCTCGGCTCAACCAGCTTCAAATACAAGCTCCTGGACATGTCCAGGAACGGCGAGCTGGTTGCGCGCGGCGGCTACGAGCGCATCGGCCAGCCCGGCTCCCCCCTGCAAAATCATGGCGACGTCATCGACGTGATCCTCAAGGACATCGGCCGCACCCCCGACGCCATCGGCTTCAAGGCCGTGCATGGCGGGCCGATCTCCGGGGCGGTGCGCGTGACCGATGAGGTGATCGCGATGCAGGAGAAGTTCGCGGACGTGGCGCCGGCACACAATCCTCCCTACATCGCGGCGATGCGGGCCTTTCGGACGAGGCTGCCGGGCGTGCCGCAGGTGGCGGCTTTTGAGACGGCGTTTCACCAGACCATCCCGCTGGCCAGGCAAATCTACGCGATTCCCCATGAGTGGACCGAGGACCTGGGAATCCGCCGATATGGGTTTCACGGCGCCAGCCATCGCTACATCGCCATGCGCGTGCCGGAATTGGTCGGTAACGAAAATTGCAAGCGCATCATTTCCTGCCACCTGGGGGGCTCCTGCTCGATCACGGCGATCGAGAATGGGAAGAGCGTCGCCAATTCTTTCGGCATGACCGCGCAGTCGGGCGTGCCGCACAATAACCGCGTCGGCGATTTCGATGCATTTGCCCTGCTTAAGCTGACCGGGCGCGGGCTGAGCCTGGAGGAAATCTTCCGCCGGCTCGGCAAGGAGGGCGGCATGCTCGGCATGTCCGGCGTTTCCCCCGACATGCGCGACATCGAGAAAGCCGCCGACGACGGAAACAAACGCGCCCGCTTGGCGATCGACGCGTTCGTCGAATCCGTCCGCGGTTTCATCGGCCAATACCTGGTGGTGCTGGGCGGATGCGACGTGCTGGCCTTCACCGGCGGCATCGGCGAAAACGCGGTCGCCCTCCGACAGGCCATCTGCCGAAATCTCAATTGGGCTGGAATCGAGCTGGATGCAAAGCGAAACAACGAGCGCGGCAAGGAAGCAAAGATAAGCGCGGACACCAGCCGGACGCAAATCTGGATCGTGCCGACCAATGAAGAGCTGATCGTGGCAAGACAAACCGTCGAGACACTGAGCGCGTCGAAGACTTAGGAGTTAAACACAAAGGCACAAAGACACAAAGAAATGCAGGAGAAGGCTTAGCAAAGCAACAAATGTGACACGGGCGTCTCGCCCGTGCTGGATGGTGCGAAATGTTGGGAACCATCGCTTTGCGCAAGGCCCAACACACTATGCACGGGCGAGACGCCCGTGTCACAAAACGTCTTTCTTCCTTCGTGCCTTTGTGCCTTTGTGGTTCTTTTTCCTCGTATTGAAATTTCTGGAGAAACCAATGGCAAATGGCGAAGCAATCGGATTGATCGAGACCAAGGGCATCGTGGCGGCGGTCGAGGCGCTGGATGCGGCACTCAAGGCGGCGAACGTGCAGTTCGTCGAGCAACACAAGGTCGGCAGCGGCCTGGTGGCCATCACCGTGAAAGGTGACGTAGCCGCCGTCCGCGCCGCAGTCGATGCCGGCGCGGAAGCCGGCGGCCGCGTCGGCGAAATCGTGTCCGTCCATGTCATCCCAAGGCCGCACACGGATGTGGCGAAGATGGGATGAGGAAGGAAGTGCTGAGATTTGAGTGCTGAGTGCTGAGAGGGTGCGATAATTGGTCGCCGCCTCTTCTGAACTCTCAGCACCCAGCACTCAGCACTCAGCACTAGCTGGAGCACCATGTTTCTCGCAAGAGTCACCGGCCACGTCGTGGCGACGCAGAAGGACAAGACGTTGAACGGGCAAAAGCTGTTCATCGTTGAGCCGTTAAACGTCAGGTACGACGAAGCCACCAAAGAGCCGGCGTCGCTTGGAAATACCGGGCGGGCGATCGTCGCCATTGATGCGGTGGGATCGGGCGAGGGGCAGATTGTGTTGGTGGTGCAGGGGTCCAGCGCCCGCATGACCGAACAGACCAAGAACCTGCCCGCGGATGCCGTCATCGTGGGGATCGTGGACTCCGCGGAGTTTGCCGGCAAGACGATTTACCAGACCTCGTAGAGCGCAACCATGAATCAGGCACTCGTACAAGACGTGGTGGCGGAAGTAATGCAACGGCTGGGAAGCCGGGCGGCGGGCAATGGCCATGCGCGCCACGGCCAAGGCGCCAGCGCGGCCGGCGCCGGAACCAGCGGCTACACGTCCGGCGGCGCCGTGCGCGCCGGCGAAGACGCGCCGGCCAACGAAGGCAAACGCCGCGAGGCGCAGCAGCATCCGCATGGCGTCGAAGTGTCCGTCGGCCAGTTCGGCATCTTTGGCCGCGTGGATGAGGCGGTGGCCGCCGCCTCTGAATCGCAAAGAAAACTCGTTAAGCTCTCGCTGGATGATCGCGACGTGATCGTGAAGCTCATCAAAAGCGTCGCCAAGCAAAACGCCCAGGCTTGGGGCAAGCTGGAACTGGATGAGACGAAAATTGGCCGGCTCGATCACAAGATCGAGAAGCTGCAAATCCTTGAGCTGGTGCCGGGCGTCGAGTTCCTCAAGACCAACGCCACCAGCGGCAGCAATGGAGTCTGCCTCGAAGAATTCGCGCCGTTCGGTGTGATCGGCGTCATCACGCCCGTCACGCACAGCGTGCCGACGCTGTCGGCCAATGCCATCAACATGCTGGCCAGCGGCAACGCGATCGTCGCCAACGCCCATCCCAGCGGCGTGAACTGCGCGGCTGTCGCCACCCGCGAGTACAACCGGCAGATCGCCGCGAAGTTCGGCATCGAAAATCTCATCACGCTGGTCGTCCCCCCGACCTTGCAAACCGCCGAGGAGATCTTCAAGCATCGCGACATCCCCCTGCTGGTTGTCACCGGCGGCCCCGCCGTGGCGCGGGCGGCGCTGCATGCCCGCAAGCGCGCGATCGTGGCCGGCCCGGGCAATCCGCCGGTCGTGGTGGATGAAACCGCCTGCCTGAAGAACGCCGCCGAGTCGATCGTGAAAGGCGCCAGCTATGACAATAACTTGCTGTGCATCGGCGAAAAGCAGGTCTTCTGCGTGGAGAGCGTCTTCGACAAGCTGATGGAGCAGATGGAAAGGAGCGGCGCGTTCACGCTCAATCGCGGGCAGATCGAAGCCTTGACGAGCCGCGCGTTCAAAATCGATTCCAAGGACAACAAGGCGCATGTGAGCAAGGAGTTGGTCGGCAAGGACGCGAGTGTATTGGCTGAGGCGGCCGGCGTCCGCGTGCCGCCCGCCACGCAACTGCTCATCGGCGAAACGCAATTTGATCATCCATTCGTGCAGGAAGAGCAGATGATGCCGTTCGTGCCCTTCGTGCGCGTGAAGGACGTGAGCGAGGGCATCGACCTGGCCATCGAAAGCGAGCATGGCTTCCGCCATACCGCGATCATCCACAGCCAAAACCTGGACACGATCACAAAGTTCGGCCGCCGCGCCAATACCACGCTGTTCGTGGTGAACGGCGCCTCCCCCGCCGGCCTCGGGTTGGGCGGCCAGGGCTATCTCAGCTACAGCATCGCCACCCCCACCGGCGAAGGAATCACCAGCCCTCTCACCTTCACCCGCTATCGGAGGGTGATGATGACGGGGTCGTTAAGAATGATATGAAGGTTGTGGGTTGCGGGTTGTGGGTTGTGGGCGGTCAGTTGTCAGCGGCCCGTTGTCAGTTGCAAAGAAGGAAAACATTCGGCGATCCATGTGGGTAGGAGATAGCCTGACCTCCACAAACAACAAACAACCAACAACAACAAGCAACTAACCACTGACAACCGACCAACAAACATGCAACAAGCAAGGATCATCGGCCACGCGACGGCAACCATCAAGCACCGTTCTTTGAACGGCTGGCGGATGGTGGTGGCGCAGCCGCTGGGAGTGAATCGCCAGCCCGAGGCCGATCCGGTCATCGCGGTCGACAAGTTCGGCGCGGGTGTCGGACAGATCGTGCTACTGAATCTCGATGGCATCGCCGCCCGCGAGTATGTCGGCGATAAAAAAAGCCCTGTGCGATATTTCGTGATCGGGATCGTGGATGAGTGAGGGGAATGATGAGTGATGAGTGATGAGTGAACCGTGACAGGAGAGTCAGAATCTCTGGAAAAGTTGCGCGCAATTGTATCACGGGCGTCTCGCCCGTGCTGACGGCGTAAGAGTCGAGAATGGCGGTTTACTAACGTTCAAAGCAACACGCACGGGCGGGACGCCCGTGATACGGCGAAGGGTTTTGGTTTCTTGGCACCCGCGCTATCGGAACATGATCATTACCGCCCGACAACTTCAAGACCTGCACAAGACCCACGGCGGCAATGGCCAGGTGATGCTCCCCTACCGCGCGCGGCTTACGCCGCTGGCGGCGGATTACGTGCGGGCGCGGAAGCTCGTTTTGGGATATAGCGACGACGCCAACAGTGGCACACCCGCGCCGCGCGCGGCTTCCAACAGTGGCATGGGCGGCTCGCCCATGTCTTCCGCCAATGACACGGGCGGCCCGCCCGTGTCTTCGCATGAAGGCGCGTACATCGCGCCGGCGTCTTCTGAAAAGGCTGTCCCGCAAGCCGCATATGTTCCATACCGTTCATCCCCTGGTTCCACGGATTCCGCCTCCCCAACCACCGGCTTTCTCTGGTGGTGCGACGGCCCCTGCGGCCCGGCAAAAGCGGCGATCATGGCCGAGGAAAAGCAGACGGCGCTTCGCCCATTGGACAAACCCGCCGACGCCAGGCAGATCGGCGGCGCGGTGAAGGCGCTGGCGGGCGAAGTGAAATCCGGTCGGGCAGCCGGCGGCGTTTTGCTGGTCCAAAACGGCGCGCTAGCGATGGTATTCGCCAACCGCTGCCCGTCGCTGCGGGCCGTCATGGGAACGTGCCTTGAAGCCGTCGAGCAAGGCGTGCAGCAGGCGGCGGCCAACGTGCTGGTCATCGAGTATCCGTACAAAACATTGCAGCAGATGCGCAATCTGCTGGGCCGATTTCTGCGTGCGCCGCGAACGCTGAGCGAGGACGTTCGTCGGCAGATCGAGGAGCTGGCATCATGCGGATAGGCAAGGTCGTTGGCCGAGTCACGCTTCAGCCGCTCTACCCAACCCTTGTCGGCGGGCGGTTTTTGATTGTCGCGGTGCAGGATCGATTTTCGCTCGCGGGCCAGCCGCGCAAAACCAGCGAGTATCTGGTGACCTACGACCACCTGGGCGCCGGCGAAGGAGACCTGGTTGCCGTCAGCGAAAGCCGCGAGGCCGCCATGCCGTTCTACCCGGAGAAACGCGTCCCTCTGGACGCATACTGCGCGGCGATACTGGATCGAGTGATCGTGGACTTGAAAGAATGAAAGGCTGATGAGTGATGAGTGAACCGTGACAAGATAGGCGCACCCTCGCCTTCGTCACGGTTCACTCCTCACTCATCATGTTTTCCCATGGCATACGGAATAAACCCAAACACCAACGGCAACGGCCGCTCACACGCCAACGCCTACGTCTCCGAATTCAAGATCAAAGAGCAGATGTGCGAGATCGGACGGCGCATCTGGCTCAAGGGATTCTGCGCCGGCAACGAGGGCAATCACTCTTATCGCATTGCCGACAGCCGAATCCTTTGCACCCCCACCGGCATCTCCAAGGGCTTTCTCAAGCCCGACGACATCTGCATTGTGGACATCGAAGGCAAGCAGGTCGGCGGCAGCCGAAAGCGCACCAGCGAAATCCTGCTGCACCTGGCAATCTACAAGGCCCGGCCGGATGTGAAGGCGGTGGTGCACAGCCATCCGCCGCACGCGACGGCGTTTGCCATCGCCAACATCGAATTGCCAACCTGCATTCACCCGGAGGCCGAGGTGTTTCTTGGGCAAGTGAAAACCGCCAAGTATGTAACGCCCGGCGACACGCGCCTGGGCGAATCCATCCTTCCCTACGTGAAGGATTCCAACACCATCCTTCTGCAAAACCATGGGTCGGTGACTTTCGACAAGGATTTGGAAGGCGCCTACTACAAGCTGGAAATCGTGGACGCCTACAGCCGGATTCTGCTGTTGGCCAAGCAACTTGGCAGCATCCGCCCGCTGGACGCCAACGAGATGAAGGAACTGCTGGACTTGAAGGTGCGTTTCGGCCTGGAGGAGCCGCGCCTCAAGGCCGGCGGCGCGGGGATGAGCTGCGCCAGCGATTTCATCAGCCGGGTGAGTGGCGAGATCGGCCGCAAGGGCCGCATGGCCACTCTCCAAGGCGGCACCGCGCCGGTGCCCAACGTACCCGCCGGCTCGGAGCTTCGCCCGACCTCTGCCGTGCAGGCTTCGCCGATGGAAGAGGCGATCCACTCGATGATCCCGCGGGGCACGAGCTACAGCGAAGCGGATATCGAAACGATGGTCCAGACCATCACCGACCAAATCATGGCGGCAGTTTGAACGGAAGAAAAGACTTGCCACGAATGGGCACGAATATGAAAGTCAGCATCATCGGCGGCGGCGGAAGGGTTGGCTCGAACGCGGCGTTCGCGCTGCAATGCGCAAGCATTGTCAGCGAGATACATCTGCTTGATGCCAACGAGAAAATGGCGGCAGGCGAGGCGCTGGACCTGTTGCATGGCGCATCCATCGCCGGCGATCAGAAGATATACGCCGGCAACTACGAGAAATGCGCGGATGCCGACATGGTGGTGATCACCGCGGGCCTGCGACGCAAGCCCGATGAGAGCCGGTTGGATTTAATCAATCGAAACGTCACGCTATTCAAGCAGGTGCTCGATTCGATGAAGGGCGCGGGGCTGAAAAAGGACGCGATTATTTTCGTCGTTTCCAATCCGGTCGATATCCTCACGCGCTTGGCCATCGAGCATCTCAAGTGGGACCCATCGCGCGTCATCGGCCTTGGCACGCAACTGGACACGGCTCGTTTCCGCTCACTGATCGCACTGGAGACCGGCCTTCCGCCCACACAGATCAAGGCGATGATCCTGGGCGAGCACGGCGACAGCATGGTTCCAATCTGGTCCACCGCGACCGCCGGCGGAATCCCGCTGGTCAAACTCCCAAACTTCAACGCCGCCGCCCAGGAAAAAGTTTTCACCCGCACCAAAAAGAGCGGCTCGGAGTGCATCGAACTCAAAGGCGGCGCCGGCTGGGCCGTGGCCCTGAGCATCGCGGAAGTGATCCATCCCATCGCGCTCAATCAGCCCAAGGTACTGCCCATCTCGACCCAGCTTGGAGGGGAATACGGAATCAAGGGAACCTGCGCGAGCATCCCTACAATGGTTAGCCGCACCGGCGTCGTGAAACGGTATGAGATCGAGATTTGGCCAAAGGAACTAAGCGCGATGCAGGCCGGCGCAAAGTCGCTGGATGCGACGTATGCGCAAGTTCGAGCATGATTGCAGTCGGGACTTCGGAAAAATGGAAGCATACATATGGCTGAATTGACCTCAATCGAGAAAGAAGCTGGCGAGCAGATCAAGGGCATTGACTGTGTCGAGATTTATCTGCCGAAGAGGTTGAGTCATCTTTCGGAACTATACAACTTTCTGAGGCGGAGCGTGACTGATCGTGTAGGATCGCTCATCGTTCTCGATGGGTTTTCAATCTATGAGGTGGACGGTTTCTTCCGTGGAGCGCAGGAACCCTGGGAAGAACGGTCACTCGTCATTCGGATTCTACTGGTGCGCTCCCAGGGCACAGATGAGCTCCAGTTAAGGGCGCGCGTTCGGGATCTCGGCAGGGAAATTGCCAATAAGATTGCGGTCAAGGAAGAAGAAGTTTGGATATGCGACTTCCGACAACGAGTGACGGTGTTTCGTCCAAATGCAAAGATCATTTTTTAAGGATAAGCCATGCGATTGGTCGTCAAGCAGTATGACAATGATGCCAGTTACATCGTCGAGACGGATAACGACGCAACCACGGTAATCGAAGAAAAGGGAGAGAGGCAGCCAGGGAAGAGGATTAGCGCGATCGTTGAAGTCTCCGCGGATGACAACAAATTGGGCATGGACCGCGTGCTTACAGCGATCCGAGCCATCGAAGCTGATGTCCAAAAGAAGAAACAGGGCTTCGAAAAGAGCGCCAGCTAAGGTACGGGGTGATGGCCAGTGTATCCCCGCGAAGGACCCAAGGCGCGGGTCCCGATTCAAAGGAGGAATTCCTTATGTGTTGCGGTGCTCCCAACGCCGTCGTTCCACCGATCCGGGCCAATCGCGCGTTGGATGCCAAGCTCGCCAGCATTCGCGCCAATCCGCATGGCGCGAGGGACTTTATTCTGGCCGACGCCAAGGACGCGGACATGGCGGCCGGGCTGGCCGCGCCGGGGAAGGACGCGGCTACCGGGACGCTTCGCTCGCTGGCCGACTATCGCGACCAGATGCGCGAGATCACCCGCCAGGGGCTTGTGGACATCATGTTGATGTCGGCCAGCACCAGCGAAGCATTAACGATACACGAGCGAATGTTTGAGAACTCGACCGTCACGCCTGCTGTCCGCGCCAATGATACGACCGATATTCATTTGATGGCCGGCGGCAGCTACGCCACGGAGCCGTCGCGGCCTTTCCGATCGGCCACTATCGAACAAATTCAGAGCGGCCGCGTGAATCCGACCGACGCCCAGCGCAGGCTGGGGGCGGACCTGGGTTTGTACTCGATCACGCCGAACAATCATCTGGAATTCGATTATCCGACGGTGGAGGCCTACAAGCAGTTTCGCATTGAGGCCGAGCAGAAGGGATTGCGGCATTTTCTTGAGGTGTTCGACCCCAACGCCTGCGGCGACAAGTGCCCCGCCGACCTTGGGCGGTTCATCAATGATCTGATCGTCCGCACCCTGGCTGGCGTGCCGGGCAGCGGCAGGCCCGTGTTCCTGAAAATCGCGTATCACGGCCCGCGCGCGATGGAGGAACTGGTTTCGTACGATCCCACGCTCATCCCCGGCATCCTTGGCGGATCAAGCGGCACCACGCACGACGCGTTCAAACTACTGGAAGAGGCGAAGAGGCACGGCGCCCGCGCCGCTCTCTTTGGCCGCAAGATCAACAACAGCGAACACCAGCTCACTTTCGTGCGATACCTCCATCTTCTGGCCAATGGGCAAATTGCCGCCGCCGAAGCGGTGAAGGCGTATCACGGGGAGCTTGAAAAGCTGAAGATCAAGCCGTACCGCGCGATGAAGGACGATCTGGAGTTGACGACCAACGTCAGCAGCTATGCCGGAACGAGCGGCGCGGTGTCGCTCAGCAAACCCTCGTTACCGAAGGCTGCCCCATCATCGCGCGCTGGGCAGCAGACAACCGGCAAATACAAGATAACTGAATCGATGATCTCCGGCTCATCTGGCCCAAAGCCCTCGGCCCCCACCTCCAGGCCCGCTCCCATGAACGCTAAACCCGCGCGCGCCGCCGCCAAGCCCGCGACTAATGAGGGAGGCGGAAAAGTACTGGCCACGGCAGTCCTCCCCGCGCCCTCCTCCAACGGCTGGCCCAGGCTTCCCAGCGGCGCCCCTGATTTCAAAAATATGTCCGGCGTTCAAAAGGTCGCCTACTCGCGGCGGCGGATTCAATCCGATCTTTCGCGGGCGAAAGAGGACGCCTAACGTCTCACGGGTATTTTGCATATGGCGAGCCCGCAACCGAAAGAAAGAAGGGAGCCACGAATGGGCACGAATACACACGAATGAAGACAAACTATTCGTGGCAATTCGTGCTCATTCGTGGCAGTCCTCTGTGCCCCGCGAGTGACGTTTCGGATTAGAAACACAAATGCTAATCGCCGAGCGACAATCTCGCCTCAAGGAATCGCTGGGCCGGCGCGGCATGGCGGATCTGGATACGCTAGCCGCCGAGCTGGGCGTCTCGCAATCCACCGTGCGCCGCGACGTCGAAATGTTGCAGCAGGCGGGGCTCGTCGAGCGTACGCACGGCGGGGTGATCTGGGTCGGCGAAAAGGCCGCCAATGGACATCGGCCCTACGCCTTCGATCAGCGGATGAGCTTTCGCGTGGAGGTGAAGCGGCGGATCGCCCGCGCCGCCAAGCGCCTGGTGCGGCCGGGGCAGACGGCCCTCATCGACGGCGGCACCACCACCTTCTACTTTGCCCAGGAACTGCTCGGCACCCCCCTTCAACTGGTCACCAATTCCCTACCCATCGCCAATCTTTTCCTCAATGACGAAAACGTGGAACTCATCCTCACCGGCGGCCTCATGTACCCGCGCTACGGCGTGCTGCTGGGCCCCATGACCGAGGAAATTCTGGCCGATATTCACACCAAAACCTTGTTCCTCTCCGTCGCCGGCGTTCACGACGGGATGCTCTACAACCAAAACTCGCTGCTCGTCCAATCCGAATTGCGCATGATGGCGCAGGCTCAGGAAATCGTGCTGCTCGTTGATTCCGGCAAATTCGGCCAGCAGGCGTTATCGCGCCTTGGGCCGCTCGCCGAGATCGACATCGTCGTCACCGACCCTGGCATCACCGCCGAGCAGCGCGAGCAGGTGCTGGCGGCGGGATGTGAGCTAATCGTTGCCGAGGAAAGTGGGGGGATCGGGACAGAACGCGGGGGGTTGGATGAGCCGCCTTCCAAATCCGAATCCGCGAAACAATTCCCGAATTCCGAATACCCGAAATCCGAATGAAGAGCAGGCCGTTGGGTGTGACACGGGCAATTCCCGAATTCCGAATACCCGAAATCCGAATGAAGAGCAGGCTGTTGGGCGTAACACGGGCAATTCCCGAATTCTGAATCCCCGAAATCCGAATGAAGAGCAAACCGTTGGGCGTGACACGGGCGTCCTCGCCCGTGCGAAATCGCATCGCGTTCCGACGACTTGATTCTTGGCTTTCGCCGCGGTTTTTTGATTCACGTCAGCCGCGCTCGCAGCGCCGTGATAGACGCTGGCGGGAATGTATGCCGCCATGGCAGGGTCGGTTCCAATACGAGGTGTTGGACACTGATGGCATCGGGCGCATCGAATGTGTTGTGAGCGGCTAAATCATCGTGCGTGAGTAACGATCCGGATAACTCCATGACGCGCGCCCCGTCCCTTAGTTCGACGTTCGCATCCATCGGCAAGGTCGCGTGGGGATTCACGACTGTTAGCGTCAGCGCCTTTCCTTTAATTGAAGCCGATCCGCACAACCCCGCGATCTGCCGCTTTTCTTCGCCGACGGCAAACGCGATCGCGGGGACCGTGAATTCCGCCCGCACGCCTCGCCCCTCACGGTGCGGCTGGTACATATCGAACACATGATACGTCGGCGTGAGGATCATTCGATCCCCCTCGGTCAGCACCATCGCTTGCAACACGTTGGCGATCTGCGCAATATTTGCCATCACGATTTTGTCGGCGTGACGGTTGAACGCATCGAGTGTGATGGCGGCCACCAGCGCATCGCGAAGCGCGTTTTGCTGCCAAAGGTGGGCCGCATTGCGGCCAGGGGTGGGGAAGTGCCAGACGCCCCACTCATCGACGATGAGGCCGATTTTTCGCTGGGGATCAAACGTATCGAGCAGCGCGCGCTGCTCAATGAGCAACTGTTCCATGCGCCCGGCCTTCTCCAGAAGTTCATACCATTGGTTGGTATCAAACTGTATTGCCGATGGCCCGGCGGTGCCGCAGTAATAGTGGGCGGCATAGCCGTAAATGCGGGGGAAACCGCCGAGTTTCGAGAAGAATCGGCGGGTCCAGTCGGCGTTGTTTCCATCAGGCCCGCAGGCGATGAGAAAAAGATTCGCGCCCGACAGATCGCGCAGGTAGGTTGCGTGGCGCTTGTATTCGGCGGCGTAATCTTCGGGGCAGAAGTTGCCGCCGCAGCCCCAGTTTTCATTTCCCACGCCCCAGTAGGAGACGCCGAATGGAAGTGGAGATCCATTCAGCCCGCGCCGCCGCGCCAGGGTGGAATCGCCGGCGTAGTTGCAATACTCCATCCAATCCCGCATCTCGCGCACGGTTCCCGACCCCACATTGCCGGCCAAATATGGCTTAGCGCCCAAGTACCGGCAAAGGTGGATAAACTCGTGCGTGCCGAAATGGTTGTCTTCGATTCCCTGGCCCCACCAGAGATTGACCCGCCGCGGCCGCTCGCGGCGCGGGCCGATGCCGTCTTCCCAATGGTAATCGTCGGCGAAGCATCCCCCCGGCCAGCGCAAGACCGGCGGGCGCAGTTTCCGCAGCGCCTCCAGCACATCGGTGCGCAACCCGCCCAGATTCGGGATGCGCGATTCCTCGCCGACCCACAAGCCGCCGTCAATGCACGCGCCTAAGTGCTCGGCAAACTGGCCGTGCAGCTCGGGGCGAATGATGCCCGTGGGTTCATTGAGGCAAATGGTGATGGTGGACGCGGACAATTCTCCATTCCTACCACGATTAGCCGGCATCCTCAACTGCGGATGAGCAACGCACCCGCGCTGGGTGTGCGTGACCGTTTGGAAGGGGGTCCTTCTCCCTCTCCCGGTACGGGAAAGGATTCGCCGAAACCGACACCCACGCGCGCTTCCGATAACCGCCCGGCCATCAAATCCCTCAAGATTTCCCCAAGTCCTGGGGCTGGTGTTCCGATAACCACAAATGGACGGGAAATGGACTAAGGCCCTTTGCCGGAGGATGCGCGTGACGCTCCTATTGTCTGAATCGGTTCGCGCTTCGCGCGAAGAAATGGAAATGGGTTTCGAGCGGCGCCGCGGGCTGCGCATCCGGCAGCGCCGGCCCGTGAAAGTCTACGACTCGGCCTCCGCGCGCTATTTCGGCGGGCAGACCGAAGACGTCAGCTCGACAGGCTTACGCCTCGAACTTCCCGCCTACGCCCCCATTCAAGAGGGCGAAACGCTGAACGTACACGTCGGCCTCAATAGCCGCGGAGAATCGCTGGCCAACCGCCGGCACATGATCCCCGCCCGCGTGATCTGGCTCAGCCGGACGCGAGGCAAAAACGGCGCGCGCCTGGAAGCCGGCATCGAATTCCTCGCCAGCATCTCGGCACACCTCGACGCGGCGTAGACAACGCCTATCATATCTTGCATGACAGCCGTTCCAATCAAGGATCTCCGCGATGAGCTACGCGCCCGAATTCGCGCCGGATACGCAATCTCGTAGGGTTCGATTCAGCGAACGCTGAACTGCGCCAGCGACAAGACCGCGTTCGCTGAAGCGAACCCTACGAATTCACAACGCTTGTGCGCTCTTTCTCAGTTGGACGCGCTGCCGCAAATATCGCTCCGCGTCTCAATGGCCCGTTCAGATCGCTTGGGACCGCATTTCAACCGTTGCCCAGCCGGTCGGTAAAGAATGCCATGCCTGCTATCTTCCAGCGACCGGCATTTTTTTCCTGAACAGCCGGCAATGCGCCAGCGTAGCCGATGAACGTACACTCGGCGCGATCCAAAATCAGATACTGCGAGGCTGGAACCCCTCATGCGGAGTGCGAAATTCCCGGATGTTTTCACCATCGAGTCCGATTCGCGCGTCGCGCTGCGCCGCCGGCGAATGACTACCGCCGGGATAGAGGTTCTGGAAGCGAGGATACTGCTCTCGCATTCCGCCGGGTTTGTGATCGCACATTTGAGCAGTCCTTCGCTCAGGGGCCACGCGCAGACATATCAGGTGGCAGATCATTTGGGAACCGGCGCGGTGCTCGAGCAATCCGGCGCCGCGTACACCGTGGCTTCCGCCACGCTGGCAGCGGGCACGCCCGTGCCGGTGCGGCAGGTGGACGCCAGCGCCAGTGGATTGCACATCATTCTGGAGGAAGGCCCGAATCTGCGCGCTAACCCGGCGGCCCAAGGCGATTTCGTCGCCGCCGCGCAGGCGATCGAGTCCATTTTTGATAATCCGATTACTGTTGTCGTGGATGCCGAGATCGCGCCGCTGCCGGCCAGCATCATTGGGCAAACCAGCAGCGTTGAATATCATTTCGGCGCCGACCAATACAATTCGATCCGCGATTTGCTGGTGAACGCCTCCACCGGCAGCGAAGACGTGGTTACCGCCCTGCCCACCGCCCAGCAATTTAACGCGGCTTTGCCGACCGATCGGGGAAACCCGTTCAGCGTCGGTGGCCTGACGGTCGCGCGGGCCAACCTGCTGGCCCTGGGCGTGCCTGCCGATGAGTTGCAGAGCGGCCCGGACTCCGCGTACAACCCCCAGGTCAAGCGCGACATGAGCCTGACCTTCAACTCCGCCTTCCCCTTCGACTACAACCCCGCCGACGGAATCTCGCCCGGCAAAATCGACTTCACCGGCGTCATTGAGCATGAACTCGCGCATGGAATGGGCTTCATAAGCGAAGTGGACACCGCCGATTATTTGATGGGCCATCCAACGCTCAATCGCACGCTGTATCCCAGCACCCTGGATCTATTTCGGCTTCTACCCGGAGACGGACAGATCGATTTCACCAACGCCCCGCGCGTGCTGGTGCCGGGCGACGTATTCGCCAATCAAGTCTTCTACGATGGCGGCATTTTCAACCCCGCGGGCATCACGATTCCGGGGCTGACCATGGGCGATGTTCCCCTTTCCACCGGCCAGTGGTACGGCGATGGCCGCCAGGCCAGCCACTGGAAAGACGCCAACGCCCCCGGCGGCCTGGGCTCTGTTCTAGGCGCCATGAACCCCACGGCCACGGCCGGCAAGCCCCTGCTCTGGACGGATACCGACACCCGCGCATTGGGCCTGATCGGCTGGAATGTTGTGTCCAAAGGCGCCCTCCAGGGAACCGTTTACCGGGATGTAAATCACAATGGCCGTCAGGACGCCGGCGAACCGGGCCTGCCGGGCGTGAAGGTGTATCTCGACGAAAACCGCGACGGCGTCTACGAACCCTGGGAGCCCAGTGCCGTTACAGACGGCCTTGGCGTCTACCGCTTCTACAATCTAACCGCCGGCGATTATCTCGTCCGACAGATCCCGCAAGAAAGCTTGGCGCAAAACGTCACGACAACCTCCATCGGCGGCGCTGGGGCATTCGAGCATGCGACGTTATCGACGGGGCAAACAATGGGGAACCTGGACATCGGCCTGTGTCCCGCGCCGCTTCCCGCCGGTTGGAGCGCCATGGACGTGGGCAGAGTGTACCAGCCGGGCTCGGATGCCTATGCCAACGGCCAGTTCACCCTCGCCAGCGGCGGCAACGATATCTACAGCATCGGCGACTCGTTTCACTACGTCTATCAGCCCGTTCGAGGCGATTTCACGATGATCGCGCGGGTCGCTGACTTCAACGCCGCCAACCCCTGGGCCAAGGCCGGCATCATGTTTCGCCAGAGCTTGTTTCAGAACGCCGCCAACGTCTTTCTGTGCGTCACCAACACCAATGGCGTGCAATTCACCCGCCGCCAAACGCCCGGCGCGCTGACCGGCGCCCAGGTCGCCGCCGGCATTGCCCCGCAGTGGCTCAAGATCATCCGCCAGGGCGACCTGTTCACCGCGTACCGTTCCGACGACGGCCTGCTCTGGAAGCAGGTCGGCCGCCAGTCGGTCCACCTGGGCAGCAGCGTGACGATGGGCCTTGCCGTCACCAGCCAAAACTCCGCCGTCCTCTCCACCGCTGATTTCACCAACGTGCAATTCGCCGCCGCTACGGCCGCTCGGCGTTCGGCCTGAAGGCTACCTGGACTCATGTCGAATTCGTTCATGGAGGAACCTCGTTGTATCACGGGCGTCTCGCCCGTGCATGTTGCATTGGAGTTGGCAATATCGTTAATTACTCAACTACCGCCGTTGGCACGGGCGAGACGCCCGTGATACGTCAACGAGCTTGCTCCGATGGGGCCTATTCATCTGCAATCGGCCCAAGTGTTACGTTATTGAAACGCCGGTCATAACGTTCATTCCCGCAACCCGCTGGTGCCGGCGCGAATGTTGAGCATGATGTGGCTTCGCGTGCGCGGACTCGATGGCGCGGCAGCGAATCCCGAGGCGGCTTATGGATGAACATTACACGCAGGAATACGAGCAGTTCGAGCAGCGGCACTGGTGGTTCGTGGCGCGGCGGCAGATCATCCACCAAGCCCTCGATCGCTATTCCCGTCTGGGCGCGGTCCGGCCGCGATGGCTCGATGTAGGCTGCGGCACCGGCGTGCTGCTCGATTCGTATCCAGCCATCCCGCCTTCCGACAAACTGGGCCTGGAGATGGACAGCGGATCGGTCATGCGCGCCAAAGCCAAGGGCCTGGACGTTCGGCAGGTCGAGCCCAAATGGGATTTCCGCGAGTATGGCACGTTCGATCTAATCACCCTCACCGACGTGATCGAACACGTTGAGCACGAACGGGAGGCGGTGGATGCCGTGCGGACGGTGCTCAATGACAACGGCGTACTTCTGATCACCGTGCCGGCCCTGATGAGCCTGTGGTCAAGCCATGACGTGGTCAACCGCCACTTCCGCCGCTATACCCGGCACACCCTCCTGCGGCTGTTCCCGGCGGACCAATGGGAAGTGCTCAAAGCCAGCTATTTTTCATCACTACTCCTGCCGTTGGTTTGGACGGCGCGTAAATGGAAAAATCTGCGCACGCGCGGCCAGGACGAATCGCAGGCCACGCATGACTTCAAGTTTGGACGACTCGACTGGCTCTTCAAAATGATCTTCCGCCTGGAGCGGCCGTGGCTGCGCTTCTCGCGTTTTCCCGTCGGAAGTTCGGTGCTGCTGGTGGTGCGGAAGAAAAAATGAACGGTTTAGATTCCGATAAACTCGATGCGACCTTCGGCCACTTCGAAAGCAGAATAGCGCAGAGAAGCCGAGACGCGAAGGCTCAGAGACATCTTCATTCGTGTGCATTCGTGCCCATTCGTGGTTTCCGGCCATTTCTTCCCCATGCGTAATCCCCATTGCCGCGCGCCGTCTGTGATTCTAACATGTGTTCTCTGAACCGAACCTCAATTACCAAAGGAGCCAAAGATGCCGGTACGGAATGCGGATGCGACGTGGGATGGCGATCTGAAGAGCGGGCAGGGAAATCTGAAACTCGGGAGCGGGGCGTTTGCCGGCAAGTATTCATTTACCAGCCGATTCGAGCAGGGCGGCGGGACCAACCCGGAGGAACTCATCGCCGCGGCCCACGCCGGCTGCTTTTCCATGGCGCTGTCGGCGGGACTTGGCAAGGCGGGCTTCGCGCCCAAGCGCGTACATACCGCCGCCAACGTCAGCCTGGAAAAAGTCGGCGAGGGTTTCAAGATCACCAAAATTCAATTGGTTTGCGAAGCACAAGTGCCCGGCATAGATGACAAGGCATTCCAGGAAATCGCCCAAAAAACAAAGTCCGGCTGCCCCGTTTCGCAGGCGCTAAGCGCCACGCCGATCGAGTTGCAAGCGAAGTTGACCCAATGATCCCGCCACGAAGGATGCGCTGCGCACGATTTCCGGGCAGGGCTAGATTCCATGACCACGCAGATGTCCGCCATCCCAACCCCACAACCCCGCCCCGCCTCCAAGCGGCGGCTTCCGCCGTTGGAACAGGGCGATCGGCTGACGCG
>DASRLH010000061.1:0-44752 GCA_035648595.1 Tepidisphaeraceae bacterium
CCGCGAGCCGGGAACCGAGGATTGAGCAGGCTCGAATGCCACGCGGGCAGCATGACACAAACCAACGGCTGGCGCAATGCAGATTATTGCTATTGTCACGCCAAGCAAAATCCCGGACGCCTGTGGCGTCTCGCCCGTGCGTGCGGCGCAGCCTCACGAAAATCTTCGATTGCCCATCCTTCCAGCGGGCTGGGCATGGGCGGGACGCCCGTGTCACAATAAGGTTACTCGTTTGACGATTGCCCACATCCCTTTTTGTGCGCTGGTTTCAGACGGTTCGATCGTTACAGGGCAATGGCCGTCATCCCTATAACGATCCCTTCGTGCTCGGGACGTCCGCATTTCGCGGATCAGGGCTGATCGCCTGCCGCAGAGCCCGCGCCGTCGCCTTGAAGATGGCCTCGGCGATGTGATGATTATTGCTGCCGTAGGGAACGTGGATGTGCAGATTCAGCTTGGCGTTTGTCGCGATGGACTTAAAGAATTCCTCGACCAGTTCAACGGGAAATTGGCCGATGGTCGGGCCGTTGAATTGCACATTGAAGACAAACGCGGGCCGGCCCGATAGATCGACCGCGACCTGCGCCAGGCTTTCGTCCATGGGCACGATGGCCCAGCCGTAGCGGTTGATGCCGCGCTTGTCGCCCAGGGCCTGCTCCAGGCACTGGCCGATGACGATGCCGACGTCCTCGACGGTGTGATGGGCATCCACCTGCAAATCCCCCTCCGCCTGCACCTCCAGATCCATCAGGCTGTGCCGGCCCAGCAGATCGAGCATGTGATCGAAAAACCCCACGCCCGTGTGCGGGGCTGCATGGCCAGAGCCGTCCAGGTCCAGCGCCACGCGCACTTTGGTTTCCTTGGTCTGCCGAGAAATCTCAGCCTTGCGGCCGCCGGGTTGTGGGGTCATTGTCGGTCAATCCGAAAGTGTATTAAACAGGAAGCCGTCCAGTGCAAGCCAAGTGGTGAAAATCCGAAATCCGAAGCACAAAATCCGAAACAAATCCAAAAGTAAGAAAAACGAAAAATTCAAAGGGCGCTTCCGTCACGGTTTCTTTTGTTTTGAGTTTTCTTCCTTTGAGTTTTGAGTTTGTTTCGGATTTCGTGCTTCGGATTTCGGATTTTTCGCGCCTTTGTGCCGTCGTGCCTTTGTGTTTAGTCTTCATTTCTCGCAACTACACCATCGCCGGCTGCGCCGTCAGCGCCCTTATTCCCGCCAGCAGTGCATTGTTTTGCTGCGAATCGCCGACGGTGATTCGGATTTTGTCATCAAGGCCCGGCTTATCGAAAAATCGGACGAGGATGCCCTGCCGCTTGAGGCTCAAATAGGCTTCGCGGCCCCGGCCATCGGGGACGGCGGCGAGAATGAAATTCGCCTGGCTGGGAAGAACCGTCCAACCGAGTTGCGTCAATTCCGAGGAAAGCCGTTGGCGTTCCTGGCGGATGGAAACCCAGGTGGCCTTGAAGTAGGTCTGATCGCCCAACGCGGCGATTGCCGCCGCGACGGCTAATGCGCTGCAGTTATAGCTGTCCTTGACCTTGATCATTTCCTGGATCAACGACGGCTGGCCGATCGCGTAGCCGAAGCGCAGGCCGGCCAGGCAATACGCCTTGCTGAGCGTGCGGCAGATCACGACGTTGGCGTGCTCGCGCACCAGCGACAGGCAGTTGTCCTCCGCGAAATCGGCGTAGGCCTCGTCGATCAGCAATAACCCGTCAAAGCGTGCCGCCAGTTCGCTCACCTTGGTCGGCGAAACAAACGTGCCGCTGGGGGCGTTGGGGTTGGCCAAATAAATGACATTCGCCCGCGACGCCAGCAGCGCTTCGGTCGGCAGCGACCAGTCCTCGCCCCACGCGACACAGCCATACAGCGCTTCCTGCAATTGCGCCAGCACCGGATACAGCGAATAGGTCGGCTCCGGGCAGACCAGCTTTCCGCCGGGCGGGAGGAAGGTGCGCGTGGCGATGGTGAGGATTTCGTCGCTGCCGTTGCCGGCCAGGATCATGTCGGGAGAGACGCCATGCAACCGCGCGGCGGCGGTGCGGAAGGCATCGGCCAGCGGGCTGGGATACCGCCGTAGCGTTTCCTTGCCGACGTTGGCGATCGCCTGCATCACCCGGTCGCTGGGCCCGAACGGATTTTCGTTCGTGTTCAGCTTCACCACGCGCTCGTCGGCGGTGGGCTGCTCGCCGGGCGTGTAACCGGACATTTCGCGCACCGCGGCGCGGACTAATGACGGAGCCATGAACGGATTATACCGCGGGAAGGCCCGAAAGCGATTGAACTTTTGGGCATGGCGTGATCGGGCATGCGCGAATTTCCGGGAGGCCAAAGGGCATTGGGTGGGGCAGACATTCCTGTCTGCCGGCGAATCGGTGAATGGAGGACATTCTTGTCCTCCCGAACCGATTCGAATCCGCCCGGCGGGGCAGGAATGCCCCGCACTCGCGGATTCGGGCAGACAGGAATGTCTGCCCCACCAAACGCTGTGTATGTCAACGGTTGCGCCTCTGCGGAAACTCGGGCACGCCCGGAACGACCGCCCCGCTATTTTCCGCGCGAGATCGCACTCCTCGCCACAAGCGCGGCATCAAGCCGGGCGATGATATTCCCGAGCAGGCGCTGGCGGCCCGGGGAAAGCTGGGCGCGGCCATAGCGCACGCGGTAAAACAATTCCGTGAGCCGGCGGATATGCTCGTAGGCGTCGGCGGGAAGAAACAAAAGCGAACGGCTGAACTCCAGCGGCGTCTGATGGCGCGGGCGCGCGATCTGATGGCGCCACAGAAGCCGCAGCAAATCATCGTAAAACCCCAGTTGCCGCGCCAGCCGCAACTGTTCCCCCGGCGGCAGCGAACCGATCCCGATGCGCGCGGCCCGGCGGCGCAGACGCCATTTGTCCAGCGCGTAACGCCCGATCACCGCCAGTGCCGCGATGGACATCGCGGCCATCACCATGAACAACGCGCCCGAGGCCAGCTTCCAGAAGAGCGGATAGTTGAGCCAATGCTGGCGGCCCAACCGGCGCAGATCATCGATGCCGCGCGACGAGCGGATGACGGTGTTAACCATCGCCGTCTCCGTGCGCTGGATCAGATTGGCACGGTCTTCGTTGCTGTACGCGATGACGGCGTTGGCGTAGGTGAACTCCAGGAAATTGAACAGGTGCTTGACCTTCTGCCAGGCGCCCGCCTTTCGGACCTGCTCGGCGGCGTCGCGGTCGCTGGTGGGATCGAATGTCTCCCAACCTTCGGGCGTGCGCACCTCCACCCAGGCGTGCGCGTGCGACTGGCGGACGATGTAGTAGCCCGCGCCGGGCGTGCCGTTGAATTCGTCGCAATGGAACCCCGCCACGTACCGCGCCTGCATGCCAAGGCTCTGGCACATGAGCGTCATCGCTCCGGCAAAATATTCGCAGTGGCCCTTCTTGAAGTCATACAAAAACGCCACCAGCGGATCGCGGCCTTCGATTCGCCGCGTGTCGGTGAGATCCAGCGTGTAGGCGAATTGGGTCTTGAGATGCCGCTCGATGTTGCGGGCGATTTGCTCATCCAGGGCATCGGGTTGTCCCGGCCCGGCCTTGCGCTGGTCGGCGAGCAGGCCGGCGGCGTTGGTGCCGCTGACCTGGGCCCGGCGGGCATAGGCGCCGATCTTGGGGTCGATGTTGGCCGGTGGCGTGCCGCTCCCGCGCGCCGGCGGGTCATTGCCCAAACTGCCGCTCGATACGACCTCATATTCCAGCGGCTCGGCAGGCAACTCGCTGGCCAGCAGCACGCCATCCCGGGGCGTAAAGCGCACCTTGAGGGCGTGGCGCGGGCGGATGCTGACGGGACCGCCCATGGCGAACAACACGTTGGTGCCGGTCGGCGTCAGCCGGATGTTCTGCAGCCATTCATCGGGCAGGCGGTCGGATGGGGTCACGAAGTTTGCCGTCTCGTCCCGGTCGATCTGAAACATTTCGACGGAACCTCGTTGCGAATCGGTGCGAAGCCAACGCCAGGCCCCCCCGCCCCGGTGGCCGCTGCCGGTGTAATGGTCGTAGGTCAGCCCGCGAAGCAGCAGCGGCGCGCCGCCGCGCACTTCCACTCCATTGTGCACGACCCCCACGTCCGCCACGATCGAGTTGTTCTGCTGGATTCGCGCGATGTTCTGAAAGTTCACCTCATCGCTGAATCCGACCAGCGTTTGCGAAGGCTTGAACTGCAACGGCCCAAGCAATCCAGCCCCCGCGCCCCGCGGAAAGAGAACAAACGTCGCGACGGCGCTGATCAGCGCCGCGATCGAAACCAGCAGGGTAAGCCGGCGCATTGAACGCGTGAGGTAACGCTGGTCCTGGCGCAGGGTTGCCGGGTTGACGTGTTCGCAGGACAGCGCCATCGCGGCGCGAGCGTTGTCGGTCTCCACCTTCAGATGAAACAGCAGGCAGCAATAAAGCGATACGACGAGATAAACCACCATCAGCACGCCGAATAGCAGGCTGGCGGTATTGATGGAGGCGGCGACCATCAGCAGCAGGCTCAGGACCAATAGCTGGGCCCAATCCCGATTGCCGCGCTGCTCCCAAATTTTCACCACCTGCAGCAACACCAGGAACTCGCCAATCACCAGAATCGGCGTCGCGCCGGCAATAAACACCTCGCGCAACACGTACAGCAACGCCAGGAGCGTGATCACGTTGGAGAGGAATCGAGGCATCGGCCTAAAGCGCCCCCGCCAGACCAGGTATGCACTGATCGACAACGGCCCCACCCCCAACACCCAGGCCGCCGGTGACTCCGCCGCCAGCGCAAACCCGCTGAACCCCAGCAGCAGGAGCAAATACAAGGCGGGCTTGAATTGGCGAATATCGTACATGCGAACGCACAGCCTAAAGAAAAGCCAACCACGGAGACACAGGGGCACGGAGGCGCGCTCGTAGAGACGTGCCGCTCTGCAATAAGCCAAATTATCTAAACTGTTAGTTTACTCCAGCGATTACCGAGTTTGTCGATTGGAGTCGAATGCGCCTCGGTGTTTCCGTGCCTCCGTGGTGAAATTCTTCTTGTGCCGGGGAAATTGGGCTGATCATATTATGAACGCCTTCGCATTTTTGTGGTAGGCGTCACCGGCATGCAGGTTTCAAAATTCACTTCCGGCCGGAAATGAAACCAGCTTCGCGTTTGCTCCATCGCCGGTGAGAGCACCACGATGCTGCTTCGCTTTCGGTCGGTCACGCCGACCTCGAAGTCTCGCGGGGTGAGCACCACGAGCGTCGTGTCCGACCGCGCCAATTCGTGGCATGCCTCCAGCAGGCCCGGGGCGCCAAAGTCGGTGTTGACCGGCAGGCGCGACAGGAGGGTGAGCATGTCTTCGCGCTGCTGCTTGCCGCGCGTCGGGGGCAGCAATACCGGCTCGCCGGCCCAGGCGCAGATTCCAACGGACAGTTCCTGCGCCAGCGCCTCCGAGGCCAGCGAGGCGGCCATCGCGATGGTTCTTTCGACCAGGGCCTGCTGGCCGATGGAGCCGTCGCTCACCTGCGTATCGACCGCCAGCAGAAGGCGCGGCGGGGAGACGCGGGTCATCTCCTTGGCCACCAGCACGCCGGTGCGGGCGCTGCGGCGCCAGTAGATATGGCGGGGATTGTCGCCGGTGCGGAATTCCTTGAGGCCGAAGAACTCATCCATGCCGCCGGGACGCGGGCGCACCGACTCGCCGGCGTTATCCGCCGAACGACACATCTCCAGCACGCGCGCGTCCACGTGGCCTAACGCCGGGAAAATGCAAATCGCGTCTTTGCGCCGGGCCATCAGCGCGCGCTTGATGAACCCGAATGGGAAGCTGGTGGCGATCTGAAACTGATCGAATACGTGCACCCCCCGCCGCTTGGGGATCAGTTCCGCGGGCACGGTCGCGGTCATCCCGGGCGCGGCGTGAAGCATGTACGCCTGCGGCTGGGCCGTGAATCCTTCAACGCCGTCCAGCTCGGCCAGTGAAATCGACAGGCTGGGCCAGAAGCGTTTTCCGTTGGTGATTTCATAATAGAGGGTAATCGGCTCGCCGGCCACGCCATGCTTGGGCAGCACGCGCGAAACGCGCAGCTTGCGCAGCACCAGCCGGCTGACCACGCCGCTGATCAGCAGGATGCCGATCATTAAGCCGAACACGCCGAACAGCAGATTCGCCTGACTGTTGATCGCGGCCAGCCCCATGAACATCATCATCGAGCAATAGACCAGTCCCGTCAGCGAAAAATCCAGCGAAGGCCGTCGCCGCACGAGGGTGGCGTTGGGAAGGAGGAGCTTGGAGGAAGACCGCCACATTAGAGCGTGTTGCAATTGAGTGTACACGTTCAAAAGACCGGCGAACGCTTATTTTCCAGCATTTTCAGCGATTCTAGCTCAGCTTCGCAGTGTACATTCAATTGCAAACCGCTCTAGAGAATCGCAGATAAATAAGTTCTGTCGCCGCCGGGTCATTTCGGACCGGCGCGGGCGGCGGCTCTGTCTCCCGCGAAGCGGAAGGCTATGGCTAAGGAGGCGGCGGCAAACGGTGGTCAAAAAACGCCCGCTAACCCCGAACCATTCTCATTCTTACGCCATCCGTCGCCCAAGTTGGAGCGTCGGCATCCGCCAGCATCCTTTGCACATCTTCCTGGGAAACGAACAGCAGTTTTGCAAGTTCACCTATGCTGTACCCGGCGTCAAGATGTTTTTGCAGCAAATCGTTCAGCGTTCGGGGGGATTCTCCGTCAATCGCAATCGGATCGAGTTTCCTCCATCCATTACGAGAAATTTGCACATAAATTGAGTCGAAACGACGGCCGTCAATCGCGCCGATGGTCTTGGCTCGGTAGGCAGCTGCCTGCATCGAAACTCGCCACTTACGCTTCAAGGCGGCCAGGTCCGCCAAGGCCAAGTCGGGCCTCACGTCACGGCGGAATTCTTTCGCAGGCATCAGAAACGCCGAGGCAAACGCGTTTGCCTGCTTTTCTGCCGCCGCCAAATCTTTATCCCGCCCGAAATGCATGATCGTATGACCAAGCTCGTGTGCAAGACTGAATCGCGTACGATCAGCAGGCTTCGATCCGTTAATGAAGAACAACTTGGGCAACTCTGGAACCCAACGGCAAAGAGCATCTATTTCATCAACCTCTAGTTCACGATCAACTACGATTCCTCCACACCTCTCGATTAGCTCCACTAAATTGGGTATCGGGCCTGGCGGGACATTCATTCCCACTCGTGCCATGGCCGCTATCTTTTCGGTGTCGCCCGCGTGATTGTCGGGGTCGATATCGGGAATCTGGTCCGCCTGAGTTCCAGTGAGTTGAAGTAGCCTGTCGATCTGAATATCAAGAATGCTGCATCTTGCCTGAATCGCCTTCACATCCATCCGCTTTGCCCGTGATAAAGCGCGGTGGTAGAAATCCGACATACTGGCCAGACGCCTTGGCCGGTCCACAAAAAAAAGTTCCGGCTGTACGGAGAGAGCGGCGGTAATAGCCGTTAGTTGATCTTCGTCAGGAATGGATTGCCCAGTTTCCCACTTCCCAACGAGTGGTTGACTGACATTGATCCTTTTCGCTAATTCGGTCTGCACGAGTCCCCTCGATTCGCGCGCAATGACCAACATCGCGGGATTAAATCTTTCTCCTATGCAGGTTTCCTTGGGCGCGCGCAATATCCCCAGAGAATATTCATGGTTGCTCATTGATTGCCTCTGGTCTACGCGGATCGTCGTACTCGCATCTCTGCGATCCGATCGGCGACAATTGCCGGAAAACTTGCGATAACCTCGGCGTCGGCTTGTATCAAAGGTTGTTTCCAAATAAATTTCCTTCGGGCTTCCACGCCGATTTCCACCTTGTCAATCTGCTCTTCCAAATCATCAAGATCAAATCCGATGGTCATCCAAAGACGGTCCTCCATCGAGATCGGAATTTGTGGAAAAAGCATGGGCTGGCGAATGGTCCAATACTCCGATTTAATTCGGCATTGTCGCCATGTATTAACGCTCGTTGTCAAGCCCTTTCGGTTGCGCTTGGTGCGCTTCATGCGAAACGCGAAGTACGGCTCAAAAGTCACCTCGGTAGATTTCTTGTTCTTGTTAATCCCGCACGATAATCCGGGAATATCGACTGCGGCAACTCCAACCAAGTCGCGTGCCGCTGCCGCAATACGATCATAGAGCATGTTCGCCCTTGACGTGAGTCCATACTCGGCAAAACCGTTTGGGTCTAAAGATCGGCTCTTTTTGAATCGGTGCCAACCTTCTTCCACCGCTTCACGGAGAACACTGGGAATAATTGGGCCCAATGCTTGCATGATCGCGGTCTCGTCGTGCTTGGAAAATGGTGTCTGCATGAAAAGAGTCTCGAAAAAACCGCCCGGCTGCGTCCACCAGACCCTGCAAGTCACGCCCGCGATGACGGGCCGAATGCTACTGCGGCACGCTCACCTCGTCGAGAATTTTGCGAAGGACCGTCTCGGAGCCTTGCCCGTCACCGTTGTGAAGATAACTCTTTGCCAGCACGCGATGGGCACACACCGGCAGGAACATCGCCTTCACATCATCGGGCGTGACATAATCGCGGCCCGCCAGCACCGCCGCCGCCTGGCTGGTCTGCGTGAGCGCCAGCGCCCCGCGCGGCGAAACGCCCAGCCGAAGGTCATCGCTCTGCCGCGTCGAGGCGACAAGATCGAGGATGTACTCCACGATCGCCCGATCCAGCCGCACGTCCGCCAGGCGGTCCTGCAATTCAACCACGTCCCTGGCCGTCATCACGGGCCGCAGGTTTTCCAGGGCGGTGCGGCTGGGGCGCGTCGTGAGAATGCGATGCTCGGCGTCGCGATCGGGATACCCCACCGCGATCCGCACCAGGAACCGGTCCAACTGGTTCTCGGGCAGATGATACGTCCCTTCAAACTCAAAGGGATTTTGGGTCGCCACCACCATGAATGGCCGTTCGAGCAGGATGGTCTGGTTCTCGATGGAAACCTGTTCCTCGCTCATGGCCTCGAGCAACGCCGACTGCGTGCGCGGCGTGGTGCGGTTGATCTCATCGGCCAACACAATATTCGCGAACACCGGCCCGGGCTTGAAGTCGAACGTGTGGCTCAGATTGTTGTAAACGCTCACCCCCAGCACATCGCTGGGCAGCAAATCCGGCGTCAACTGTATCCGGCTGAATCGGCAATCAATGCTCCGCGCCAGCGACCGCGCCAGCACGGTCTTGCCGACGCCCGGCACATCCTCGATCAAGACGTGCCCCCGAGCCAGCAATCCGATCAACAGCAAATCGACCGCGCTCGAATGCCCAAGGAACACCGTGCCGATGTTCTTCCGCAGCCGTTCGATTGCCTCATTGACCACTTCGTCACGCTCCAATTGGATTCCCTGCCGACGCGGCGGATTCTAGCAGGCGGATGGGCCAAGGCGAAATGGGCCGGGGGAATTGGAGAGCACGGACAACGCAATGCGGCGCCATTGCGTACAAATAATCGCCACAGACACTGCTCCTTTTTTCCAATTCGCGCGTCTAATCCCATGATGCCCGAGACACCTGTCGCTCTCTCGTACGCTTCGCGCCCGTCGTCTCGGCGGCGCTGGATTCGCCGCGCGCTGCTCTTTGGATGTGTCGCTTGCATCGCGATTGCCGCCACGCGATGGGGGCCGGGTGTTTCGCGACAGGCGATATTGCTTTACTGGCAGCAGCAATGTCTGCGGTATGCTCCGCCGCCGGATTTGGTGGTCTATCAGCAAGACGCGACGGACACGCCGGCGCTCGCGTCCGCGGGCGGAGCCTATGAGGCGTTGAACTTACACGAATATGGAAGCCCCCGTCGAACGACAGTCGCGGTTCATGTGCCACGCTGCGAGGCTAAGTATTTGGCCTCCATGCCCAACGGTCGCCTCCCCGGTACAAAATACATGACGGCCATACCCCCACTTTTGAATGGAAGGGGAGCGGTCTTGTTCATGCACGAACGCCAGACGCCCTCAGGCGCGCGATATCTGCTGATTGTTCGCAGCGGGTTTGCCTACGGGGCCGATCCTCGTTTCATTATCGCGTATGACTTGCAAGCGAAAATCGTTTCGCCGGCCACATGGAACACTCTCCCGTCGGACGATCTGGGAATTAGAAATTTATCCGTGAGGGTGGATACGCATGCTGCGCCACCCGACATCAAGATCTTCGCTGGACAGGCCGACCCTGCCGACGCGTCCCACTTCACCATCCGTTATGTAATGGATGGCAAGCCGCACGTCGTGGACGGATTTCTCCGCGATCAGGGGAAGGGGTTTGCGATGGTGAAGTTTAAGGTCAGATGAGCTTCTTTCCGCGCAGAGCAGCCGGTAGTGGCCTACGTTGAAAATGCGACCACACAATAAGCGGATATTTCAGCCCTATTTTCAGTCATCCCGCGATATCGAAGAGGCCGGACTTTACAACGAAGAACAGCGCGCACGCGTAAATGAACGCCAATCCGATTACGGCGGCAAGAATGACGACCACGACGCGCGCCGCGCTCCACGGCCATGCCCAAGCGCGCTTATTATTGGCGTAGTCCGGTATCAGCTTCTCTTCCATCCCCTGAGTCTAACCGCTTCTCGCACTCAGGGCACGGTGCCGCTGACATTGCCGCCCAGCCGCGCGCAATGTGCGCAAAGAACAAAGAACACTACCGAAGCCCAACGCCTTGCCAATCCGGCAATTCCCGTGTACGCTGCGAATTCGATAAAGTAGTCCCACCCGGCGGCTTCGCTGGAGGAGGCGGTCATGCGACTTATTGCACAATTCATCTTCTCGTCGCGCCGCGCGTCCACACGCGACTAGCCTGATCGGCTTGGCCGTCGGATCCCGGCGCTCCCTTTCTTAATTCGGTTTGTCGAAGTTCGCGGGCGATTATGCGCTGGTGATGAGCCATGCGCCCTGGCGAACGTTTGGGAGTTTCCCTCGTGAAACAAAGAAGATGGAATGCGCCCCGGCCCATGCCGGCGGCGGAGTTGTTTATTGACGATTCTCGGACCGTTCAGGAAATATTCCGCAAGCATCCGCGGAAGAATAACGACCGCAAGACCCGCCAGCTTTGCCGGCAGGTGGAACGGGCGGTGAGCCTGGCCCTCGGCGGCCAATGTGCCGATCCGCTCTTACAAGCACTCGCGGTGCAATCGGTGGAGCCCGCGCCGGATGCATCGCGGCTCATGATCAGCGTGTACCTCCCGGCCGCAAACACAACGCCTGATCCTTGCGCGATTCCCCCACGTGACGCCTCGGTCGAGCAGGGATCACGAGAGACTATCGCCGCGCAAGCCGCGCGAATGTCGGAGATTCTGGCTCGTCTTGAAAATGTCCGCCCGTTGCTGCGGCGCGAGGTGGCTGCCGCGATCACGCGCAAACGCGCGCCCGAGTTGGTCTTTGGGCTCACGGCACAAGGGGAGGTGACGCCATGAGCGCCTCCTTGCAAAACGCGGTTGTGCACAAGTGGCTGATTTCGCCGCCGCCGGCAGATGTGGCGGCGGCAATAGTCCGGCTGTCGCGCACGGACGATGCCTGCCACATCGCTATCATGCCCGACGTGCATCTGGCGCGCGACGTGTGCGTCGGAATCGCGCTGGCAACGCGGCGGCTCATTTATCCGCAGGCCGTCGGCGGCGACATTGGATGCGGAATGCTCGCCCTGGCGTTTGACGCCGGGCGTGACCTGCTTGCCGATGAACGCCATGCCGGGCGGCTTTTGGGCGCGCTCCCGCGCGCCGTGCCCGCCATTCGGCACGCGCATCGTGCGGGATATCGGTTGCCTCAGGAATTGGAGGCGATGCCGCTGGGCAACGCGAAACTCCAGGCGATCCGGCAGCGCGACGGAGTCGTGCAGTTCGCGACCTTGGGCCGGGGCAATCACTTCCTGGAGTTTCAGGCCGATGAGGACGACCGCCTGTGGCTCCTTATCCACAGCGGCTCGCGCGCGATGGGCCAGGCGATCCGCGAAGCGCATCTTGCGAACGCCACGCGCTCTTGCGTCGGGCTGTACTACCTCGACTCCCACGATCCGCGCGGGCAGGCCTATCTGAATGATATGGAATTCGCCCGCGCTTACGCCCGCCAAAGCCGGCGGGCCATGGCAAATGCGACGGCGGCGCTCGTGAATGATCTGTTCGGAGTGAAATCGATCCCCGAATCAACCTTCGATTGCGATCACAATCACGTCCGACGCGAGACGCACGGCGGCGAGGAGCGATGGGTGCATCGCAAAGGCGCATCATCCGCCGCCCCCGGCGAAGCGGGGATCATCCCAGGCTCCATGGGAACCCAAACGTATCATGTCACTGGGCGCGGCTGCCCCGAGGCGCTTTGCTCCAGTTCACATGGCGCGGGCCGGGCCATGAGCCGGGAGCAGGCACGCCGGGCTCTGCGACCGCGCGACCTGGCCCGGCAACTCAAGGATGTCTGGTTTGACCACCGCCTCACCGATGCCTTGCGCGATGAAGCGCCGTCGGCTTATAAGGACGTGCGGGCGGTGATGCGGGCGCAGCGGGAATTGACGCGGATCACTCGGCGGCTCCGGCCGGTGCTGTGCTACAAGAGCGGATAGGACTGCTGTCGGACGCCGGCGTCGCAGGTAAACGCCAATCTCCTGTCACTCATTTAGCGTGGCGCAGACGCTTCAGGAGATTGGCGTTTGCGGGTCAGGCTCGTCCCTTTCGATGAACTCAGACCGGCGCAAGCTCCACCACCAGGCGGCAAGGCGCTTGGAGCCAAAAAAGAGCCACATGCCAAGCGCGGCCTCGACGGCGAAGCGTATGAGCGATGGGGCCGCGCTCTGAAAGCGCGTGGAAAAATCGGTTTGGATGGCGCGTCGCGATCCGCCGCCCAACAGAACATAAGTAATGGAGAAGACCGAGGGCACTGACCAGATAACCATCAACACGCCGATGATTGAAAAAGCGATTGCCTGGAATTGGGCCGGGGGCGGGCTCTGCTCCTGTGTGACCATGACCGCTGTCCGGGGAACAAGCCATCGCGCCAACGCCATCGCATTGATGATCAGAAAGAGTCCGATGGCAAAGTAAACTGCGCCCAGGATACCGTAGGTGAAGAATAGGGACGTGCCTCCGTGCGGGGAATGTGGGGGCAATGTGGCCAAGTCCACGAACCATCTGAACGACAAAATCAGAACATAGATTCCGATCAATCTCATCGCCATGAATGCGGCGTCGCCGAGGGTGAATTGGCCGGTGGGCGGCGCGGGCGCGAGATCGGCCTGATAGGCGAGCGTCGCCGGTATGTTTGGCGGATTCAAATAAACCGACGAGGGAGGTGCGTCGTCTGCCATGATCGCATCATCGTACCAAAGTCCTAACGGGTTTCGAGCGGGCAAAAGGAGTCTTGAGAAAGCTTCAGAGTCTCCCTGGCACATGGGTTGCCTTAACAACTTTGGCACGAAGGCAAAAGGAGCAATCATGGCAGACAGAAGCAAAGCAATCCGGCGTCCCGACGGCGGAGCGACCGATCAGGTTGGTGAGGGGCCGCGTGGTATTGAAGGCGCCGAGGCGTCAGAACTGCCGGATCATGGGCGCAGCGACATCGATACCGACTTTGGCAAGCAGGCGGCGCGAAAGCTGCCGGGTCAAATCGGCGGTTTGATCGGCGATGGCACCGACGTGGGCATTGCCGGCGAGCCCGATGTCGCCGATGCACGCGAACATGGCGGGCATGGGCATAATTAGAGTTGCGGGATCGAACGCCAAATTCAGGGCGCGTCGTACCCTCTGCCGCCGAAGGGATGGCAGCGGGCGAGCCGCTTGATTGCCTTCCACCCGCCTCTCCACGGGCCGTATTTTTCGATCGCCTCAATTGCGTATTGGCTGCAAGTCGGGGTGAACCGGCATTGGCCGCCCATGAACGTGCCCAACGTGGCGCGGTAGAGCAAAATCAGATGAATCAACAGCCAGCGCATGCGGGGTTGGTTCTTGGTTAGTCGGCTGCGAGTTTTGGATGAAGTGGAGAAGCGGGAAGAGGTTCTTCCCGCCGCTGCCATGCATTGTGCAGTTTCAACGAAGCCGAACTCAGCAACTTCTGATATTCGTCCAGCGCCAGCGGCTCATGCGGCCGCACCACGACCACCCAATCATAGCCGCGTGGCAGATCGTGCTGCATCGATCGGAAGCACTCGCGCAAAAGCCGCTTAATGCGGTTGCGGCGTGGGGCGGTCCCCACCTTGCGAGAGACGCTCAGCCCCAGCCGAGGATGGCCCAGATCGTTGGGCAGCATGTACAGCGTCACCGGCCCGCGCGATTCGCGCACGCGCGCCGAATAAACGGCAGAGAATTGCGCCGGCGATTTGAGCCGATGCGTGCGCGGGAAGGTGGCGCGGGGAGACATGAAAGCATCTTATGGATGCAACGCCACCTGGGCTACACCTTTCGAGACTCCCGGCATCGCTCTCCATGCCCCAAAATGCCCCACTGGGCACGGCGGGGCGTTGCTACCCGCACCACGGATACGACTGGATTTGCGTCCAGGGAAGATAGACCACGCCGTTTCGGGTCTGCTTCACATCGCTGCCGTGGACAATGACTGTTTTGGTCGTCAGACCAGCGGCGGAAATCACACTCGCCACCCGGCCCGCGTCGCCGGCCATATCGGAGGAAAGGGTTTGCCCTGCCTTCACTTCGACAACCACAAAGCCGGTTCCCTGCTGCACGAGCGCATCGGCTTCCAGACCCGACTTGTCGCGGAAGAAATAGACGCCGTTGGAATCTCCCGCGGCAAGACGGTGCTTGATGATCTCGGAAACGACCCATGACTCGAAGATCGCGCCCCGGAGCGGATGAACGTTGAGTTGCGAGACATCCCGTATGCCCAAAAGCCAGCAGACAAGACCGCTGTCGTAGAAATGAAGTTTGGGCATCTTGATGAGGCGTTTGGAGACGTTTCCGTGATAACTGGGCAGCCGGAATGCGATGAAGCTTGCTTCGAGAACAGAAAACCAGGCCTTGGCGGTGGGGGGCGAGATGCCGCAGTCAGATGCCAGCGATGAAAGGTTGAGCAACTGCCCAGCCCTGCCGGCACACAGTTGCACGAAGCGCTGGAACGTGACGAGGTCGCCGACGTGGGTGAGCGTGCGAACATCGCGCTCCAGATACGTGGCGACGTAAGAAGAAAGCCAGTCGGCGGGGCGCAGTTGCTGATCCAAAATTCGTGGATAACCGCCGTACAGCAAAGTTTCGTCAAGCGTCCTGGGGTGGCGCCCAAAGCGAACGACCTCTCGTCGCGACAAGGGCAGAAGATGCAGCACGGCCACCCGTCCCGCCAGTGACTGGCCGGCCGCCTGGACGACGCCCAGGTTATGCGAGCCCGTCAGAATCCAGCGCCCCGGCGCCGGATCACGATCGATGATTTCCTGAAGGTAAGATGGAAGCTGCGGTACATTTTGAATCTCGTCCAACACCGCGCCCCGCGGATACCCGGCGAGAAAGCCGCGCGGATCTTCCATCGCGAATGAGCGCACGTCCGGCGATTCGAGCGTGATGTACGGAAGATGACGAAAAACTTCGCGGCAAAGCGTCGATTTTCCGCTCTGCCGCGGTCCGGTCAGCACAATGGCCGGGAACTGCCCGGCAAGCTGTCCTAGACGTGTCTGGAGGTCGCGTTGAATCATAAGGGAGACAGCAGGATAACATTGTCCAAAGTAAAATCAAACTTTTAAGTAGCCCGATGCGTCCCTGGGTCAGAAAAATCAGCGGCGGCAGCCGAAGTAAAAACGGGGCCCAGGCCTGGGCAACGGTCGCATCGCGCAAGCCGGCAAGGTAAACAGCTACCGACGCGCTTTCCGCGATAAGTTCCTTCCCGGACCTCTGGAAGGCGGGCGCTGCAAGCCGAAAGCCAAACACCTGTCAACGATGGAATGTAGTTCGCCGAACGGTTACACTAAACCATCGTGAAGCAGCATGGCGGCTATAAAAACAAGTGAAGCCAACTGACGGGCGATACCATCCGATATGGTTCACAAGCGAGGCGTTTAATGTCTGATGTGATGATTCAAGGCAATTGGGATGATCTGGTCGCCCGTCAGGATTTGCACGGCCGCAGGGTCCGCATCATCGTCCTCGACGAGGAGCGTCCCGACAACCCCTGGCTTAAGAGCCTTCACGCATGGGCCGATAGCCATGTGCCTCTGGGCCACCTGGTGGACGACAGCCGTGAGAGCATCTACTCCGGCACGGTGGACGATCCCCGATGATTCTGGTTGATACCAACATTCCCCTGCGCATCGCCCAGGTCGGCCACCCGCACCGCCAAGTCGCGCTCGACGCGCTGGAGCAACTCACGCTGCGCGGCAATGAACGGTTCGCCATCGCGCCACAGAGCCTTTACGAGATGTACGTTGTCCTGACCCGACCGGCCGCCGCCAGCGGCGGGTTTGGCATGACCGCCGCTCAAGCCGGCGAGGAAATCGCCGCCGCCCGCGCCTTGTTTGAACTTCTGCCGGAGACCGCGCAGGTCTATCCCATATGGGAAGGGCTGGTCGCCAAGTACGCAGTTCACGGCAAGCGTGCCCACGACGTTCGCCTGGTCGCGCTGATGATCCAGCACCGCGTACCCAAACTCCTGACCTTCAACGATGCCGACTTTCGTGCTATCGCCGAGATTCAATCGCTCAACCCCTTCGACGTTCTGGCCATTCCCAGAACCTGATCCGACACGCCAACCACGCCAACAGCAGTGCAGGCAATGACGCACACAAAGCGACCCCAGCCTCGTCAGCGCGTGTAGCGAGCGATTGAGCAGGAGGGGATACAGTGCCGCAAGTGTCTGTTCACGCTGTTGGATGTTCCTGGCTCAGATGCTCACCGAAAAACGCCTTGCAGCTTTGAAAGCAGCATCGGGAAGTGCCGTTCGTCACAGGGACAGTTGGTACAGCCCGTCGAACAACTCACCTCCGGGGTAGAGCGTACTCGCGCGGCCCCAGATTGGGAGCGCGGCGCGCCGGATCGAAGCGAGACGCCGAAATGCGAGGACGCGGATCGTTAATGTCCTTGCAGCAGCGTTAAAACGCTTTGCGGCGTGTTGTTGGACGTCGCCAAAACCGATGTTCCGGCCTGGGTAAGGATTTGGGCACGGGTGAGGTTGGCGGTTTCCGCGGCGAAGTCGGCGTCGGTGATCTGGCTCTCGCTGCTGGTGACATTTTCCAGCGCGACGTTCAGCGAATTGACATTGGTACTCAGCGTGTTTTTCTCGAACGCGCCGAGCTTGCCGCGCAGAACGGCGACCTGCTGAATGGCGGCGTCGATGATCTGGCTGGCCTGCTCGGATTGGCCGCCCACCAGGGTGGCGCTGCCGCCGGTGACAATTTGATTCACAAAGCCCACGTCCCCCGATCCCAGCTTGCTGGCGGCCACGCTGGAAATGCCGATGTCCACCTGCTGATTGGTGGTCACCTGCGCGCCCAGTTGGAACAGCGCCCCGCCTCCGGTGATGGCGAAGGCGGTCTTTCCGGCGCCGAAGGTTTTGGCCAGCGTCAGGTCCATATCAAGCGAGCCGGTGTTGACGCTGAGATTCAGCCCGTCGCCAGTCACCAGGGCGCCGTTGACGGTGGCAACGGCGTCGCGCCCGGTGGTGCGCGTTTTGGCGGCGCCGAGGTTATCCACTGTATTGAAAACACCGGACTGGGCGCGCACGGAGACGAAATCTTTTGAGCCGTATCCGGTCGAATGGAAGCTGATGCCGCTGGTGAGATTGCCCGGCGTGTTCATCACGGCGGTGACGCCCGTTGAATTGCTGATGCCGTTGACGGCGAAAGCAATGGCCGAGCTCTTGGTGCCGCTGGTGAAGGTGAGGGTTTGCGTGCCGGTGTTGCCGGCGATTTCCAGCGTCACGGAATTGGGGATCGAGCTGGCGACAAACTTGAGGCCCGCGGTCTGCGCGCTGGTGACGACGTTCACCTGCACGGGAACATTGGTGTTGGTTCCGAAGCTGGCCTGGGAAATATTCACCGAGGAGATGGCGGCGGCGCTCACGCCGCTGGTGAGGTAGTCGAGGCTGCCATCCAGCAGGTGAAGGCCGGCGAAGGAAGTGGTGTCGGCGATGCGCGTGATGCTCTCGATCGCCGAATCCGCCTGGAGCTGGTTGGCGGAGATTTCCGCCGGGGACATCGCGCCGCTGTTGGCCGCCTGCACCACCAGCGACTGGATGTTCACCAGCAGCGACGAGACTTCATTGAGCGCGCCGTCGGCGGTGGACATGATGTTGGTGGCGCGCTGGGAATTGTCAATTCCCTGCTGAAGGCCGGCCATCTCGCTCTTGAGGCTCTCGCTGGCGATCAGCCCCGCCGGATCATCCGCGCCGGTGTTGATGCGCAGGCCGCTGCTGAGGCGCTGAAGGGTGGTACTGAGCGTGGCCTGGTTGCGCGCCAGCCCAATCTGGGCGGTAAGCGACGCGACGTTGGTATTAATTCGCGACATGTTGGCAATCCTCCATGATTGCTGGAAAGGGCGGCGTTGCCGCTGTTCCTACTTCTTCTCATCCCTGGGTTGCGGCGCGGGGCCGATTTTTCCGAGTCCCGACAGATCCTCGGGTTTGACCTGGGCCGCCGCGCGGTTCTCGCGGCGGATCGCATCGTACACCTCCTTGCGGTGCACGCTGATTGACTTGGGCGCGTTGATGCCCAGACGCACCTTGTCGCCGCGGATATCCACCACGGTGATCTCGATGTCGTCTCCGATCATGATCGTCTCGTCTCGCAGCCTCGACAGCACCAGCATTGCCGGCTCCTTCCCTGGTAATTTGCATCCGCGACGTCCGTTTCGCGGAGCGCACGCGGGCCAGAATGCTTCATTCTAACCCGCGGGCGTGTGGCAGGACGCGTACATTCGTTCGCGCCCCATGTTTTCCAGGCCCGCGCCCCGTAAGAGTGGGGAACCTGGTTGGCCTGGCGCATGGCCGATAGCCCGATAACACGCCCGTCGTCCCGCGGTCGCGCCGCCACCTGGGGCCACGCGCGCCCCTGGGGCCAGTCGCGCCTTTAGCCCGGATTATTCACCACGAAGTCACGAAGGCACGAAGAAATATATTCAGGGTCAGCACTTACTTTCCAAAACGCTTTGAATCAAAAGTCCCAGCCTGCGCAAAAGCGTGAGTTGGGAATGACTTGATTCTCTTTGTGTCTTCGTGACTTCGTGGTTAAGTGTCTTCGCGAGTTCGTGGTTATTCGCGCATTTTCCGGGTTAGGCGGATTTGGCCAGCGGGATTTCCGCGGCAAGCCGCAACAGCGGTTGGCGCGTCGTGTACTTCTTGTCCGTGAGCACCACCTGCTGGCCCAGCTTGTTATCGGAATTGACCAGCAACGGGCCCAGAAGATTTCCGGTAAGCCAGTCGCCGACCTTATTGCAAATAACGAATACTTGCGCCAACGACGGGTCGGCCAGGCGCAATTCCGTTTGCGTCTCCTCGCGCACCGGCACGTCATAGTCCTTGAAGAAGATGGCCGGGTCGGTCACCACGAACGCGAGGTTCGGATCGTCAATCGACTGCAGCCAGAGGAAATAATTCTCGGTTCCCGACTGGATCAGCGCATAACGCGTGTGGTCGGGGAATCCGAGAAGGCCGGTGGGGAAGGTCATGATGCGGTCTTCCTCGACGCTCATCTTCCCGAATCTCGAGGTCAGGATGTCCATGTGAACTCCATTTCTGCCGCGCTCTTCGGCGCGGCGCGCGTGGCAGCTCCCTGCCGCGGCCCTGGGGCGAACTCCGCCCTGGGGAGCCCGCGATCCATGTCGCGGGCCGTGTAGTGGGTCGGTCCGCGGCTCCACCGCGGATCGGGGTGTTTCATCTTGTTGCGATCGGGGCGCTTTGCGGGTCGTTGAGACTCCGTTGGATTCTTGGCTTTTTTTCCATTCCCGCGGCTCTTTGCGTTCCTTGCGTCTTCCTGGGGTCCTTGGTTTTTTTCCCATTCCAGCGGTTTTTTGCATGGTCACTGAAGTGGCCACGCCCAAGATATCGCGCAGTATTTGCGTCGTTGCGCAGGTTGCGGTCGCTTTCACTGGGAACAACTGTATTTATCACTATTACAATTCATGTATCTACTCTCATTGCAATTCACGTTCCATCAGGTCAGAAAATCCATGAGCGATTCATTTAATGTCTTGGCGCTGACCTGAAGCGTGGCCTGGAGGGAGGTTTGCAGGGCCTGGAATTGGGTGATGGCGGCGGTGAAGTCGGTGTCGGAAAGCTGCGACATCAAGGATTGCGTCGCCACGTTCTCATCCTGCAGCCGGCTTTGCCGCCCCGCCATCTCCTGGACCTGCGCGCCGGCCTGGGCGCGAACGGTGACGGCCTGGCTGTAATCATTGGCCAATCCCTGGGCGGCGTTGGTGATGCCGGCCGAATCGTTGTTGGTCAGGGCATCGCGCAGCTTGGCGATATCACCGAAGACGCCCGTCGCGATCACCGGATTCACATCCGTGCCGGTGAGGGTGTTTCCCACCGGCGTGGTGGTCAGGCCCAGGTCGGCGGCGGCTGTCGAAAAGTTAATCGATGCGACGCTCAGTGCGCCGCTGCCTCCCGAGGTATCGGTGAGGGTGATGCCGTTGCTGACGTTGGAGAAGCCCGCGGCTACATTCGCCCCGGCGCCGGCGGCGTTGATCTTAGTGATGACGTCCTGCACCGTGACCGCGCCGGTCAGGGAAACGGTGAAATTCGCGCCGGCGCTGTTGGTGATCTGAAGATCGGGCCCGCCGGTGGCGAATTGAATGCCCTTGCCGCCATTGAGATCGCTAAGGCGCGTGGTGGTGCCGAAGCTGCGCACGCCCAGATCGGCGGCGGTGGTGCCGCCGTTCTCGCTGATGGAAAGTTGCGTGCCCTGCGTGTTGTTGAGGATATTGAGCCCGTTGCCCGTCGAGTTGATCTGAGCGACCGCGCCGGTTCCCGAAGCATTGACGGCGTTGATCACGTCGCCGACGGTGGTGGCGCCGGCAAGGGAGATGGAGGCCGTTTGCGTTCCGTTGGTGATCTTCAGGCCATGCGTCGCGTCGATTCCCGCGCCGCCATTCAGCGCCGACAGCGACGTGAGGACGGTTATGTTGGGCTGAGTGCTGGCCCCTACGACCGGCGCGCCCGCCCCGCCGCCGGTGGTTTTGGAAATTCCCAAATCGGCGGCGGTGGTTCCTCCGCCCACATCCTGGACGGTGATGTTGTCGGCGCCGCTGGTCGAGAGCGTGAATCCCTTGCCGGTGATCGAGGCGGTGATGCCGCCCAGACCGGCGGCGTTGATCGCGTTGACCACATCGCCGGCGCTGTCGGCCGTGGAAAGATCGACCAGCTTTGTGGTCGAGCCATTGCCCAGGAGGATCGATCCCAGATGAACGCCGTTGCCCATCGCCCCGCGCAAATCAGTCAGCCGCGTGGCGGAGGTGAGGTTGGGCGTGAGAACCGCGCTTCCCTTCACCTGGCTGGACAAGCCCCCGAAGATACTGGCGCCGTTGATCGTGAATGGAAGCGTGGTATTGGTGTCATAGACGTTTTGCAGGACGTTTGTTGAGCCAACGAATTGCACGCCGCCATTGGTGGCGACATAGGGCGCGGTGGTGCTCTTGTCGCCGGCAAACAGGTAGGCGCCATTGAACTGTGTATTGGCCAATCCGACGGCTTGGTCGAATAGTGTGCTGACAACCGCCGCCGCCCCCTGCCGCTGCTGGGCCGTCACGTCCGAACCGACATTGGCCGACGCGATATTCTGCGCCTGCTGCACGAGAGCGGTCAGGCTGCTGAGCGTGTTGTCCACTTCGCCAAGCTGGCTTTGCCCCTGGCTGAGGTTTCCCAGATAGGCGTTGCGTTGGTCGAGGGTTTTTTGGAGCTGCATCGTCGCCGACGCCGCGCCCGGATCATCGCTGGGCTGGGTGAGGCGCTGGCCGGTGGAAAGCTGGTTTTCCACGTTGAGCAGATCCTTCTGCGTGGCGGTGATCTGCGACTGCGACACGCTCGATGAGAGCAGGTTGCTGACGCGGGCAAATTGGAGCGGCGAGATGTTCATATCGGCATATTCAAAAGCGTCTGCATCATCTGATCGACCGTGCTGACAAGCCGGGCCGCGCCCTGGAAGGCGCGCTGCTGCTGCATGAGGTTAATGGCCTCGTCATCCAGGCTCACGCCGCTGAGCGCATCATGCTGGGCGGTGAGCGTGTCATTGACGGCCGTGGCGGCCTGGGCATTGGTGTTGGCATTGGCCACCTGCCCGGAGATGCCGTCGATCATGGATTGATAGCCGTCGTTCAGGCTCGAACCATTCATCGACGCAAGGGGCTGCGTTTGTAGAGCCGCGATGGCAAGAGCCGTCTGATTATCGGCCACGTCGCCATTTTTGGCCGCGGCGATTTGCGTGGGATCATTCTGGATCGTCGCATTCACGGCGATATCGGAGGCGTCCTTGCCGCTGAAAAACGTGTTGATCCCAAGCGCGGCCAACGCGCCGCTGGAGTCCTGGCTGAAGCCGAGCTTCACGCTGCTGCTGGCGGCGGCAATGGTGAGCTTGCCGCCGGTGATGCTGGCCGTTACTCCGCTGATCGCGTTGAGGCTGGCCGCCAGGGAATTGAGCGAAGCGCCCGGCGCCGTGCCGGTCAGATCCACCTTCACCAGAGTGCTGGTATCCGCGCCGGTGGTGGGGTTGGTCACATGGACGACGAAACTGCCATTCACCGGCGTAAACGGAAGACCGGCGGCGGCGGAGTTGAGCGCGGCGGTGGGGTCGGCTACGGCGTTGGTCGAAGTCACGCTGTCGATGCCGGCCAATCCCTGGCCCGAGGCATGAATCTTGTTGAGCTCGAAGATCATCCCGCTGGCGAGTGTATTGAGCTGCGTAGTGAAGCTGGCGGCCTGGGTCTGCGCATCCTGAAGCGCCGACAACTCTCCCGAGGTGAACTTCATCGGCGCGCCGGTGGATTTGAAAACCACGGTGGATACGGCTTGATTGTTCACGGTTTGCTGGCTGACGGCGACGCCGTTGTTGGTGGTGGCGACCACCAGGGGTTCGGAGCCGACGTACACGTTGACAGTGCCGTTGGCCTGAGGAATGGTCGTGACATTCATCAGTTGCGAGAGATTTTTGAGAACGGCATCGCGCTGATCGCGCAGGGAGTTGGCCTGCCCGTTGCCGCCGCCTTCGGCGGTGATGATGTTGCCGTTGAGGTCCGCAACCTGCTGCGCCAGTCCATTCGCGGCCGTGGCCTGCGAAGCGATCTGTTGTTGCGAATCGCTTTCGATCGAAGTCAGTTGGGTGTGTTCGTCGTTGAAGGACTGCGCCAGTCCCTGCCCGCTTTGCAGCACCACCTGCCGCTGGCCCATGTCCTGGGGCTTGTTGGCCAGGGTGGACCAGCTCGTGAAGAACTGGCTCATTTGCGTGGAGATATTGGTTGTGCCCAGGGCGTTGAAGGTGGCTTCGATGCGGGTGAGCCATTGCTGTGAGGTGTCCGCGGCCTGTGAATCGCTGCCGGCGGAGCGCAGGCGTGCGGTGAGGGCCTCATCGACCTGCCGCTGCACGCCGGTGAGATTGACGCCGGTCCCCAGGAAAACGCCGCCGATGGGCACATCATTGCCGGTCGTGAGCGTAGCGGTTTGCCGCGTGTAATCGGCATTCCCGGCGTTCGAAATATTGTTGCCGGTAACCTGCAACGCCGCCTGCTGGGCAGCGAGTGCGGAGGAGCCGATGTTGAGCGCGCCGATGAGGGACATGGGAGGGGAGGAGAGTGCTGAGGGGTGAGTGCTGAGTGCTGAGAGGGAAGGTTGTCAGTTGTCAGTTGTCAGTTGCGGGTTGTGGGTTGTAGGTCTTGGGTTTTGGGTTGGTGCCGATATTCAATTCTCAGCACTCAGCACTCAGTACTCAGCACTCAACTCTCAGCACTCAAATCTCAGCACTACTCTTCTCCCTATCCCACGGCCTCCATCACTCCAATCCGGGACGACACCTGGGGGACGCCATTTTTGGTATAGAGGCCGGCTTTTTCTATTGCGCCGGCGAGGAGGCGGATCACGGTGTTCAGATGCCCGAGGACGGCGCCGGCCACTCTGCCGGCGATCTGGGCGCGGGTGCGCACCTGCTCGGCCACGGCTTTCAACTCATCGCGGAGCTTCAGCAACGCCTGCGCGCGGGGGGGAAACAGAACGGCCAGCCTGGCGATTGTCAGATCTCCCTCGACGCGCATCGCGGCGGCCAGTTGTGCCACCAGCGCCCGCCGGTTCCGCTCGAGCATCGCGATGCGCAGACGGCAGGGCTCCTGCAAATTGGCTGAATCGTTCATCTTTTTCAGATCCAGTTTTTTCATGCCGGCCTGCTGGATTTCCAGGTAGCCCAGCAGCTTGCGATGTTCAGCGATCATTTGCGCGAGGAGCGTTTCAAGCTCGGAGATCTGCCGGGACATTGGCTCTCCCTTCGCCGGGGTTTTGCTTGCCGTAGCCGGCACGCTCATAGCGCGCCTGAAACGCGGATTTCCCGGGCGCTTTTGGCGCCGGCTTGGTATTCCAGCCGTGCTTCTTCTCGATGTGGCGGACGATGCTGTCGGCGAGGCGATGTCCCGATCCGCTGGCCATGCGGTCGGCCAAGTGCTGGTCGAGCAGGGAGGAAAACGCCTCTTCGCCCCGGCCGCCGCTGAATAATTCCGACTTGAACGGACTGTCGCGCATCTGCTTGAGCATCGCGCCAAAGAAAGTTTGCGCGATCAGTCGCTGCGAGGTCTTGACAAGCAGTTCGTGCTTGGTGGGCACTGCGGGGTTCGACAGCAGCAGTGCAGCGCCTTGGGCCGCGGACTTGGAGATTTGTGCGGGGATCATTTGCACTCCATTGCGGGCGCGGCCGGGCATCCTGCCACTGCGCGGCGTTGGCATCTTTCGGCCGTGCATTCCATTCGATCTTGCAACTCGGCGGCACGTTGGCATGCCTGGCTCAGATTTTTCAATGTGACACGGGCGCCCCGCCCGTGCCGATGGCTAAAGCGTACGAACAATCGAGGTGTCCGACTCGGACACAACCCGCACGGGCGAGACGCCCGTGTCACGATTGAGGTTTCGGTTTCCTGATCTTGGACCGTCTTCATTTGCCATTCCTGAAGCGCGTAATCGCGCATGGCTATTTTCAGTTCGATTCCTCGATCAACTTCGCGTGCAGCTTGCCGGTGCGATACAACTCCTCGACGATCGTGATCCGGTCTTCCACCGGCACGCGCAATTGTTCGAGCGCGTTCACCAAATCCTGCAGCCGCGCGCCGCCCTGGTTGACGGTGTCGATGGCGATGCTCTGGCGGCTGGTGACAACCGGCGTGCGCGGCGTGGGAACCGGCGGCGGCACGATCGTATCGATCGTCAGACCCTTATGGCTGATGACCACGGGGCTGATTTCCACGTCGCCGGTCACGATGAGCGTGCCGGTCTTTTTGTTGATGGTGACCCGCGCCTCAGCGGGCAGCATCAACAGCGGAAGCTGCTGCACCCGGCTGATAAAGCTGTCGGGATGATCGCGCTCGGCGGCGGGAATCTGCACGATCACTTCCTTGGCGTCGACCGCCTGGGCCACGTCTTCGCCGTTAAGGCTTTCGGCGCCGTTGATCGTCTTGGCGATCATGTGGGCGGCGGTCCAGCTCGCGGTGGGCGCTTCGATGATCAGACCGAAGCGGCCTTTATCGACATAGCTGACGCGCATGTCCTCTTCCATGACCGCCCCGCCATGGACGACGCCGACGTTGGGCGTGCTGGGGTCTTCCAGATCGATCGGGCCCTCGGCCAATGCGAAGATGCCGCTGCCGGCCATCGGGCCCATCATCGGGCAGACAAACAGCCGCCCGCCCTTGAGGGTCGTGGCGCTTCCGACACTGGCGATGCGAACATCAATATGGTCTCCCTCGCGGGCGCCGGTGCTGGGGATGGTGGCCGTCAACTCGACAATCGCCACGTTCTGCGTCTTGCTCAGTTCAGTGACCGTCACGGGATCGGAAAACTTGCCGAGCATCGAGGCCAGCGGCCGAATGGCGGCGGCATAGTCGCCGCCATCCCCCGTCCCTTTCAGGCCGTACATCAGCCCCAGCCCAGTCAGCAGATTGGTGCGCTGCCCCGAGAGCCGCGTCACATCCGCGATCTTCACCGCGAACGCCGGGGCCGTGCCCAGCACACACACCGCGAACAACAAAATGGAAATGTTTCGTCGCATGCGCTTTGCTCACCGCAACAACCAACAACCATCAACTGACCACATGTAATCGTTAGAACGGGTTGAGAAAGTCCAATAATTTCGGCAGGTTCCCGCGCTCCATGGCGCTCTTCACGTCGCCCTTGTTGTTCTTCTGAAGCTCCAGATCGAAAAGCTGTGTGCTGAGAATGGAGTTGTCGGGCGTGATGTCCTCGGCCCGGCAAATCCCGGAAAGCACGAATTGCTGTATTTCGGTATCCGTCTTGATGCGTTTGCGCGCCTGGAGCACGAGCGTGCCGTTGGGCTTCACGTCGAGGATTTCCGCGGTGATGCGCGCGGTGATTGAATCGCTGCGATCCTGCTCGCCTTGCCCGGTGAAGGAGCGTTTGCCGGTGAAATCGATCCCCGGCGGAGTCGCGGGAATCGGCAGGTTGCGAATGGTCGCCTTGCCCAGTTGCAACTGCACCATCTGGTTCACTTGTGCCTGCAGCTCGGCATTTTTCTGGAAATCATTCTTGCCATTCGAGGCCGACTGGCTTTGCTCGTTGATGATGATCGTGACCAGATCGTGTTTTTTGAGCGACTTGGGCTTCTTCTCCGGGACGGCAAAGAAACTGACCTGCGAGAGCTTGGCCTGCCCCGGATCGGCCCGCGCGGCGAGCGTCGCCTTGAGAAGCGATCCGCCCGTTCGCTGCATGATCGCGCCGGCCTGGGCGGCGGTATTGTTGTTGGCGGGTTTGGCCGGCGCTTTGCCGGCGGAGCCCTCCCCGCCGCGCTGGGGCAACGCCGTGGGCGCTTGCACAACCGGCGTCACCTGCCCCAGCGCCGCGGCACCGCTAAGACATGCGGCGCTGACGATCCCCAGCTTTGTCCCGATCCTCTGGAACTTCTTTTTCATCGAATAAACTCCATGCGGCAGGCAGAAAAAGACTGCCACGAATTAGCACGAATTAGCACGAATTATTACTCTTCATTCGTGTCCATTCGTGTTCATTCGTGGCTTCCTCTCTTCCGTGGTGAGCCCAGCCTGCGCCCAGTCGCTCAGTGCCTTGGTTGTGAATCCAGCTTCCGCGCGGCCGGCGGCGCTCCGCCGTTCATCGTCCCCTCCTGGGGGCCGGTGAGCACTACTTCATAAACCTCGTGCGTGGCATCGTTGCGCACCCGCACGGTCTGGCCGAATGAGCCGGCTTCCATGGCGCGGCCCACGGTTTTAATGCGTACGTTTCCTGAAGTCAGCGTCACCGCGATGAACTGTCCGGTCTTCACCAGCGGCACCGGGCTGACCATGCGGGCGGTGATCACGGTGCCGGGCTTTAATTCCCGCGCCGCCTCCTGCCCGACCACCTGCTCGACGGCCAACAGCGGATCATCAGGCAATCGGTCGGCAAGCACGCGGTGCTCGATCACATCGTCATTGCGGATCACCTGGCGATACGCCATCGCGCGCGATACCACGACCTGCTTTTGCCAGGCGCGGGCCATCGCGTTCACCGTGACTTTTTTGGTGCCGCCTTCGGTGACGATCAGCACGTCCCAGGAGACATCGCCCAGATTGCGGACGTAACGGGCTTCGAGGTTGAACTTGAATTGAGGCTCGGCGAGGTTGAGCAGTTTTTCGTCTGCCGGGTTAAATGTGATTTGAAGCTGCTCGACCGGAAGGGCCAGCCGAAGGGCGGCATCCGCCAATAGCAAATCCAGCAGTGTGCGCGGGCGCGGGGCCGCGACGCCTTGTGCCGCTCGCGCGCGGGCAGTGGTGGCGGCATTGAGTTTTTCCGCGGCGAGTTGAGCGGCGGGCCGGGTCGTGGGCAGATCCCAGGGCGCGGCGGCGGGCAGTTGACCGTTCTTCGCGTTGGCCCACTGCGCGAGGGCCGACTTCTCATCATATTTCACGTCGCTGCGCGTGACCGTGCAATTGGTGGTTCCCGCGAAGCGGACGGCCGCGAGGTTCACCCCCGCGTCGCGGAGCGTGCGGCGGATTTCATTGATGGTGATCGACTGAAACGGCGCATTCCCCTGGCAACGGGCGACCACCAGATCGGCCACCGGCGCGAAAATCGTGCGGTCGGCGTCCGCCCATCGGCAAATCTGCCGAAGCGTGACCTGGGGGCCGCCCACGGTCGCTTCGCCGCGCAGTTCCAGCGTTGCGCCTTGGGCAGTTTGGTCGGTGCCGGGCACAAACCGCTCGGCGGCCGGCTCGGGCGCGGCGATCACAACCTGGGGCGGCGCTTCCTGCCCGCGGGCCCATTGGTGAAGCAGCGTTTGCGTCGCCCATGTCAGGATCATCAGCGCGACCAGCACGCGGATCATCTTGCGATTGCTAGTGGGTTGGCCGTTCATTGTATCTTCAGGTTGCCGATGACCTGCAGCGCCTGGTTGGCCGTCTGGATCGACTGGCTGTTGAGCTCAAAGGAGCGCTGCGTTTTGATGAGCGTGACCAATTCCTTCACGGGATCGACGTTGCTGGATTCGAGGAATGTGCTCATCGTCTGGCCCGCGCCGTTCTGGCCGGGGAAACTGTTGACGGGCGGCCCCGAGGCCTCGGTGGGCACGAAGATGCTGCCGCCCAGAAGCTGCAGGCCTTGAGGATTGGGAAATTGCGTGAGTTGAAGTTGACCCGCGACGGTCTGAATATTGGTCCCGGCCTTGGTGTATTCGAGCGTGCCATCCAGGCCGATGCTGATATTTGTGGCCGACGTGGGAACCGTGATCGGCGGGATGAGGCGATAGCCGTCACCCATGCCCAGCACCAATTCGCCCTTTTGGTTGACGAAGAAGTTGCCGTTGCGCGTGTAGCCGGTGCCGCCCAGTGAATCCAGAATCTTCACGGCGAAGAAGCCGTTGCCCTGAATGCCCACGTCCAGATTGCGACTGGTGCTTTCCAGACTCCCCTGCTCCAGGTCAATCTGCGTATTGCTGATCTTGGTGCCCAACCCGACGAAAATGCCGGCGGGCGCGATGTCGCCGGCCTGGTCGCTGGTGCCCGGCTGCTTCATCTGCAGGTAATAGAGATCCTCGAAATTAACCCGGCTCCGCTTAAACGCCGTCGTTTCCGCGTTGGCCAGGTTGTTGGCCACCACGTCAATGCGGGTGGAAAGCGCCCGAAGCCCGGTGGCCGCGGAGTAAAGAGCGGTAATCGCCATGCGAAAAGCCTCGGTGCCCCGGCGGTCACGCCGGGGCTACACAGGGGTTATCGGGCGGGGGGTGGCTTTCACTTGATTGAAGGATCGCACGAATGAAGTTGGGCATGTCCGAATTTTCGGGCAGGTGTAACCGTTGACATCCAGAGAGTTTGGTGGGGCAGACATTCCTGTCTGCCCGAATCCGCGAGTGCGGGGCATTCCTGCCCCGCCGAGCGGATTCGAATCGGTTCGGGAGGACAAGTTATCCACGGCGCGCGTTCGCGAAAGGGTGTTTATTTCATCACGCCTCCTCCCCACCGCGCCGTTCATCCTCTGCCGCGGCAACCACGGTCTCGCGCTTGTCGCGCATGCGGTGCATGTGGGAGGGATGATTCCTTTCCTGCTCCATGCCCGGCATCAGGTGCATGGCATCGTCGCCAAACAACTGCACGGCGGCGATCTCCCGATAATGCCCATCCCGCACCATCAACTGCTCGTGCGTTCCCATCTGCGTGATGCGGCCATTCTCCAGCACCAGCACCACGTCCGCCCGCTTCACGGTGCTGATGCGATGGGCGATGACGAATGTCGTGCGGCCCTGCATCACATGGCGCATGCCTTTGCGGATGAGGTCTTCGGTTTCTGGATCGACGCTGGCGGTGGCATCGTCGAGAATCAGCACGCGCGGGTTGGTGAGGATGGCGCGGGCAATCGCCAGACGCTGGCGCTGGCCGCCCGACAAGGATGATCCGCGCTCGCCCAATAGGGTTTGGTAGCCCTCGGCCAGCTCCTCGATAAACTCATGGGCCTGCGCCAGCCGGGCGGCGGCTTCGATGTCGCCGCGCGAGTTGTTCGGCCGGCCATACGAGATATTCCCCGAAACCGTGTCACTGAAAAGATACGTTTCCTGAAACACGCAGCTCACCTGCGTCCGCACGCTGGCAAGGCTGGCATCGCGGATATCGACGCCATCAATCGAGATCCGGCCTTCCCGCGGATCGTAAAACCGGGCGATGAGATTAACGAGCGTCGTCTTCCCCGCCCCGGTGGGCCCGACGATCGCGACGTTGCTCCCGCCCGCCACCTCGAAGCTGATGTCGCGCAAGACCGGCTTGGCCGGGTCATACCCAAACGTCACGTTCTCAAACTTCACCCGCCCTGGCCCCGCCGGTAGCGCGGCAGCCCCCGGCTTCTGCGGAACCGTCGGCGGGGCGTGCAGAACCTCGTACAGCCGCTTGGCGGAGACAATCGCGTTTTGATATTGCTCATTGATCGTCGCCACCGCCTGCAAGCGGCTCAGGATCGCCCCCATCGCCTGGCCCAAAATCATGAAATTGCCGGCCAAAAAGTGGCCGTGGATCATCATGATTCCCGCCACCAGGAACAGCGACAAATGCGAGCTCATCGCTATGAGCCGGATGATCGGCGTGAAGTCGGTGAAGAGCTTGATGCGCGTCTGAACGCGGGCCAGGAACGTGTCGCAGTTGGCGCCATATTTTTCCTCTTCATGCCGCTCCGTGGCGAACGCCTTAATCACATGCACGCCGGCGATGCTTTCGGTGATGATCGAAACATTGCGGTCCTCGGCTTCCATGACCGCCTTGGCCGCCGGCTGTACTTTCTTGCTGAACCGCAAAATATAAAACGTCCACAGCGGCAGCGGCAGCAACGACAACAGCGCGATCCACGGCGAGATCGTCACCAGCAGCAGGATATACGCCCCCACTGTCAGCCCGATCTCCAGCGTTTGATTCACCACTGTTTCAACAAACGCCCGCACGTTTTGCAGATCGCTGAGGGCGCGGTTGATCAGTTGCCCCGAGCTGATGGCATCGTGAAACCCAAAGCCGACGCGCTGAAGTTTGTCGTACACCGCCTCGCGGATGTAGTAGACCATGTTCATGCTCATCTTGGTCGCCGACACCACCCGCAGATAGCGGAACAGCACGTACGCCAGCACCATGATGAGCAGGCCCAGTATCTGATACCGGAAATTATCGTTTTGCCCGGTGAGGCTTCGCAGCACGGCCCCGAAATCAAAGCGCGGCGTCAGCCAGCGCCAAAAATGCACTCCGCCGCCTTTGCGATGAATCAACTGAATGCTGTTGACCACGCGGGCCGTCTGCTTGGTGGTCAGCGCCTCGGCACCCACCCACAGCGCGATGTACAGGCAATTGAAAAGGACAATCGCCTTCACTGGCTTGAGAAATTGAAACATCCAGCGCACGAGATAGCCATTGCTAAACGCATCGGCCAGGCCCGCCGGCGCGGGGGCGGCGGGTGTTGGAGATTGAGGGGAGGGGATCGGTGGTTTCAAGATCGCAGACCTTGCGCGAAAGCCGCGAACCTTATCGCAAGTTGCGCCAAGCGGCAATCGCGCAGCGTTCAAACCGCCTGATTAGGATGCATCTACACCTTCCGCCCGCTTGTCCGTATAATGCCGGCTTCACGAGACCGAGTTAGCAAGCAGCCTGGAAGGAGCCGTGCGTGGCTAAACGAACGCCTTTGGCAGAGAAACTGGCAGAAGTGAAGGACCGGATCGCCGTCGCGGCCGTTAAGGCCAGGCGCGAGCCTTCGGAGATCACGTTGGTGGCGGTCACCAAGACCGCCGCCCCCGAGCAAATCCGCGAGATACTCTCGCTGGGCGTCGCCGACCTTGGCGAAAGCCGCGTGCAGGCGCTCACGCAGCGGGCGGGGCAGATCAATGAGTTTCTCCAACGCCGGCTGGTTCATGGCGAAAAAGATGCGCTGCCCGCAAAAGTGCGCTGGCACCTCATCGGCCATTTGCAGCGCAATAAGGTGAAGCCGGTGCTGCCGGTGGTTCACATGATCCACAGCGTGGACAGCCTGCGCTTAGCCGAGGAGTTGGATGCGCAGGCGGCCAAAGTGGGCCGCAAGTTGCCGGTATTGTTGCAAGTGAACGGCAGCGAGGAGCCGCAGAAATTCGGCGTCGCCGTCGGCGCCGCCGTGCATTTGGGCGAGCAGATCGACTCCATGCCGAACCTTCAGTTCTCGGGCCTGATGACCATGGCCCCCCTGGAAGCCCCCGAAGCCAAAGTCCGCCTGGCCTTCGCCCGCACCCGCGAAACCTTCGAGGAACTCCGCTGGCACAAAATCGGCGGCACGTCGCTGCGCCACCTGAGCATGGGCATGAGCAACGATTTTGAACTGGCCATCGCGGAAGGCTCGACCATGGTGAGGATTGGAAGCTTGCTATTCGGAGGAAAGGGCGAGGATCATGTGGACGTGGACGATGAGTGATTATTTAAGTGCCGGGCGCGGTTCAAGCCGAGCCCAATGCCAAATGCGGGTGAAAATCCGAAATCCGAAGCACGAAATCCGAAACAAATTCAAATGAAGAAAGCGGAAATTTCAAAAAAACGCCGGATTTATTGTGGCACGGGTGGCTCGCCCGTGATGTTTGAATTGAGGATCACGGGCGGCCCGCCGGTGCCACTGGATTTCCAAATTGCGTTGGTTTCGCATTCGGATTTGATTTGAATTTTTCACTTTTGACATTTGAATTTGTTTCGGATTTCGTGCTTCGGATTTCGGATTTACTGTGACCCTTGCCTCAGATCGACTTCTTCAACTTCTTCCGCTACGCGCTGGGGACCGTCGTTACGATTTATGTGACGATCATCACCGCTCAATCGCTTTGGACCTGGTACATCTGGCTGGCGGGCAGCGAGAAGTACATCAGCCTGGTTCGCCGATATGTGATCGTGCAGGGATTGCGGCTGCGGTTTCGGTCGTTCTGGGGCGACCTGCTGATTTGCATCCTGCTGTGCGTGGCCTTTCTGATTCTCTGGCGGGCGCACGTTCTGATTTATGACCTGGGAGACAAAGTAGCGCATGTCCGGCAGCTCGCCCAACAGCCCTGACGTGAAACTGCTTGCCGACGAAACCGGCAACCGCACACTCGCGCCGCCGGCCAGCGCCGGCGTCGTCGCGGGCATCGCGCCCCAGCGCCAACTTTCCGAACTGCCCAGGGATGAGCTGGAGCATCTGGCCGAGGAATACGGGCTGGAACCGGCCCAGTACAAGAACCGCCAGCAGATTGTCAGCGCGATTCACGACCGCCGGCAACTGATTGCCGGGTTCGAGCGCGACGCGATGGTGGATGTGGTTCGCTGGGGCCGGCGGCCCGTCACCGCCAGCGCGACGCACGAACAGATCGCCCAGGAAATCGCCCGCGTCCGCACGATGCGCTTCGCCGGCTTGTCGCAGCGCGGGCTGGTGGTGCTGGCCAAAATGCGCGGCATCCAGGCCTCCGAGGCTGATCCCGTGCCGGTGCTGGTGAAACGGCTCAAGCGCAAGGAAGGCGTTTTTCATAGGTTCAACCGCAAACGCCGGGCATTCATCGGCGGCATGGTTGCCAACATGATCGGCGAGACCGAAAGCGCCGCCGATTATCAGTTCCTCCCCGATCCCAACGCCCCGCCGGGCGCCGCCCCCAAGCGCACCGCCACGCTCAAGGAAGACATTGAGGAATCGGGCGTGATCGGCGGCATCACCAACCGCCTCAAGAAATCCGCCGACACCTACCTCAACCAAAAGCTCGATGAAATCGAAGCCCGCATCGACCGCAAGCTCGATGAGATCGACCGCAGATTGGCCGAATGGCGCGACAAGGAAATCGCCAACCGCATCCGCATTTTGAAGATCACGCTGTGGGCCAGCGTGATCGTGGGGATTTGCTCGCTGATGTATAATTATGTGTATGTGGTGCTTCTGCCGCACCCGGAACCGGGGCACCCGGCGCCCGCCGGGCAGGTTCAGCGGGCGCCGGCGAAGGAGAAACGATGAATGGGGATACATGGGTTGCGTCGCCAGACGATTCCGCGACCGCGTTTAACGTGACACGGGCGTCTCGCCCGTGCGGATGGCGCGGGTGTTGGAGGAATCGGCGTATTGGGAGTTCGATGACAACAGGCACGGGCGTCTCGCTGCGGGACGCCCGTGTCACCTTGATGAATCTGAAACCACGAATGGCATGGCTTCGCTGAATTGCACCGTCGGACGCAGATCATGGCTGCCGGATGTCAACGGCGCATGCGGAAAACCCATGATCGCCAATGCGCATCACGAATTGCACATACAAATCAGAAATCAATGGGCTTGAGCGGGAAGCCGCGATGGATTTTCGGAAGCGCCTCCGTGTTTCCGTGTCTCCGTGGTTTCATCCGCTTTTCGTGACCGCGCGGCCTCGAAAAGCGCCAGTTGCCGGCGATTGCGGATAGAGTCGGGATCGAGGGCGATGCAGCGCTTGATCGCGGCGATGGCCGCGTCATACTCGCCGCGCTGGTAGTGGACCTCGGCCAGCGTGTCGATGATGGGAACGTCGGTGGGCTCAAGGGCGACGGCGCGGTCGGCGCAGGCCAGGGCCTTGTCCAGTTGGCGATGGCACTGTGCCGCCAGCCATGCCTGTTCATTGAACTCATGGCCGGAGTTGGGGAATCGCGCGCAGCGCGCCTCGCCGGCGGTGAACCACTTGTTGAATAATCCGTCGGCTTCCTTTCGGCGGCCCAGCTTCTCGAAATCGTGAACGAGCGCGATCGGCAGGGAATCGAGGGTGGGGAGCATCTTCTGGCAAACATCGGCTTCATGTTGGGCCGCGTCAAAGTCGCCGGCGGCCAGAAGGGCCCGCGCCTGGGCCAGGTGCATTTGGTGAGACAGATACAGGTACATGCGCGGCTCGGGCAGCGAGTAGGCGTTGATCATAAAACCGCCCATCGCGCGTTTGAGCCGATCGGCGGCGGAGGCGAAATCGCCGCGATCCACATCCTGCGCCGCCCCGATTTGCAAGGCGATGAACCCCCCGCCGCTGCGATATTGGCAGGTGCGGGCAAGCGCCCGCGCCTCGTGGGCGGCGGCATCGTCCAGCCCATGCTCGATCAGCCCCTTAAGCAGTTCGCCGCCGGCACGGTCATTGGCCAACGGCAGGCTATGCGCCAGGTCGACGCGGTCGCGCCCCTCGGCCTCGCGCCCGCCGCGCTTTAGCGCCCAGCCTTCCAGATAGAGCGGCAGCGCCTGGGTGCGATCCTTCTGCCAGGCCTTCTCATAATAATCAAAGGCCTGCGCCCAGTTGTTCTCCTCGCCCGCCCAGTCGCCCAGATGAACATACAGATCGCCGCTGGAGGCGGCGAAGGCCCATTGTTCGACTTGAACCTTATATTCCTGATCGGCCATGTGAAGCCGTCGCACCGCTTCCCAGGCCAGCGCTTCGTACGGCTTGTTCATCAGATTGGAGAGATCGACCCCATTGACCGCATCGACCAATTCCTCCAGCGGCATTTCGCGGTCATATGCCCGGCGAACGCGATCGAAGAGCTGCGCGACCGGACGGCCGGGGTTGGTGCGTTGGGCGAGGCGCCAGATGGCCGGCCAATCGACGCCGTTCTTTCCCGATGGAAAAGCGCGGGCAACCTGGGAGATCGCCCAATTCGGCTGCCCCGCGGCCTCAATGGACGCCAGAAAATATTCCCAGGATTTGCCGGTCTCCCCGGCGGCGCGCTCGGCCTCGCCGAGGGCGACGAAGACGGCGGGGAATTTCCCCGCCGCGTTCTCTCCTGCCACCCGGGCACACCGTGCGGCGCATTCCTTTTTTTGACCCAGAAGACGCGCCATCTCTCGTGCGGCGGCGCATCGCAGCAGCATGGCCTCTTGCGTATTGATCGAATCAAAGCGGGCGAGCAGCGCATCGGCCTCATCAAATTTGCCGCGCGTGATCAGCACTTGATAGGCGGCGGCGTAGTTGCCGGCGCTGAGCATCGCCGCCACCGCCTCGGCGGGATGATCGATCAAAAGCAACGCATGGGAGATGAACTGGGCCTCGGCGGGATCATGGGGAAGCGCGGCGAGTTTCGTTAAATCCGATTCCAATAACTTTGTGTCGCCACCGAAGTCATCGGCGCCGATCGCCAGCATCAGGTCGCGGGAGGTTTGGGCGGCGGCAGTGTTGCGATGCAGCAGCGCGGATAGCCCGACCCAATCGCCGGTGGCTAGAAGGGTGGATTGCAAGACTTCAGGGTCTTGGGAAGCCTGTGCGTGGCTTGCGGCCTGGGGGCGATCTCCTTTTGCCCGGTAAAGCGCGGCAAGCACCTGCTGCGCCCAGGGATCGGGCGGCTGGCCGTTGCCGCGCGCGACCCACCTGCGCAAGGGCTCATCGATCCGCCCGCGCGCCAGCCAATATCGCGCATACGCCTGAGGCGCGTCGGGAAGATGCCCATCCACCGCCGACTCGAGCAACAGCTCGGCGGTCGCGAAGTTCTCATCGGCCACGAAATGCCCCGCCGCCGTCGTGGGATCCTTCAACAGCTCATTGAAGATCGCGGCCCGCAGACCGGCGTTGGTCTCCAGAACCCACAGCGCGCACAGGGCGCGGGTGTCATTCCCATTGCCCAGTGACCCGATGAGTTGCCGCCGCGCCCCGGGGGCCGATGCGAGATACTGGATGACTTGCGGTGGCTTGGGCTGGGCCTCGCGCGGGCGGGGCGCGGCGATCGCCGACGCATCACGAAGTATCTCCCGCGCGCGGGCCGCGATCTCCGGATCATCCCCGGCAGCGGCGGCCTGCAGCGCCGCCCGCGCCGATGAACCCGCGCCGCGCAGCAAGGCCGCCGCCCGCTCGCGAACGCCCGGGTCGGTGTCGCCCAGATTTTCCACCGCCTGATCGATCTGCTGGGGCGAAGGAGGACCAGCCCGAAGCGGCGCTCCGCACAATAGGGAGGCCGCGAGCAGGGTACGCCAGAAGATGCGCCGGAAGGCTTTCATGGGGTCCGGTAACCAGCGTATCAAATCCCGCCGCGATGCACACACTGGATTTCGCTTGCTGAGTACAGCAAGCCACGGGCGGGCCGCCAGTGCCACAAGTTTTGCCCACACCCGGCCCACGCGTTTTTTCGACGTTTGCGCAGATTTAACGGGCATCGGTGCTGGATTGTCGTATAATGAAGTGCTTGGATTCTGGCGCAATGTTGTACAGGTGGGGCGCGGAGACCTGAAAATGCCGGAGCGGACGTCTTTAGATCGCAAAAAATTTCCTTCTCGCGTGACGCTTGCCAATGCGGCGCGGTCCATGGTGGAAAGTCTGGAAGCGCGCATGCTGTTGAGCGCGGCGGGGCACGACTTGGCGCATGCGGCGTATCTTGGCGCATTGGGCCCCAGCCCGGCCACGGCCCAGGGCGCGGTGGGAATTTCCCTCAACACCGACGATTACTACAAGTTTTCGGTCGCCTCGACCTCGAAGGTCAGTCTTTCGCTCACCGACTTAACCGGCAACGCCGACCTCGATTTGCAAAACGCCTCCGGCACCGAGTTGTTCTTCTCCGGGAACGTGGGCACCACGCCAGAAGCGATCACCAAATTTCTCGACCCCGGCACGTATTACATCGACGTGCAGGGCTATGCGACCGATCTTGCCGATTACACGCTGTCCGCCAGTGCCGCGCCGATCCCCGAAGCCGGGCATACGCTTTCCACGGCGAATGTGCTGGGCGCGATTGGCGGAACGAATCAAACTCTTACCGGCACGCTGAGCGCTGATACCCTCGACGACTATTGGCAATTCTCCACCTCCAGCGGCAATTTCACGGCGGTCGTGAATGGCATGCTGCCGCGACAAGGGATTATCGAGGTGTTGAACAGCAACGGACAGCCGATGCCGGCGCTGGTGGATCCGAATAATCCCCCTGATCCAAACGTGCTGGCCTATCCCGCCACCCCGCTCTCGGCCGGAACCTATTACCTGCACCTGGCGGGCACGGGGCCGGCAACGCTGCCGTTTTCCATCGTGGTTTCCGCGGGCGCGGCGCCGGTGAACAAGGCCGGCGGCGAAGACCCCACCACCGCCCGCAACATCGGCGCCTTGGGCGCGACGCAGGCTTTCCACAGTTACGTGAAGCTGACCGAGCCGGCGGATGTGTATCAGTTCACGCTTAATTCGCCGGCCACGGTGTATGTGAATCTTTCGGGAATGGCCGCGAACATCAACGCAAGCATCGAGAACGCCGGGTACAACGTCATCTCGCAAACGACCTACGATGGCGCGTCCGCCCAGACACTCAGCGCGTCGCTGAACGCCGGCACGTACTATTGCAAAGTGGCGCTGGGCGGCAACGTGTACACCGACTTCACGCTGGCGCTGGGCGCGTCGCAAAACCCGGCGACGCCTCCCCCACCCAGCGCGCCCCCGGATTATGCCGGCAACACGCCGGCCGCGGCGCGGCCGATCGGGGCGATCGACACCTCGCCGCAGACAGTTTCGGATTGGATCGGAGCGGCGGATACCAACGATTACTACAGTTTCACACTCGGCGCGGCGTCCACCATCAATCTCAACGTGAGCGGACTGACCGCCAACGCCAATCTCTCGTTGTACGATTCCTCGGGCGCCAACCTGCTGGCATCCGCCAGCGCCAATGCTCGATCTTCGATCGCGCTGGCCAGCCAGCAGCCCGCCGGCACGTATTTCGCGCGCGTGTCGTATGCCGGAGGGGATACCTACTACACGATTTCATTGGGCGCGGCGCGCGTCCCGGTGGCGCCTCCGCCGCCTCCGCCCAGCGCGCCGCCGGACTATGCGGGTAATTCGCCAAGCCAGGCGCGGGAGATCGGCACGATCGGCGCGTCCGTGCAAACCGCCGGCGACTGGATCGGGGCGGCTGACACCGACGACTACTACCGCTTCAATGTTGCCTCCACATCGACCCTAGATCTCACGGTCGCCAATCTCACCGGCAACGCGAATCTGGCGCTGCTTGATATTTCCGGCTTTACGGCGCTTTCCAGCGTCAGTTCCGGCGGCCAATCGTCCATGAAGATCGCGCGGCAGGTGACGACGGGCACCTATTTCGCCCGCGTCTATTACGCCGGCGCGGACACCAATTATTCGCTTTCCATGAGCGCGGCGCCGATGCCTGTCGCGCCGCCCCCTTCTGGCGGCGGTACGAGCGGCACCGGCAGCACCGGTAGCGGAAGTGGTACGGGCAGCGGAACCGGCACTACCGGCAGCGGAACCAGCGGGACGGGGACCTCCGGCGGTACGCCACCGGGCGGCGCGGGCACGGGCACCGGCGGTACAGGTAGTGGCGGAACTGGAACCACGGGCACTACCGGCACCGGTACGGGAAGCAGCGGAAGCGGCGCTGGAACCACCGCCGGCGGCGCCGGAACGGCTGCCGGTGGTTCGGGGAGTTCACCAGGCAGCGGAACGGGTACTGGTTCTGGCACTGGCACAACGACTGGCGGCAGCAGCGGCACGACAACCGGCTCGGGCTCTGGCGCCGCCAGCGGCGGAACAATCGCCGGCTCCGGCGGCACTGGCAGCGGAACCACCAGCGGCACCGGCGCCAGCTCGGGCACATCGGGCACCGGCAATGCCTCTGGAACGGGCACGACGAACACCACGCCAGGAACAGGTACGGGCGGAACGGTTACGGGAATAGGCACTAGCACCGGCGGCACAATCGCGGGAAACACCGCCGGCACGGGCAGCGGCGCTTCCAACTCCAATACCGGCGGCGCCACGCCGACGGTCAGCGGCGCGCCTCTGACCTCACACGTAGTCACCGCAACCCTCTCGTTCTCCGCCGGCAAAAACGCCCGCTATATCGACTCGGCGGGAAAACCGGTTCTGCTCTCACTCAGAGGACCGGGCACCGGCAGCGCCATGTTCGTGAATGGCGCCAAGGATCCCGCCCAGATCATTCTCAACGGCACAACCGCCGCGTCGTCGTTTGCAATACGAGGCGCGGGCGCGACGGTGGGCGATGTGGTCGTGAACGGCTCATTGGCCGCACTGTCGGCGCGCGGCGTCGCGCTCACTGGCAACCTCAGCGTCGCGGGCACTCTCGCAAAGCTGATGCTCGGCAATGCGACCGGCGGCGCGATCTCCATCGCCCAGGCCGGCCGGCCGATGCAGGCGAGTTTCGCCGGCGTTTCAAACGAAAGTTTCACCACCCCGGGCGCGATTGCGTCCCTGACCGTCGCCAGTTGGCTGAACGGCGGCAGCGATTCCGCGATCTCTGCCGACTCCATCGGCCTCATGAAATCGTCTGGCGACTTTGCCGCGTCGATCACAACGCGTTCGATCCGCACCCTTAAGGTGGCAGGCAACCTGTCCAGTGCCGCCATCCACCTGACCGGCAGCGCGGGGCTGACGCTGGGCAGCCTGAACGTCGTCGGGAGCATTACGCAAGGGCAAATCCGCTCGGCTGGCAGCATCGGGAAAGTGACCGCCGGCGCGTTCCTGAATAGCGAACTGTTTGCGGGTGTGGCTGACTCGGTCAATGTATTGCCCAATTCTTCGGCTGCCTTCATCTCTGATGATTCGATCCAGAGCTTCACGATCCGGGGACAGGCAAGCCCGTACGCCTTCGCGGGCTCAAACGTGGCCGCCGCTTCCATCGGCTCGGTTCGCCTTGCGAAGGTGAATCCCAACAACGCGAGTGTGCCTTTCGGCATCGCCGCTAAAAGCGTGCGGATTTTTGACAATCGCGGCGTATTGAAATGGACGAGCCGGGAAGCGCCCAGCCAACTCTTGGCGGATGGAGATATGGTGGTACGATTGCTGGGTTAACGTCGACGCGATCGTTGGGCGCCAGACTTGGAAATGAACTGTTATAATTAACGCACAACAGGGAGACGCATGACCGTCGTCGTGAAAAAACTCGGTGGAAGTGTTGCCGTGATGATCCCAAAAGGGATGGCGCGCGAGTTGGAACTGGCAGAGGGAACGCTTCTCAGTATCTTGGCGAATTCGGAGAGCATCGTTCTAAGAAAGCAGGAGAAGCGAGCTCGTCGACGACTGAGCAAGATTGTTGCGGATATCAACCCGGAGAGTTACAAGAGACGCGGCCGCGAATGGAGTAATGATGGTCCCGTTGGCAAGGAGATTTGGTGAGTAAGCGAACCTATTTCCCGGGTCGCGGCGATTTGGTGGAGATGAACTTCCAACCCGCTGTTGGCCGAGAGATCGATAAGCGCAGACCCGCGATAGTCCTGAGCCCCTTGGAGTACAATCGCCGTTCTGGCATATGTTTGGCTGTACCCATTTCGACGGACCTGACGCCAGGTCCGTTTTGGCTTCCGATGCCGGCAGGTTATGTTTCTTTGCCGAGCTTGATTCTTTGCGATTACTTGAAGAGTTTTGATTATCGCGAACGGGGCGTCACGTTTATTCGTCGCGTCACCGATGAGTTGGTTGACCAGATCCTGGGTATCGTGCTTGACTTGATCGATCCGAGGTTATGATAGAAGACTGGCGTTGCAAATATTATTTCCCCCCTCCGCTGCCGATCATCTTCACCGGCTGCGTGGTCGCGGGGTCTACGGGCTGGGTGGTGGACGAGCCGCCGCGGTGCAGGCCGAACATGTGTTCCTCGAACACGCCGGGGGCGACGGCGTGGGGCGTGAGGCGGGTGCCTTTCATCTCATCGTTTGACATTCCCTGAAGCCGGTCGGGCTGCAATGCCACGTGCGGCGTGAGGAAAACCAGCAGCTCGGTTTTGGTCTTGTCGGTCTGCGTGCGGGTGAACAGGACGCCGATGAGCGGGATGTCGCCGAGGATCGGGATTTTGCTGACCGTGTCGGTTTTGCGGTCTTCCATCAGCCCGCCGATCACGATGGTCTGCCCGTCGCGGATGCTCACGCGGCTTTGGGCGGCGCGGCGGGCGATGACCGGGGAATTGACGCCCGCGCCAATCGCCACGGTTTGCGCGGTCAGCTGGCTGATCTCCTGATCCACGTCCAGGATCACCAGCCCTTCGGGGTTTATGTGCGGCGTGACATCCAGAATGATGCCGATGTCCTTTAAGATCACGTTGTTGATCTGCCCGCCCAGCGGATCGAATCGCGTGTCGGTGATGTACGGAACCTGCTGGCCGACGGTGATCGTGGCCTCCTGATTGTCGCTGGCCAGGATGTAGGGGCGCGAGAGCACATCGAGCTTGCCCTGGGTGGCCAGGGCATGAAGCGTGGCCATCAGGTTGGTCTCCATGAGGCTCACGGCCAGCCCGCCGTTGGCGGCATAGGCGGCGGTGTTGCCCAGCGTCTGGCCCACCGTGGTTCCATTTCCGCTGGGGCGATGGTCGAGGATGGAAAAGTCAACGCCAAAGTCGGCGGAATTCTCGTGGGTAACTTCCGCGACCAGCACCTTAATCAACACCTGCGGCGCGGCGCGATCGAGCTCGGCGATGATGTCGCGCACCTCGTCCTTGTACTTGGTGGCGGTGGTGACAATCAGCGTATTGGTATCCGGGTCTGCGACGACAAACACTTCGCCGTTGAGTTCCGAAATGGCCGGGGCCATTCCCGCGGGGGTGCGCTGCGCGCCCTGCTGGCCATTGCGTTGATTATTATTGTTGTTGTTGCGCGAGTTGTTGCGGCGGTTGGATCCAAAGCCGCCGGATTGGCCGTTGTTTGAAGAGTCGCCGAACGCGGAATTGTTGCCGTTCTGCTGATTTTGCCCCTGCCCGTTTTGCCCGGGGCGATTTTGCTGGCCGTTCGCGCCGCCCTGATTGGTATTGCCGAACAGGGTGTTGAGCACCAATTCGAGGTTGACCGATTGGGCGTTGCGCAGGTGATACAGGAAGATCGTCTCTTCGGAAGTCCCGTTGGCGTCGAGCTGCTTGACCAATCCCTCGATCACCTTGATCGCTTCCTTGGGGGCGGTCACGATCAGGTTGTTGGTGCGGTCGTCGGAGGTGGCGGTTACCTTCGCGGTGCGCGTGGTGGAGGGGCCTTCGCCATAGAAGAGAAAACGGAAGGGGCTGGAGCTCTGGTCCTTTGGCTCGGGCTCGAAAACCGAAGTGATCATTTTCGCGGTGGAAAACGCATCGGCATATTTGAGCGGGAAAACGCGCAGCTCCGCGCCGCTGCCGGGGCTGGAGTCAAGGTCTTTGATCACCGCCGCGATCGACTTGATCGCCTCGGCGGGGGCGGAAACCAACACGCTGTTGGTGCGTTGATCGAAGGTGACGCTGACCTTCACCTTGTCGGCCGACTCGCCCATGCCCGCGAAGGGGTTGTAGAAACCGTATCTCGATCCATTATCATCACCGCCCGATTTGAAAAGGTTGCTGACCAGCTTCGAGGTGGCCTCGGCGTCGGCGTATTGCAGGCGGAAGGCCTTGAGCTCCGAAGCGGGAACCGGGTTGGAATCGAGCTCCTTGATGATGTCCTGGATGATGGGCATCGTGTCGGCAGGCGCGGTGAGGATGAGGGTATTGGTGCGATCGTCGGCCTGGGCATCGACATGTCCGCCGCGCAGGGCCTGGTCGATCGCGCCGCCGGGGATGCGGCCCTCGCGGGGGCCGCCGCCTGGAGGCTGCGGCTGGCCGCCCTGCTGCATCTGCATGCGCATCTGCATCTGCTGCTGGGGATTCCCTGCCCCCGCTGTGCCCGAGGCATGGAAGATGGAGGTGATCAGTTTTGCCGTGGCGGCGGCGTTGGCGAACTTCAGATGAATCACTTTCAGCGCGGTGGAAGACGCCGTGCCCTTGTCCAGCGCGGCAATAATCTCGGCAACCCGCCGGATATTGGCCGATGCATCGGTCATGATGATCGAGTTGCTTGAGTCATTGGCGGTCACATCGGCATCGGTGCTGAACAGCGGGGTGAGGTCCGTGCGCAGCTTGACGGCGTCCACGTTCTGGATCGGCATCACCTGCGTAATCAGCTCGTCGGTGCTGGCGATGTCCGCAGGGTCGGCGCCGATGTGAACCGGAATGCTCCCCTTCTTGGCCTTGTCGCGGGGAACAATGCGCACGATTCGCCCGTTGCGCACCGCGCTGTACCCATTGGCCTTGAGCACGGCGCTCAGGAGCGTCACGGCTTCCTCGGGCGTGACCGGCTGCTTGCTCTGCACCGTCACGCGTCCCTCGACGGGCCCTTCCTTGATGATGACCAGCCCCGCGGCCTCGGAGAGGTGATCGAGAACGGCATCGAGGGGGGCATCCTTGAAATTGAGGCTGATTTTCTGGGCCGGTTGCGTCGAAGGCCGGGAAGTCGGCATGCTCGCCGCCATGCGAGTGGTGGGCCGTGTCTGGCCTCGGCCGATGGCCGCCCCGCTGGCCGGCGCACCCGCCGGGGGCGCCGGGATGGAGGGCCGGGGAGTGTCAGAGGGTTGCGTGGGCGAATGTGCGGGCGTGTTGCCGGCGGCTTGGGTGGCATTGGCCGCGGCGCTGGCGCGCCCGCCCTGCGACATCCCATTACTCAACATAGTGGCTGGCCCTACGATGGCAGCCCCGATCAACGCCCGCCGCGCAATCGCCGTCCACGCGCGCCGTTCAACCACCAAACCCTGCGTCATTCACTTCTCCGCAATAAGCCACGCCCAAAGCCCCCAGGATGTCGAATGTCACGAACCTATATGCGCGATCGCGGTACACAGAGGCGTACAGGAGCGCGAGGAGCAGAAGGAGCAGACCGAGGGCAAAGCGCCGCGATTCTATTGCCCGATCATGGGTGCATGACAGTTTCGGCTC
>DASRLH010000062.1:0-2666 GCA_035648595.1 Tepidisphaeraceae bacterium
CCCGCGAGCCGGGAACCGAGGATTGAGCAGGCTCGAATGCCACGCGGGCAGCATGACACAAACCAACGGCTGGCGCAATGCAGATTATTGCTATTGTCACGCCAAGCAAAATCCCGGACGCCTGTGGCGTCCCGCCCGTGCGTATGGTATGGGAATCGGAACACATCGATTGTTCCCACTCTTTAGCCATCGGCACGGGGCGGGACGCCCGTGTCACATTGAAAAATCCGAAACCACGCCCCGTCACGGTTCCACTCATTACTCATCCCCGGGGCCGCGAATGATATGGCGATTCCAAGTCTGCCGAATCGTCGCACCCGTGACATCCCGTCATTATCGGCACAAAGCAATAAGTGAAGCCCGGCAAATTCCGATCTGAAATTCCGCAATTCTTCTGTTGAATTACCACGGAAATACAACGTTAATTAACGTGGTACATTTCTTGCTTAACATCGTTCTCATCGGGCGTGATGGGACGCCTAAGCTATGGTGTGAAGGAGCTTTACATGTCTATCAGCATGGAACGTTTCGCGTCTGCCGGGCATTTTCCGACGTACAACCCGTATCCGCCAATCCAAACGCGCACGGCGGTCTTTCAGATGCAGTGCCGATGCTGCGGCTTCGAGCCCGAAGGCGTGGTCACACCCCCCCGGCTCTGCCCCAAATGCCATGGCGAATCGTGGGAACGCTTTGCAAGGCCCGGCAGTATCCTCGATAATGCCAACCGCTATTAATTGTAAATTTACTCTCCAACTGGAGCACGGCCGGCAATGTTCGTAGACGTCATCTTGCGGCCGTCCGATCTTCAACCGCATCTCCTGGATGGACGAACGGCAGTTGTTTTCGACGTTCTCCGCGCGACCACGTCGATGGCGGCGGCATTCGCTGCGGGGGTCACTGAGATTCGCGTCTTTCCTGATTCTTCATCCGCACGGTCCGCTGCCCAGGAGTTTGAAGGCCCACGGATACTTTGCGGAGAAGAGCGTTGTCTGCCGCCGCCGGGCTTTGATCTGGGGAACAGCCCGCTTGCGTTCATCACGTCTCGTCACGCCGACCACACCGTATTCATGTCAACGACCAATGGAACGCGCGCGATATTCGCCGCGCGCAGCGCGGCTCAATTATTCATCGGCGCTTTGGTGAATGCTTCCGCCACGGCTCGCGCGGTTGCCGATCGCAGTCTCAATGCGATCCTCCTGTGCGCCGGGACCGATGGGCAAATCGCACTGGAGGATCTGCTCGGCTGCGGCGCGGTTCTCGATGCGCTGTCGAAACGAATCCCTGTTCTCGATGGTTCAGATCTCTGCATTTTGGCCCGGCGATTGTTCGCCGCGTGTCACGCCGATTTGGCTGGCGCCCTGCGTGAGACGCGCGGAGGCCGCAACGTCATCGCCGCGGGGCTTGAGCGGGACATTGATTTTGCCGCCGCGCTTGATCGACTTCCCAATATCGTCGGGCGCGTAACCGGTGATCCGCCGGTTGTCCGGCGGCTCGTAAGAGCGTGAAAAACATTCGGCTTGTTTTCGATTGAGCCGCCTATACTCTTTTCGCATGGCGATCCATCTGCGGGAACTGAAGAAGGTGTATGTTGCGCCCGATGGCGGGGCGGTGCCGGTGATCGACGTGCCGGAGTTTAACGTCGCCGATGGCGAGCAGGTCGGCCTGATTGGGGGCAGCGGCACCGGAAAGACGACGCTCCTGCATCTCATCGCCGGGATTCTCACTGCCGACAGTGGAAGTATTCTGTTCGACTTGACGGCCCGGCGCGCGCCGGTTGGTTCGCTTAAGAGCCCAGAAACCATGAACCAAGCCCCGGCCGGCGTCGGCAGTGCCGCCGGTGTGGCGCCGGGTGTTTCCGCGCCGCCCGCCTCGGCAATGCTGGACTATCGCTCGCCGGCCCTGCCCAACGCCGCCCAGGCACCGGAAAGCGAAGTGGACATCACCCGGCTCAGCGAGGCGGATCGCGATGTTTTTCGCGGGCGCTACATCGGCTACATCTTCCAGACCCATCACTTGCTCCCCGGATTCACGGCTCTGGAGAATGTTCTGCTGGGCATGAGCTTCACGGGCCGCAAGAGCGACCCGGAATGGGCCCGCCATCTGCTCAGGGAAGTGGGCCTGTCGGATCGCCTTGGCTATCGGCCCGGCAAATTGTCGGTGGGCCAGCAACAGCGCGTCGCCGTCGCCCGCGCCTTGGCCAACCGCCCCCGGCTGGTACTCGCCGACGAACCCACCGGCGCGCTCGATCCCAAAAACGCCCAGCAGGTGCTGGACCTCATCCGCAAACTCTGCGGCGAAGTAAACGCCAGCTTGATTTTGGTCAGCCACGATCCAACATTATCCAGTCAACTGCCGCGCGTGGTGTCGCTGGCAGAACTGAATCGTGCGACCGTTATGTGAACTTGCCAAAAGGCGCAGAAAATTAAACACAAAGGCACAAAGGCACAAAGTTTTTCTTTTGAGTTTTCCTGCTTTGAATTTTGGATTTGCTTCGGATTTCGAGTTTCGGATTTCGGATTTTGATTCCTTCAAGGATATCATGCAGTCTCTGGTTTTTTTGGCAAGATTTCCAGGTGATTTATGCCGCTTGTGATAGTTTTTCGATGTTTGCCTCGCGTGCCGCGTGTAGGGCGGCGGTCACCTGCCGTCCTTTGTCGCTCATCATG
>DASRLH010000063.1:0-4356 GCA_035648595.1 Tepidisphaeraceae bacterium
CCCGCGAGCCGGGAACCGAGGATTGAGCAGGCTCGAATGCCACGCGGGCAGCATGACACAAACCAACGGCTGGCGCAATGCAGATTATTGCTATTGTCACGCCAAGCAAAATCCCGGACGCCTGTGGCGTCCCGCCCGTGCCGACACTACACGATCCGATGGATCCCGTGCTTGTTCTCTTTCGGAAACATCCGGATGCGCCTTCGGACTCCGTGCCTTTGCGCCTTTGCGATCTCTGCGCTAATCCGCTTTGGTTGCGATCGAAGGCGGCGCCGGGTCGGTTCGCGGCTCTCCTTTCCCCATTGCCAGACGAAGTTCGTCGTTCAATTCCATAAACGCCCGACGGAGGCGCTCCTCGAAGACTTCCGGCTCGGCCTGGGCGTCATCGGTGAGGAAGATCGGTTCGCCGTAGTTGATGCCGTAGCGGGTGAGGCGCAGGGGGATCCAATTTCGCGGGCGGTGATATCCGCGGGCGCCCAGGACCACACACGGGACGATCGGGACGTTGGCCATCCGGGCGATGCGGGCGACGCCGGTTTTCATGCGCCCGCCATTCAGCACCGATGTCTTTTCAGTTCGGATGTGTCCTTCCGGGAAAAGCGCGACCGGCCGGCCGCGCTCCAGTCGATCGAGGATCACCCGCACCGTCCCGCTGTCGGGCCGGCCGCGGTCCAGCGGGAACGCCCCCATGTTCGACAGAAACCAGCGCGGCAACGGATGGCGGAACAATTCCGTCACGCTCACGAAATCCAGCACGCGCGGCGTCTCCTTGATGATGCACGCCACGTCATACGGGCTGAAATGCGTGACGGCAAGAATGTACGGCCCCTTCCGCCGCGACCGCTCGCGATGCAGCACCACCGGCGACGAAGTCACAAGCATCGGCGGATAACAGACCGCGTACACCAGAAAGTAAAACCAGTTTTTCACGGCGGGTATCTTATCGCTTGGCCGAGATGATGTATTTGGGCGCGCGCGACATTACGATTCAGTGAGTGCGCGACTGTTTATAGTGGGCTTGCAACGCCCCCTCCGCGCCGCCCGGCCCGGCGCATCGGCCCCCCGTAGGGTTCGCTTTAGCGAACGCGGTTGGCCTGGCCGGGGGTTCCGCGTTCGCTGAAGCGAACTCTACGCGCGGCGCTCTCCCCTGGAGTACCCGGAGAGGGACAAGCCCGGCACGGGCAACAGAAACCGGGCCCGGGGACGTGACTTGTCAATGTCGAAATCACACAACATTGCTCGCCGACAACTTTCGCCCGAACCTTCGTCGCGCGCGCTGGCCGGGCGGCGATGGATAAGCCGGGGCGTTTTGATCGCCATGCTTATCCTTCTGCCGCCGATCGGCGCCCTCCTGTATGTGGGGCCCGCGCACCCGGCGGTGGTGTATCGATTCATCGCGGAAGGCGGCTTCCTGGCTTTATGGCTGGGGGCGGCGTGCGGCATTGGACTGTTTGCCCTGCGGGCCCTGCGCCTTTGTGAACAAGGGGTTCCCTCCGCGCTGCGCTGCGCGACGGCCGCCGCGATGGGCCTTGGCCTGCTGAGCCTCATGGTACTCGCGCTGGGACTCGCCGGCTGTCTGGGGGCGATCAGTGGTTGGCTTCTCATCGCCGGCGGCTGGGTATTGGGGGCGACGGCCCTCTGGAGGTGGACCACCAATGGCCGGGCCAGATTTGCCCACTGGCTGGCGGCGCCGGGCGGCTGGGAGTGGTTGTGGCTGATGGCGACGCCATTTTTGATGTTGATATTGGTTGGCGCGATGGCGCCGCCGGGCTTGTTGTGGACGCCCAATGAGCCGCATGGGTATGACGTGGTTGAATACCATTTGCAGGTGCCGCGCGAATGGTTCGAGGCACATCGCATCGTGCCGCTGCATCACAACATTTTTTCGTATGTGCCCTTCAACGTCGAGATGCACTATTTGCTCGCGATGCACCTGCGCGGCGGCCCGTGGGCCGGAATGTACCTGGCGCAGCTCATGCACGCGGCGTTCATGATCTTGAGCGTCATTGCGGTTTATGGTCTGGCCCGACGGATCGCCAGGCCCGCGCCGGCGATCATCGCGGCGCTTTCAATTCTCACCGTCCCCTGGATCATCCAACTCGCTCCCATCGCGTATGACGAAGGGGGATTCCTGCTGTTCGGCACACTCGCGATCGGATGGGCCTCACGCGCCACGTTTGACGCCGAACACCGCTTGCGCCGCTTCGCCCTGGCCGGCGCGATGGCGGGATTCGCGGCGGGGAGCAAGCTGACGGCGGTGCCCGAAATATTGGCCGCCATCCCCGTCGTAGCCAGCGCCGGCCTGCTGTGGGCAAAGCTTCGCTCCCGAGCGGCGGCCAGGGGCTGGCGGCCCTGGGCGGGCGTCGCTGTGTTTATCGCGATGGGTCTACTTACATTCGCGCCGTGGTTGGTTCGCAATGCCGCCTGGACGGGGAACCCTCTGTTCCCGGAGTTGATGCCGATGCTCGGGCATGATGGGCTTGGCGATGTGCAGATGCGGCGGTGGGACAAATCACTCAAGCCGCCGCCGGCCCAGCAGCCATATTCTCGGCGCATATCCAGATTCGCCAAAGAAGTGATCGGCGGCTGGCAGTTTGGCTACCTGCTACTGCCGCTGGCATTGATCGCGCTCGGCATGTCGATGCGCCGACCCGAAGCATGGTTCTTCGCCGGCCTGCTGCTCATTTTGTTCGTGTTCTGGATCGGGTTCACCCACCTTCAACCGCGATTTCTCGTGCTGGCGGTTCCGGTGGCGGCGCTGTTGGCGGCGCGGATCGAATGGGGCCGCTTCGCGCCGCTGGGTGTGCTGCTGGCAGCCGGCTTCGCAACGGTCAGTTGGATCGGCGTGAACGACGGCCTGTCCGCGCTCCTGTACGGTTCGGAATCCGCGCATCGTCCCGGCATCATCCAACCCGCCGGCAGCTTTCAGCCGCTAGGCGCGCGGGATTTGCACTGGTTGACGCCCGAAGCCGTCGATCCGGACACACTTCCGCCGGACGTGACGCTCGTTTTGGTCGGCGACGCCCGCGCCTTCGACTATCAAATCCCCATGTCGCGCCTGCGCTATCGCACGGTCTTCGACGTGGCCGCCCGCCCCGGCCAAGACCTCGTGCAGGCCTGGTCTGCTTTCGATGACATTCACACTCAAGTGACCTGGCTGCTGATCGATCCGGGGGAACTCGGGCGCTTCGAGAAAACCTATTTCGGCCTGCCGCCTCTGGCCGCGCAAGGTCGCGAAGAGCGCGCGCCGTACCTGGTCAAACGCAGCCATTAGCCTGACGAAAGAATGGAATCACCACGGAGGGGCCAAGCGAAGACGAAGACGAATCCGAAATCCCCAACGGACGCGCCCTTTGAATTTTTCGCTTTCTTATTTTTGAATTTGTTTCGGATTTCGTGCTTCGGATTTCGGATTTTCACCCATCATTTGGGTAGCAGCCTCGCCCGCGCGCCCCTATTCACTCGCCCAGAAGCGCTGCGGCGTAAGCCCAGGGCCCGGTGTCCTGGGGCGCGAAGTCCGGCGGGGGCAGCAGCACCATGGCGCGGTTTTCGGAGTCGCGGTAGGCGATGTGCCAGCCGTGACGGAGCAGCGTGTTCTGGAATGTGCTGTCGCGGGTGCGCAGCACCGCCGCATCGGCGTGCAGGCGCGACATATAGCGATCGCGCGGGCCTTCGCCATCCAGATAGGTCACGCGCCAGAACGCGGGGGAGAACAGCTGGGTGCGGCCATCGAGCAACGTTTGGAAGCGGTCGCCCAGCCGCCATTCCAGATAGCCGCCCCACGAAAACTCATTGATAATGTGGCCCGATCGCGGCGTGACATGCGCGGCGACGAAATCGGCGGCGGCGCATGGGTAGCCGGGCGCGTCGGGGCCATGACGATTGAGCCATGTGGTCAGCTTGACGCCGGATCGGGGAAACTCGATCGCCAGCCGGCAGATGCCGCCCAGAAGCACGACCGCAATCAACCCACAAACCGCCGGTTTATGCAGGACGCGACCGGAAAATCTCGGCAGGCTCACCGAGAATATCGGCGCCGCCACGATCGCGAAAACCGGCGCGAAACGACCCAGCCGTAATAGGAGTACGACGGATAATCCCAGCCATAGCCACTCGCCAACGCGCAGCCGTCGTCGGCTCACCAACGTCAACGCGGTGAAGATCAGCACGAGCAAGCACGCGACTTTGCCGGCGGCGCCATGATAGAACGGCTGCATCTCGGCGATCAGCGCGCTGGCGACCATCGGATCGGATGATTGATAATTCAGCGCGCTTTGAAGCGCGCCCGGCAACATCGGCGTGGCCAGACACGCGGCAGCGGTGCCCGCCAGCAGCCATGCGTAGCGGATGAGGCGG
>DASRLH010000064.1:0-14753 GCA_035648595.1 Tepidisphaeraceae bacterium
CAACGATCCATCTTGGCTAACGACCATTTCCCTGGCCATGACTACCTCCTGACGTTCCGTCATCAGGATGATTTACCGGTAAGATGGCCCAGGCAAGCTCGATTTCAATTTACTTTTATGCCAACATCGTGAGGCACTACCAAAAAAGAAGACACCGGCTTTCAGGGCTCGGTGTCTTCCGGAGGGGAGAAAATGCGCCGTCCGCGCTTTTGGTTTATTTTGCCTATCTTTACTATCTTAGCGGGCTACTCCGCGCTGTCAACTTTCATTTTTTTGCGTTGTTTTGATCGTTTTGCGTCTGACTCAATGCATCGGAAACCGGGGCAAGCAAACTTCAATCGTTTTGCCGGCCGGCTCGAGATTTTTGTCCGCCCCACCCTTTAGTCCTCCGTGGCCGAGAGGTTATTCCGTGGCCGAAGGTTCATATCGACTTCCACGGATACTATACGCATGGCCCCTTGAAAGTTGCAAGACATTTTATGGCGTCGCGGATTTTTTCCGTCGCCACGTCCAGGGCATCACGCGAAGTTGAGGAGCGGTCGAAGTTTACGGGCGGTCCAAACGTGATGGCGGCCTGATTGGGCAGCAAAACGGCCTGAAGCATCTCTTTGCCGCGCTGTGTGCCGTCCAGATACACCGGGTAGACCGGCACCTTCGCCTTGATCGCCATCAACGCGACCCCCGTTTGAAAGGGCAGCAATTCGCGCGAGGCGGCGATCCTTCCTTCGGGAAAAATCCCCAGAATATGTCCATCGTGCAGAGCCCTGAGTGCGGCACGGGTTGCCGCCAGGTCGCGGCCGCTGCGCTCCACCGGAATCGCCCGCACCGTGCGATAGACCCAACCCAGCGCCTTCACGTCATAATATTCGTGGGCCATCATCCAGATGACCAGGCGCTTGCAGCACGATTGGATCAACAACGGGTCCAGCCCACTGACATGATTTGAAACCAGAATGGCCGGCCCGGTGGGCGGCAGGCACGGCGGACGGCGCAGATGCACCTGGTGGTATAGCCGCGAGAATGCCAGATTGGCCCACCCCAGCAGGCGCACGTCAAGCCGGTTCTCCGGCCGGTCGATTGGTCGTCCCCATGCAATCACGCGGGGAGGGAAATACAGGAAAATGCCCCGCCCCGCCAGATCAACCCCCATCAAATCTTTCCCGATTTGACGCTAATCGTATCGCAATGCTATCCTTGCGCGCGCACGCTTCCCGCGTGGGCTGCTGTCTTACCGGAGCACCTGTGAACCCGCATCAAGAGAACCCGCCGCTCGTTTCCCGCCGCGTAGAATTTTCCCGATTTCGCGTGCTGATCCTGCTTGCCGCCCTGGGGTTGGCGGGATGCTCATCGGGGCCCAGGCCCAGGGATGAAGGGCCCGGGGAGGCGCAAGCGCTGCCGATCCAAAGCTTTCAACAACAGTGGTCAACCACGATCGGCAAGGAACATGGCCGCCTCACGCAGGTGTACGCCATGGAGAACATGGTTTTCGCGTACACCGAGGACGGCACCAGCTATGTGCTGGACCGCACCGGCGGGCGCATCCTCTACGCCAACACCATCCGGCATGGGGCGCAGCGCCTGCATCCGCCGGTGGTGCTTAAAAACTATGTGGTCTACCCAACCACCACTTCGCTTGAGATTTACGATAAGAGCGGCGCGCTGCTGATGTCCAAGGATTTGAAGTATTCCATCCGCTCCGACGCGGTGGGCACGCGCAACTACGTCTACATGGGCGCGGATTTCAGCACCGGCGGACGGATCGTTTGCGTGGACGTGACCGACCGCTATCTCGACCACAGGTGGTATCTGATGTTCCCCGGCGTCTCGATCTCCGCGGCGCCGGTGCTCGTGGGCGACGTGCTGTACGTGGCGGGCGAAAACAGCCAGGTGGCCGCCGTCACCTATGACACGCGCGACGCGATCTGGCCGTTCCCCGGCGGCGCGTTCAAGACCTACGGTTCCAACTACGCCAACCTCGCCGGCGACGAGAGCGGGATTTACGTCGCCTCCAGCGACACCACGCTCTATGCCCTGGACCGCGCCCGCGGACATGTGAAATGGCAATATCTTGCCCAAGCCGAGCTGCGCGAGGCGCCGGTTGTGACCAAAACCACGGTGTATGAGTTCGTGCCGGGCACCGGACTGCTGGCGATTGATAAAATTCAATTGCCCGGCAAGGGCCAAGGCTCGCAGTACAACCGCACGCCGAGCTGGATCGCCGCTGATGCCGACCGGTTTTTGGCCGAGGACGACAAGTACACGTATGTGCGCCGAACCGACAATGCCATCGTGGCCCTGGATCGCGCCACCGGCAAGGCCGCCTTCGCCTCGAGGCGCCACGACTTTTCCGCCTTCTTCCCCAACACCCACAATGGCACTATTTACATCGGCACCGTGGGCAACCGCGTCCTGTCCATCACCCCCGTCCTCAAGCCCGGCGTCGTCGGTGAAATCGCATTCGAGCCGGTCAACGATCAGCCGGAGACCTTGGCCGCGCGATAGGCCAAGAGCCGGCGGCGGCTTTTCGCACGTCCGCCGGCGAATTGAGATTGACCCATGCCTTCTCATCCCACTCCGCGGGCGCACGCACCGCCTCGAAGCCCGGCTCGTCGAGCAAGCCATGCACGGATCGGCGGTTTTGCGATAATCTACTTGCTATCGTCGCCCGCGCCTGCGCGCGAAAAACCGACGGAAACGGCTCAACACGGGGTTCGCCATCCATATTGCGGCGCGTCATTAACCCAAGTGTTTCTGGCCGGCGCGTTATCTCGTGCAGCGTCCATTGCAGATGCGTCGGGCGGATGCCGGGCATATCCACCGTGAGGACCAGGAGCAAAGGCGTGGCGAGATGTTCCAACGCGGTAAGCACGCCGCGCAAGGGTCCGCCGCCGGAGACGGGATCGGAAACTTCGCCGGAGAATCGCCGCCAGCCCGGCGGCCGCTCGCGGCCAGGGGCGGTGACAAGCAGCGTGGGGCCGGGGAAAGCGAGGCGATCCAGCAGGTATTCAAGAATGGGCTGACCTTGGATCGACAACAATCCCTTGGGCATCCCCATCCGCACCCCTTCACCGCCGGCGAGGACCGCCAACGTGACGGCGGCGGGCGCGAATATGGGGTCAGGGATCGGCGGGATGGCGGACATTCTGTCAAAAGTCTTGTGGTGTACCAACAACCGTGACGTATCACGGGCGTCCCGCCCGTGCCGATGGCGCAAACCAGACAAGCGCGGTTTTCGTCCGTGTGCATGCCGCAGTATCATGCCCCCATGGGCCTCCGCATCTTTCGGATCCTCTCCGCACTATCGCTCGCGCTCTGCGTGGCGACGTGTGTGCTTTGGGTGCGGAGCTACTTCGTGCGCGACTTCGTGATTACCTCCACGAGCGGGCCGGTTCTAATTGGATGGGTGTCTGGGGACGGCAACTTCGGATCGGGTTTTACGGTGAACCTTCCTGATGCAAATCCCCCGTTCTTGTATCAAACATTCTACTATTACATTTCATGGGTCGCGGCATTCGGAATGCTGCCCTTCGTGTGGTTGCTCTGGTGGGCGGTTGAACGTGAATTAAACATACACGACCCGGACGTCATCCCCTGCCAATCGTGTGGATACGATCTTCGCGCAACGCCGAAGCGGTGCCCAGAGTGCGGCATGGTTCCTCTTAACACTACGTCTTCACCCTCTTCGCCAAATTCTGTTTCACCTCCGCAAGCCAACCTGCCTCCGGCACCGCATACGGCCGGAACTTCTCGGTGACGCCCTGCTCCTCGCTGTAGCTGAGGGCGCGGTTGGGGCCCAGCTTGTTAGCCGCCGGCGAGTCGATCAGGTTGCTCGAATCGTTTGAGCTCATTTGGAAGAGGATGCGGTTGTCGAACTCGCGCATGGCGGCGCGGTCGAGGGTGCGCTCCAGCGTCGCGGGCGTGTCCGCCCACGTTAAAACATGCACGCCCATCGCCGGGCCTTCGCGGAGGATGTCGGCGAATTGCTTGTCGGGCGGCGTTACCTTTTCCTCATCGCCTCCTCCGCCGAAACTAAACGATTCCTCGGATTTACGCAGCATCCGATAGCGCTGCAAGCCGTAGAAGATCATGTAGATCGAAGTCGCCTCGGCATCGCCTTCCGCCTGGCGGCGCGTCACTTCCTTGGCCACTTCGTCAATCCCCTCCGCTGTGAGGCGCCACTCGACCAGTTTCACTTCATGCGGCAGGGCCTCCTTCACCGACGGGAAAACCTTCGCCAAATTTGAGTCGGCGGGGGAGCCGTCGAAGACGTAGAAGATGGCCTTGCCGGGCGGTTGTTGGGTGGCGACTGAGACCAAGGCGGTGGACATAATCGCCAACGCCATCTCATCCTGCTGCCCAACGATCAGCACGTTCGCCCCCGCCTGCCGGCGGAAGGTGACGGCGCTCGGGTCTTTGATGGCGACCGGATCGCCCAGCCATGCGCTGGCCGCGGGCGCGCCCGCTTCGGGATACGCCGGGGCTTCGATCAGCGCCATGAGCTGCGCGTTTTGCCGGATGTCGGCGGCTGCGTTGCCCTCGAACACGATCGTCGGATCGCGCCCCTCAATGCCGGCCTTGACGGCGCGCTGATGCACGCGGTCGAGGTAGGCCTCGCGCTTGTCATCGGGGAGCCAGGCCACCTGGAACGGGCTGTTGCCTTCGACCAGGCCGCCGGCGTCATTGTAGATCGCTTCGCCGGGCCGCGAGAGCAACCGGGCGGCGGAGTTGTTGTCGCCCAGGATCAGTTGCGAGTCGGCCTCGCTGGTCATCAGCGCGATGCGGACGGCCATCTGCCCCAGCGTGCTGCGGCTGAGGCCCGAAGTGCCGCCAATGGTCTGCGAGCCGAGCAAAACGTGAATGCCGAACGCACGGCCCTGTCTTACCAGGCGGTCCATCAGCACGCTGGACTCCTGGGCGAGTTTGTCGTCCTCGCTGAAGAACTCCTGAAATTCGTCGATCATCAGCAGCGTTCGCGGCATGCGCACCGCGCCGGGGCTTTGCCGATAGGCGGCCAAGTCCTGCGTGCCGGCCTGGCGGAAAAGATTACCTCGGCGGGTCAGTTCGCCATCCAATCGCTGCAAGACGCTCAATCCGAATTCACGGTCGCTCTCGACCGCGATGGCGCGGGCGTGGGGAAGATGATGCGTGGCGTAGGTCTTGAATTCGACGCCCTTCTTAAAGTCCACCAGGTAAAACTCGATTTCATCGGGCGAGTACCACATCGCCAGATTCGTCACCATCGCGTGGAGCAAAGTTGATTTACCCGAACCGGTTTTGCCGGCTATGAGCACATGCTGCGCGACGCCGCGACCCAGCCGCAGGTATTGGAGCTTGGTCGCGCCCATGCGTCCGACCGGCACCTGAATCTCGCCGGCGCTGGACATCGACCACGTTTGCTGGATCGACGGCGCGATGGTATCGAACGGCAGTTCCACCCGCTTGGCCGCCTTGGCGCCTTTGCCAACCACATCGAGCAATTTGGTCAGCACCTCCTCGGTTGGCGGCGCATCGATCGTGAGCGGGAACATGCCGAACACATCGTCTTTCCAGACGAATTTTTCGCCCTCGCGCACGAGGTTGACGCTGTTGCGTTCGAGTTCATCGAGATGCGTGCCGGTGGGCATTTGCTCGCGGGTGTCGCGCATGACCAGGGTATAGACGCCGCACCGCGCGCCGCTGCTGGCGATGCTTGCCAGGCGCTTGGAGGCTTCGCCCTCAAAACCGGTGGGGAAATCCGCGATCACCAATATTCGGTATGGCTCGGCCAACTCGCCGGCCTGGGCGTTGTACTCATCGATCGTTTCATATTCGTTGCGCAGGTATTTTTGAATGACCGTTTCCATGTGCCCGGTCATGTCGGCCAGCCGTTGCTCGATCTGGTCTTGCTCGGTGAGGATGCGTCCGCCCACGAGGGTATCGTCGTGGTCGGCCAGGTGCATGAAGCCGGCGAAATTTTCGCCGCGCCCGATCGGGTCGATGATCGTGAACCGCACTCGGCCGGCGGGCAGGCTGGTGAGCAGGCGGGTCATCACCATCTGCAATACGCGGATCGCATCGGCGCGGCCATCGCGGTCGCTTTGGATGAGCAGCGATCCTTGCCGGGGAAATGCCAGCGTTGCGGGAACGGCGAAGGCCGCCGGAAGCTGACGATGAAGCGGCGAGCCGCTGGTCGCGGCGGCGGCGCCGTTCCCACCGCCCGCGCCCGCGCCCGCGCCCGCGCCATTTCCACTTCCGTTGGACGACCCGGCGGCCCTTGATCCCTCGTCGCGCTTCCCGGCCTCGGCGGCGGTTTGCGGGAGGCCGTCGGCGATGCTGCGCAAATCAACCCGCAACTCGCCGAAACGCACGACGCCGGGGAATTGCGTGGGCGTTTTGAAATCGCGCCAGGCGGGATCGTTCCAATCCACCGGCAAACGCCCATCCCCGCCGACCACCGGAACCTGAATGCGCTGCAACCCCGTATGCAGCCGGCCAGCCAGCGCGGCGCGGGCGTCATCATACGTTTTCTTGCTTTGCTTGAGGAGCAGATCGTGGCGTTCGGTGAGCCGCTGGGTTTCTCGCTCCTCGCGCTGCTGCACATCCGCAAGTTGCACGCGCTCGGCTTCCTGTGCCGCCGCGCGCCCGCGATCGCGCTCGGCCTCCACCTTGGCCATACGGCCGGCGTATTCGGTCTGGATGATCTTGAGGGCCGCGTCGCGCTTGCGGGCGCCTTCGGTCATGTAGGGTGCGTATTTTTCCTTGGCCCCGTGCGCCTCGGCCTTGCGCTGCTGGGCGGCTTTTTCAATTCGCGCATCACGCGACTGCTGGGCGAAGAGCAGTTCCGCCGCCGCCGCGCGCCTTCCCGCGATGACGGCCTGATGCAACGGGAGGTACTGGTCGCGCACTCTCCCGCGCGCCACGCCCTTGAGCAAAAAACCCAGGACGAGGCAAAGCACGAGCGCGCCGCCGGCCGCCGCGCCGATATACGCCCAGTTTGGCGTTGAAGTTTGCAGGGCCACCTGCACGCCCACTCCCGCCAGCACGCACATCACCCCCACCAACAGCACCGGCGTGATTCCGACGAACAGCCGGGGAAGGATCAGGCTGCCCAGTTTCGCCAGGTGCTGCTCGGCCTTGGTTCGCAGGGCATCGTACGCCGCCTGCGCCTGCTCGGGCTGGGGATCGGTGGCGGCAGGCGCTTGGTCTTCGGGCGGATCCACAATTTTCGATTTGTAGCTCTTAAGCAAACGTTTGGCGTGGGCATCGGTGTCGTCGAGCGCCTTAATATGCGCCTCGACCAGGTCCTTGGCTTTTTTGTAATCCAAGGCGACGCCATTCTGGGCATTTTCCAGCACGCTGTCGGCCAGCCAGACCGCCTGGTTGAATTTGCTCTTGACTTCCTGAATGGTCAGATCATGGCGAGAGGCGAGCTTGCGGCGGGCCTCTTCGTCGTCGGCCTTGAGCTCGTCAAACGCGGTTTGAAACTGCCCATCGACGGCGGCGATCGCCGTTTCTCGCGTTCGGCGGACGCCCTCGCGCTGGTTGCTGTATTTGTTGCGCGTGTCAAACGTGACGCGCTTGAAGGTCTTGTCCTCGTCCTCGACCTGGGCGCGATACCGCCGCTCGATCTCCGACTCCGTGGCGGCGCATTCGGTGGCCAGCGCCACCAGGTCGCGCAACGTCGCCCGCTGCACGTCGCGATCGGTGGCAACAGGGGCCGGCGGCGCGGTTTGGACTTCCGGGGTTAAGGTGGTTGTTTCCATCTACCCAATAGCATATCCAAAAGCCTGCGCCGCTGCACGAATAGATTGGGCGATTTTGCACGAAAAAAGGCAGGCGATTAACCGCCGAGACGCAGAGGCGCGGAGGCATGCTCGAAAATTGCAACGGCGCTCAAAAATCAAAGTTTCTGGATTGAGTTTTTTGGCATTGTGGGAACCCCTTGGGCAAACGCATGCGCCTCTTCTCTGCGTCTCTGCGCCTCCGCGGTAAATCTTCCCGCTTGAATCTCAGCCCAGGCTTTCCACATGTGCCTTGGCGTCAAGCAGATCGGCGGCGATATAATCGACGAATGAGAAATCCTGCGAACGGGTGTACTTCGACGGCACCGCGATCGTGTAGGCGCCGGCGCGCTTGCCGGCCAGCGCGCCGTTGGAGGAATCTTCGAGGACCACGCATTGGGCGGGAGGGATGCCGAGCCGGGCCATGGCTTTCAGATAGATTTCGGGATTGGGCTTGCCATGAGTGATGTCGTCGGAGGTTTGCAGGACTTGGAAATCATCGCGGATTTTCAGGCCGTCCACAATCAAATCGACGAAGCGCATCGGCGCGCTGGTGGCGATAGCCAGCTTGAAGCGGGGATGAAAGGCGTCCAGCACTTCTCGCAAGCCGGGCATCGGCTGCACGCCGGTCTTGATGATCTGTAGCACGCGCGCATCGCGCTCGCGCATCAGAACGTCCGGCGCCTGTGCCAGCCCCACCTCGCGGGCATACAACTCGACCGACTCCAGCGGCGCCCGGCCCATCATGCGGCCCAGGGTTTCATCGCTCACCGTCTTGCCCTGCTCCAGCGCCATCTGCCGGCTGACCGCCCAGTAGATGCCCTCGCTGTCGATCATCAAGCCGTCCATGTCGAAGACGATTCCGCGCATGCGAGGAGTGTAGGGAAGAAAAGTGCTGAGAGTTGAGTGCTGAGTGCTGAGTGCTGAGTGCGTTTTGTGGCCGGAAGACAAGCGCCAAGAGCGCCACGACCGCCAAGAACGAAAAGGAGAAAAAAACCTGTGAACGTCGCTACAGGGGAGGATGATGAGTGATAAGTGAAGCGTGACAGGGACGCGCTCTTGTCACGGTTCACTCATCACTCATCACGTCTTCGCCGTCTCAGCACTCAACTCTCAGCACTCAGCACTTTCCGCGCTACAGCGAACCCTACGTCACTCACTGTTTCTTTTCGTCTTTCTTCTTCTTTTTCTGGTTGAACAATCCGCCGATGTCGTTGATGAGGTCCTGGGGGTTTTGGCCGGCGGGTTGGGTGGAAGGGGGGTTGTTGCCGTTGTTGGGATTCTTGTTTCCCTGGCCGGCGAGATTCTTAAGGGCGTCGAGGGGGTTTTGGTTGCCGGTCTTGTTGCCGTTGAGCAGGTTTTTGATGAGGTTTTGTGGGGCGGCGCCCAGGTTTTTCTGAACGGCGGCGCCGAAGTCGAACTGCGGGGCGCTGACGGTGCCAGTCAGCGGGAGATTGACTCCATCGCCGGCGAGGGCGGCGAACTGCTGGTTGGGCTTCATGCCGAACATCGCCCACGGCAGGTCCAGGTTCATGTGCAGTTGACTGCTCGCCATCGCCACGCTGCCGGTGAGATGGAGCGGCCGCTTGCTTTCGCCAAACTGCAGAATGAGGTCTTCGTCCGCATTTCCCTTTTGGACTTTCACGTTGAATTGCTTCACGTCGCCCTGCAAGCTCTTTGTCGCCAACGTACTGCCGCCCGTGAGACCGCTCACCGCATCGGCGATCTTTGTAATTGTGTCGTTGCCGATCTGAATCCGGTTGATCGTAATGGACATGTCCAGAACGCCCGTGTTGCTGGCCACCGGCTCATTGACAGTGGAATCAATCGGCAGGTCGTTGCAGACATTGATGATTGCATCCATTATGCCAGTCGCGGTTTTGGGGCTCACAAACAGCGGATTATTGACCCAACCTCCCAGGAACGTGTCGCTGAAAAGTGCATTAATGCTTACGTTCCTGGCCAATTGCGTCTTGGGGGGAAGGGTGAGCGTCGGATGTTCTTTTGTAAGATCGAGGGTAGCGCCGGCCATTGAAAGCGTGCCGCCGTTGAGGGCCGCGGGGGCGGCGTAGTTTTGGCCCTCGGGCTTGCCGGCCAGCACCACGCGCACCTTGCCATTGGCCAGCACGAACGGGAACAGGAAGTTCTGGAGCTTGGCGCCTTTTCCATCGAGCAGATCGAGCAGCAGTTCGCCATTGGCGTTGAGGGAGGTGATGGCCTGATTGAAGGGCTTGTCCGCCGGCAGGCTCCCCGCGACGGTGAAGCGGCGCGTGTAATTTCCCGCCACTTGCACGTCCTTCATCGATTCCTGCGAACTCTTTGACAACAACGGCAGGATCGCCTGCCAGAGCATCGTCGAGTTGTAATTGATGTCGGCGGTAAGGTTGCTAAAGGAGCGGGCGTGGGCGAGATCTGAAATGGCGCCATTCAGAACTACGCCGCTGCCGACGGCGTCGAGGGTGAGATTCTTTAAGCTCACCTGCGCAATCTCGTCCATGATCGAAGGAGCGGTGGCCGGCGCGGCTGAAGTTGGAGAAGCGCCCTGGCTGGCAACGGGTTTGGAGGCGATATCGAGTTCACCGAGCATCGCCAGCCCGCCGATCGTATCCAGCACGCCATCCTTGCTCAGCACGATGTCTTTGCCGGTCGCGGTCGGCTGCACGATGGTTTGGTTCGTCGCCGGATCGACGTGGATGTTGACGCTAAAGGTGAGGCTGCCGCCCGCGAGTTTGGTCGGCGGAATTGGGGCGACGGGGGCGGCTGTCTTAATCGCCGCCGGTTTGCCTCCCGTGCGGACGATGCCCATGATCGCTTCGCCGGGACTCATCAACTGCCAGTCGAATTTGGGCCCGACACCGCTCGACGCGGTGGGCCCGGCAGGCGCGGGGGTCGGATTCGCGGAAAAGGCGTCCAGGAATGCCTGCAATTTATCCAGGGCCGGCGCGTTCAGCGTGAGCATGGCTTGGCGAATCATTTGAAGCGTCGGGACGGCCTTGGCATCCGCCGACGCGCTTTCCTTGAGACGCACCTCCGCGTCTTTCAGATTCATCGTGAAGACGCTCCCCTCCACGCCCAGATTCACATGGTGCAGTGCCCAGAAGTTGGGCTCGGGAACCGCCGCGAACGTGGCTTTCAATTGTTCATTGTGCAGGCCTTTTTCGTTGGGGGCGGCAGTTGAGAGTCCGGTGAGTTCCATTCCGCCGGCCACTCCCTGCGCGAATAACGCCGTGCCCGTCTGAATCTTCGCGTTGAAGTTGGCGGCCAACCGCGTCAGCGTTATCGCGCTGCGATTTTGCAGGCTTTTTACGACCAGATTTGTCCCGGTAAGGTTCACGGTGACGTCCGATGCGCCGTTATCGCCAGTCGTGGCGTTTCCGGCGATCAGGCCGCCCTTCGCTTGCGATGTCAGATCGACCAATCCAGCGAGTTGCATTCCGTGGAAATCGAAAAGCTGCCCCAATTCCGCCTGCATCTTGTCGAGCACGATGTGAACTTGCGCATTGAGATCCGAAAGATCGGCGGCCTTCACATCCGCCGACGCATACCCGCCGTTGCCTCCCGAGCCGGTGGTGAGCAGAAGGACGAGGTTACGCACATCGGGAATCGCCCCGCCGCTGGCGAGAATCGTGGTCTTCAGCGATTGGTCGATCGGCTGGAGCTTGATGGGCTGATGATCGGCGACGTTCTCGCCGGCAATATCATGTGCGGCAAACGCCTCCTGCACATCCGACTTGGTCGCGCTCATCGCAACATTCAGTGATTGGCTTACATGCCCGCCGGTCAGCTTGCGCCCTTCGCCCACGCTGAACATATGCGGCAGCGCATTGGCCAGCGGCGCGATATCGGCCTCCAAGGTTTCGTGGAGCATTCCGTTGCCGCCGGGCGCGCGGTTGGATTTGAGATTCTGCAGCATGCCCGGCGTGATGTCGGCGGCGAGCGTGAACAGCGTCTTGCCGCCGCCGGGACTGATGGCGGCGAGGGTGATCGCGTCCTTGCCGGCCGCCCCGGCCCCGACTTTCAGCCGATAGTTCTCGAAGCCGCCAAGGCCCGAGGACATGTCGATGATGCTCTTGGGAATGTTGAGGGTGAGCGAATCGGCGGGATAAGTGTCGCCCTTGAGGATCGGCCCGCCGAGCCGGAAATTCTTGGAGGCGATCGACCCTTCAATTGTCGCCGCCTGTCCGGCGGCCAGGTCCAACCCCAAATCGCCCGCGGTCATTCCCGCCAGCGTGGTGATCCCCAGCGACGGCGGCAGAAACGGCTCCAGACTTTCGGCATCCAGATCCTTGAGCCCCAGCTTCTGATGAACGTCCATTTGATTGGCCGCCAGAAGTTGGTTGCTCCGGGCGATGAGCAGCGTGCCATCCAGCGTGATCACGCCCGGCTGGCTTTGGTTGCCGACCTTGGCCGCTATTTTCAGCGAGTCGCTAATCGCCTGGTTGATGCTGGGAATCTTCACTTCGCCGGCGATGGTGGTGAATTGCATCGGGGCGTGATGCGTCATGTCATCCTGAAACGTGCCCCGGCCATTGGTGATTTGCAGATCGCCATCCACATCCGGCAGCTTGCCCGCACTCTTGGCCGTTGACGGAGTGGACGCGGATGACTTTGTTGCGGGCGACGACGTGCTGGATTTGGCCAGCTTGGCGAAGTTCAGCGTACCATCCGGCTCCCGCACCGCATCGAAATCCAGCCCGTCGATGATGGTGTTGCCCAGATGATATTGCCCGCGAATCGCCCCCAGCAGCGACAGTTGGGTGCTGACATGCGGAATCTGTAAAATTTGCACGCCTTTTTCATCGAAGACCTTAATCCCATCGGCACGGATGCCCCCGGTCCAGCCGATCGACCAGTTGGCGATCTCGAGTTTGCCATTAAGATTCTGGTTGATCTTCCCGACCACAAATAAACGTGCCGCGCCGGTGCTGGCAATCGTCGGGGCGAGCAATACCAGGATCAGCAGCAAAACCACCAGGATGCCAACGCCGATCAGCGTCCGGCGAAGCCAACGGCGCTTGACCTTGGCGGGTGGTTTAGCCGCCGGTGCGCCCGAAGGCGGAAGCGGTGTGCGGGCTGCCTTGCCTTGAGCCGACGGGTCCGGGGAATTGGGATTCAGCGAGGGGTTGTCTTGTGTCATGGGAATGGGGTGTATTGCAAAGTCCGTTGGGGAAAATGACGCACTCAAGCACGCGCAGGCGGTCCATGCCTGCGATTGGCGTGCCGGGATATCGTGCCGCACAGTTTAGCCGTTCAAGCCGAAACGATCTATCCAGATTTCGTAAACCGGCGGACCGTCTTTGGCGCAATCCGTCAACGTATCACGGGCGTCCCGCCCGTGCCGATGGCGTGGTGGCCACGACATTTCATACCTGTCCGAAAGATCATCCGCGCCGGTAAGATTCGATGCGTGCAAAAACCTCAAATACGACTTGCGCGCCCGATTTCACGCCGAAGCTGGCATCCATTGTTCATTTGCCTGTTCGCCACAGCTTGTATGAGCGCGTCCCTGGGCGCTGGCGGGCCGTCGCCAGCAGTAACGCAGCCCGCGCCTTCCGCGGGCAACGCTGCACCAGCGATTCCCACCACTAGGCCCGCCGGTGTCCAACAAGATGCGGCGATTCTGCCATTTCTTGATGATGACACGTTGATCGTCATGCGCTTTGACGTGGCGCGAATCGACGTCAAAGCCCTCCACGATTGGCTACTGGCCCGCCTGAGTGCCGGCCATCGTACGCCGCAAGCGATAGCGCAAACAAAAAAATCGCTGGACTCCGAGGCTGGCGAGGCCGCGCCGGACCTCCGCAAGTTTCTGGATGCCGGAGGAAAGCAGGCGTACATGCTGGTGACGCTGGCCCGATTCGAGGATCTGGACGAAGGTAAGGAAACGCAGATTCCCGACTTCTTGTATGTCATCCCGCTTGCCGCGGGAGCCGATGAGCGCGCGCTGACGAAGATTTTCGACGAGCCCGAGCCAAAAGACGATCCGGCGGACAATGGCCCGACGAAAGAAAGCATTCAAAGGCGAAAGGCCCAGAGCCGGTTCGGGACGGCGCGGATCGGCAATTCGATTGCCGTGGCGCGGCCGGGCGTCATGAAGGTTCTTAAAGCAGGCATATCCCTCGCCCGTCCCGACCTGAGCCACGCGCTGACTGCCGCCGGAAACGCGCCTGTTATTTGGGCCGCCGCGCCGTCGGATTCCTTCCGGAAATTGGTCGACAAACAGGTGAACGATAAAGATATGGCCGAAATAAAAGCCATGCGCAGCATCGTGGATGGCGTAAGTTGGGCTGCCGCCTCCCTACAGCTTCGCCCCAGGTCCATTCATGTAATTGTCCAAACGAAAAGCGCGGATGCGGCAACTTCGGTTCAGCAGGCATGGGACCAAGATTTCTCACCCAAGCCTGATCCCACGGCTGGGGTGGCTGATCGCGCTGAGCAAGCCCGCATGATTAAAGTTTTCAATCTTCTCAAACCAGTAAAGACGGGAGACCGACTCACGCTCGATCTAAACAAACAACAGATCGATGAGATTGCCGAAGTGCTTCTGCCGGAGTTTTTTGAGTGAGGGTCGTCGTGCTACATAGACGCGGCGTCCCCGCCGCGTTGCGTCTCCATGGGGCGCAGCGCCCCCGAAAGCGACGAGGACGTCGCTTCTACGCAGGTCGCGCGAACCGCGTTGGCTAGCGGTCAAGCCGCTTTCGAGTACGCGCTGTTCGTCTATGCCATAACCAGACGGGTGTCAGCCTGGGAAATGCAGCCTCAATCGTGACACGGGCGTCCCGCCCGTGCTTGTTGCATGGAAGTCAGAACACGTCGATTTTCCCTAGTCTCCGGGCGTCCGCACGGGCGTCCCGCCACAGGCGTCCGGGATATGGCAAGTTTACGCGAATGGGTTCCAATGAGCCAAGGGAGAGCGTGGACAATAGGCAGGGGATCGCAGCGACGGCGGTTCCATGCGCGCATGCGGCGGCGTCGCCCTCCGGTGAGGGCGCA
>DASRLH010000065.1:0-31430 GCA_035648595.1 Tepidisphaeraceae bacterium
ACGCCGCCGCATGCGCGCATGGAACCGCCGTCGCTGCGATCCCCTGCCTATTGTCCACGCTCTCCCTTGGCTCATTGGAACCCATTCGCGTAAACTTGCCATATCCCGGACGCCTGTGGCGGGACGCCCGTGTCACGACAAGGAATCTGGGTTCAGGCGCCCGAAGTATTTTTTCGGAGATTTCTTGAGATTTCCCTCTTGCTTTCCCATCCCGTCTCCCGATATGATGCCCGTACAAACACTGAACATGGACGCCCGGTGGCTTGCGTCGAGTTCAGTCGCGGGGATTGGCCAAAGTGGACATCGCCCGCACCTTAAGCCACCGCAACGCGGCAGGGTTTTCATTAGCCGGCCGCACATACGCCGGCTGAAAAACATACCCGGCGGCAGGAGTATCTCATGGCAAGGTCCACCGATAAGGCGGAAGCGAAGAAAGACCGTAATTCCTCAATCGAGGAACCCACCGGCAGGTCTCCCTCGGCCAATCCGGCGCGGGATTCAGCCCTCTCGCGGGCGGTGCAACAGATCGAAAAGCAGTTTGGGAAAGGGGCCGTTATGAAACTGGATGGGGAGAATATCCAGGCCATTGAAGGCATTCCCACCGGCAGCCTGAGCCTGGACATCGCACTGGGAGGCCAGGGCATTCCGCGCGGACGGGTGATTGAGATTTTCGGCCCGGAATCCAGCGGCAAGACCACCCTTACGCTGCATGTCATCGCCAGCACGCAAAAAATGGGCGGCGTGGCGGCGTTTATTGATGCCGAGCACGCGCTGGATCCTTCCTGGGCCAAGCGGCTGGGCGTGCAACTCAACGATCTGCTGGTCAGCCAGCCGGATACTGGCGAGCAGGCCCTGGAGATTTGCGAGCTGCTCGTTCGATCAAATGCCGTGGATTTGGTGGTGATCGACTCGGTGGCGGCGCTTATTCCGCGGGCGGAAATCGAGGGGGAAATGGGCGATTCGCATGTGGGCCTGCAGGCGCGGCTGATGAGCCAGGCCATGCGCAAGCTCACGGGGGCGATTTCCAAAAGCAAATGCACGGTGATCTTCATTAACCAGATTCGCGAGAAGATCGGCGTGATGTTCGGCAGCCCGGAAACCACGCCCGGCGGGCGGGCTCTTAAGTTCTACGCATCCATCCGCATTGATGTCCGCCGCACCGGCACCATTAAGGATGGGGAAGTCTCCATCGGAAACCGCACCCGCGCCCGCGTGGTGAAGAACAAGATCGCGCCGCCGTTCCGCGATGCCGAGTTCGACATCATGTTCGATCGGGGCATCAGCTACGAGGGTGATCTGCTCGATCTTGCCGCCATGTGCGGGGTCGTTGAGAAAACCGGCGCCTGGTACAACTACGGATCGATCCGGCTTGGGCAAGGCCGGGAAAACTCCAAGCAATTCCTCACGTCCAATAATGAACTGGCCGATGAGATTCGTGAGGCCGTTCTGCTGAGCAAGGGCCTGCCCAGCGCCAAGCGCTCCCTGGATGCTCCAGTGGAGGCCCAGGAATTGGCCGAATCAGCGGTCTGACGATGGGAATATCATCGATAGAATGGTGCGAAACAGGCGTGGTCACCGAAGGTGACCACGCCACTTTTGTTTTTGCCCGCTCAACTGCTCCAACGATCTGCTTGCAATCCGAAGAGAAAGCAACCACGGAGACACCGGGGCACGGAGGCGCATTCGAGGCGACGCGCGATTTCGCGAGTTGCAAAAGCGTCGATTGGTTGCTTTTCCCAGCAATCAACAGTTGCGACAGTTGAGCCGGAAGCGCCTCCGTGTTTCCGTGCCTCCGGGGTGAGATTCTTCTTGTGACGGGTGAAGCCGGATTAAGCAGGCACAGAATCGGGCCGACACGTTAATGTCGGGAGGGCATTGCCAATGCCTTCGCCGGGCGACGGGTTGTTTTTGCGTTTGCCGGGGCTATGCATGAGCGTTCGCATTCTGCGCGGGGCGCGCGGTTCCACCGTCGCCCTATTGGGATTCTCCGGGTTGTTGTTCTCGTGCAACAGCCTGGGGCTTTCGTCGAGCCGGTCGGCCCGTGCCGCGGCGCCGCCGGATGCGCGGAAGCTGGCGTTGGATGACAACTTCGGCATCGCCGATCTTGAGCAGCATTTCGAGGAAGTCGCGCAGCGCGTTTCAGCTTCGGTGGTTGCCATCAGCGCGACCGATGCCAAGGTAGACGGCGACGAGGCGCTGCGATCGGACCGGATCAATCCCGAAAAACTGGCGGCGATGCTCGATCCGGTGGATCGCACCGTCGGCACGGGGTTCGTGGTCGATTCCGACGGCTACATCGTCACCAACGATCACGTCATCGCCAATTGCGACAATATCTGGGTCACCACCGATACCCACCGCGTTTACCCAGCGGTGGTGGTCGGCACCGATCCCCGCTCCGATCTTGCGGTGCTGAAGATTCCCGCTTCGCATCTCACGGTCGCAAAATTCGCACCGAACCTGGTTCGCCGGGGGCAATGGACGATTGCCATCGGCAATCCCTACGGCTTAGCGGGCGCGGGCGAAATGGCCGTCAGCGTCGGCATCGTCAGCGCATTGGGCCGCTCGCTGCCCAAGTTGTCCACGAAGGAAGATCGCCTTTACTGCGACCTGATTCAAACCACCGCCCAGATCAACCCCGGCAACAGCGGGGGCCCGTTGTTCGACGTTCAGGGGAATGTGATCGGCATCAACGCCGCCGTTATTCTTCCGCAAAAGCAGACCAACGGCATCGGCTTCGCGATCCCGATCACGCCACGCGTTCGCCAGATCATCGCGGATCTGAAGGAAGGCCGGGAAGTGAAGTATGGCCGATTGGGCGTTCGTGTCGTGTCGGCCACGCCACAGGAACTTCGCGACGCGGGATTGGGTGACGGGAATATTGGGGAAGGCGGCGCACGCGTCGAATCGGTCGAATCAAACTCGCCCGCCGCCAAAGCCAAACTTCTGCCCGGCGACATCATCGCAAAGTTCAACGGGCAGGACATTGTCGACAGCGAGCAATTCGTGCGGCTGGTGGGCGAGGCGCCCGTGGAGCATCGACTCACCGCGGTGGTTTATCGGAAAGGCAAGCAATTGAAGCTGCATCTGGCGACCGCGCCGCGCCCGGCCCCGCAGGCCGCCATCACGCGCGAGAGCCAGCGCTTTCGCTGGTGCGGCATGCTGCTGGGGCCCATTCCACGTCACTGGGATTTCGCGGGCTCGCCCCGGCCCAATGGCGGGTTGATGGTGGTTGCCATCGATCCGCAAAGCCCGTTCATCAAGGAAGGCGTCGCCCAGGGATCGATCATCACCACCATCGCCGGCAAAGCCGTCAGCGACGTGTTGCAGCTTCAACGCATCCTCAACGACACCGCTCCCAATGCCTGCAAAATCCAACTGAACAAGCCGCGGAGCGCGATGGTGTCGATTGGAGAATGAGCGCGCCGCGAAAAGGCCCGGCGCCACCTTCGGCCGCAACCAAAACGGATTGGCGCGAAGTCCGCAAAGGCGCAAAGCCGCGGAGAACGACTAATTCTCTAGAAACTAACTAAACAGTAAATGCGATATTGTCGAATCGTCGTTCGACAAATTGAGATACCGGAGTGCGCAGGCACGGAACGGAACGTCGCGACTCCGCGCCTTTGCGTCTTTTGTCTCTGCGCAAATCTTCTATCTGGGGGAAGGAATGCGCTGGCACTATTCTGCCGTCGCATCCACATCCACACCATGTGTGCAAAGGTGCCCGCCGCGTATGCCCATGGCTTCCAGATCACAGGCGAACATCCTGTACACCAGATCAGCCGGCAGGTGATCGGGCACATCGTGGTAATGCAGCGTGGTGTTCAGGCACGCGATGCGATCGGAAATTGCCGACACCGCGCGCAGATCATGGCTGACGAAAACCACCGTGAGGCCCAGATCGCGTTTGAGTTCCTGGATGGATTCGATGAACTGCTGCTGTCCGCCGCGATCGACGCCGGTGGTGGGTTCGTCAAGGAGGAGCAGTCGCGGGCGGGGGGCCAGAGCTCGGGCGATCAACGCGCGCTGGAGTTGTCCGCCGGAGAGGGCGCCGATCGGTTTGGCGGCAAGGTCTCCGATGCCCACCCGGTCCAGAAGTGAATCGGCGAATTTCAGATCATCGGGGTGATAGGCGCGCAGCACGCCGGTCTTGCCGGCCAGGCCCAGTCGAACCACTTGCCGAACATTGATGGGGAACTCGCTGGTGACGCGCGGGTTTTGGGGGAGATACCCCACCAAATCCCCGCGCCGCACCGCCTGCCTCGGGGGCAAGCCGGCAATGCGGACGGTGCCGCGCGTGGGCCGGACGAGGCCCAGAAGAATCCGCAAGAGCGTTGTCTTGCCGCCGCCGTTGGGACCGATCACGCCCAGCGTCGTGCCGGGGGCAATGCTTAAATTGATGCCATGCAGAACGCTCTGCTGCCCATAGGCGAATTCCAGGCCGGCGATTTCGACAAGGGGCTCCATGACTCGATTGTAGACTCGGACGTGACCGATCACGCCGACCCGGGCATTGCCATCACATGGCTTTCCCACCTGCTACACTAAGCTTCGCCAAAAATTTTCCCATTGGCCCCCGGCCCCATCCGATGATATGATGCTTGCATAGCAAATTACATACCGTTGCTCTGATGTACTTAAGGCTGGAATTTGTATGCAGTTAACTCAATCCCTTGGCATGCGTCCGGAGTTGCGGCACGGGCAGCTTCAGATCCTCACGCCCCGCATGATCCAGAGCATGGAGATCCTGCAGCTTCCGCTCCAGAAGCTCGAAGAACGCATCGAACAGGAGCTGCAAAACAACCCGGTGCTGGAGATGAGCGAAGGGGAAACAGACGCCGACCTCATCGTGGACGTGGAGACGGACGCCAAGCCCGAATACACCGAGGACGAAAAGGCCCTGGTGGTTAAGGAAGGCGGCGACGGGGCGGAGGACTTTGATCGGCTGGCCAAGCTCAGCGAATACCTGGAAAACGAGGAATTCAATACCAACAGCAGCTTCCGCGTCAGCAGCTACGACGGCGAGCGGGATAAAAAGCTCGATGCGATGAACAACACCGCCGCCCGCGGCGGCACGCTCCAGGAGCATTTACTGGGGCAGTGGGCCTTCATTGAATGTTCGCCCGCCGTGCGCAAGGCCGGTGAGGCGATCATTAACTATATCGATGCCGAGGGGTATTTCCGCACCGAATTCGAGACCGTCCTCAAGGAATCCAAGGCGCCGATTACGCTCGCGGATCTTCAGGAAGCCTTGCGCCTGGTGCAGACGCTCGAGCCCGCGGGCGTGGGGGCGCGGACTCTCCAGGAGTGCCTTCTTTTGCAACTGGCCGCCCTCGAACATGATCCCGAACAGGCCAAGGGGCACGATTTCGATCTGGAATACGCCCTGATCACCGAGCATCTGCACGATCTGGAGATGAATCGCTATCCGCAGATCAGCAAGAAACTGGGGCGGTCGATCGAGGAGATCAAGGCCGGGGTTCGGGGCCTGGGGCGCCTGCGGCCCAATCCGGGCAAGGAAGTGGGCGGCGAGGATTCCCCGTCCATCACCCCCGATGCCATCATCTGGTATGATGAGGAAACCGACCGCTACGAAATCGAGATGGCCAACGATCCGGCCCCCAACCTCTTCATCTCCGGCATGTATCGCAAAATGATCAAGAATCGCGGCTGCGATAAAAAGACCCGCGAGTTCCTGACCAACAACGTGCGCAACGCCCGCTGGCTTCTGGAAAGCATCGAGCAGCGCAAAAGCACGATCCTTCGGGTGATCCGGGCGGTGGTGGACGCCCAGCGCGAGTTCTTCGACAAGGGCCCGGAATTTCTGCGGCCATTGCCGATGATTCTGGTGGCCGATCAACTGGGAATTCACGTGGCGACCGTTTCGCGCGCGGTGAGTGAAAAGTGGATTCAAACCCCGCGCGGCGTCTTTCCGCTCCGCCGATTCTTCTCCGGCGGCACCACCAACGCCGAGGGCGAAGACATGAGCTGGGACGCCGTCAAGGAAAAACTCAAGGGCATCATCGGCTCCGAAGACCGGCTCAACCCCCTCAACGACGACGAAATCGTCGTCAAGCTCAAGGAGCAAGGCATCGAACTGGCTCGACGCACTGTCGCCAAATACCGCAAAATCCTCGATATCCCAACGGCCCGGCAGAGACGGGAGTTCTAAAACGGACAGTTCCCCATCCGCCGCGAATCCCGGCATATCCGGTCAAAATCTTAGCGCCGCGCTCAATTGACAGCCATCATCCCCATCAGTAGAGTTTCCGCCCTTAACAACAGGTCAGGAGGCTTTATGCATGAGTTTGATGAATTGAAGCGGATGGTGGCGGACGCGGAGGGTGACGTACAGAAGGCCGAGGGCGGGAACAAGGCCGCCGGCACCCGCGTGCGCAAAAAAATGCAGGAGATTAAGTCGGCCGCTCAGGAAGTTCGTAAAAAGGTGCTTGAGGGCCGGGATGAGCCTGAGGGCGAGGGTTCGACGGCTGCCGCGCCGGCCGAAGAAGCAAGCTAAGTGTAAGAGCGTGGGTAGGCGCGTTTTCGCGGTTTGGAGGCGGCCCTTCGGGCACACCGCTAAAAGTGTAAAGCCGGGAAATGCAACCTCAATCGTGACACGGGCGGTCCCGCCCGTGCGTGTTGCATACAACTCAAGATACATGCCCCCGCAACTGCTCTACGACATCACCGGGATCGACCTTGATCGCATCCTTTTTGACCAGGAGGCGATTCGCCAGGCCAATCCGCAGCGCGGGGAGATGGAGCAGTTGAACGCCATTGTCCATGCCGCCCCGGAAAAAGGGCAGATCATCGGCTACAGGGACATCGGCCTTGATGAGTTCTGGATCCCCGGCCACATCCCCGGCCGTCCGCTATTTCCCGGCGTGTTGATGATCGAAGCCGGCGCCCAGCTCGCCAGTTTCTACACGCGAAAATACATTGGCTGGAAGGGTTTCATCGGATTCGGCGGCGCCGACGCCATCCGCTTCCGCCAGCCCGTCCAGCCCGGATGCCGGCTCTATATCCTGGGGCTGGAAACTTCCAACCGCCATCACCGCGTCACCTGCAAAGTGCAGGGATTGGTCAATGGCGCGCAGGTCTTCGAAGCCTCCATCATCGGGAGTGAATTCTAAAGTAGCCGGTCGACTAACCACCGGAGACCGGCACGTCAGGACGCGGAGTGGGGCGGAAACCGGTGCCCTAAACGTGACACGGGCTTCTGACCTTTTCATTCTCCCAAGCGTACCTTTGATCGGCGGCCGCGACGGATCGTGGAGCCCATTTTCCTTGCGCTCCCCAGCCGCTTCATGCCCATGGCGTTTTCGCTGCTTCAACCTTTGCGTGACGTGCCGCTGGCGTTTCTCGACGTGGAAACGACGGGTGCGTCGGCGGACTTCGGGCATTGCGTGATCGAGCTGGGGATCGTGCGCGTCGAGGCGGGGCGGGTCGTCGGCGAATACCAGCAGCTCATCGATCCCCAGCGCCCCATCAGTCGCGGCGTAACCGCCCTCACCGGCATCAGCCAGCCGATGGTGGACGGCCAGCCCACCTTCCAGGCGCAGCTTCCCGCGTGCATGAAATTGCTCGAGGGGGCGATGCTGCTGGGCCACAACATCCGTTTCGATCTTTCGTTCTTGCGAAAAGAATTTCGCCGATCGGGCATGGATATCGCGGCGGCGCTAAGCGATGCGCCGGTGATGGACACGCTGCGGATTGCCCGCCGTCGCTATGGACGCGGCGGCAACGGGCTCCAGGCGTTGGCGCCCCGGCTGGGCGTTTTTCCATCCGTCGCCCACCGCGCCCTGGCCGATGCCCAAACCACCGCCGGCGTTTTTGAGAAATTGATGGAACCCGTGGGCGGCTTGTCGATGTGCCTGTGTGATGCCTTCGCCCAGCAAGGCGGGCCCATGGGCCTGCTCCCCCTCAACCCACGTGAAAGCCTGCTGCCCCTGGAACTGGAGGAGGCCCTGGAGCAACGGCGGCCGGTCCAGATGGAATATCTTGACGCCGCCGACAACCGCACGCTCCGCATCATCGAGCCATTGCACGTGCGCCGCGCCGGCGGCGAACTGCTCCTGATCGCCCACTGCCAACTGCGAAACGACCGGCGGACCTTCAAACTTGAACGAATCGTTCAACTCATGCGGATGGAAACCCCTCAACAATCATCAGCTCCAACCGAACCCCAAATCGCATGATCGGTTTACACTTTAGTCTGTACAGATTCACACGGCTTTAAGCAGTTCAGCGAAGGATTTTGGCGTGATGATCTCAAGACTTGGCGCAAGCTCCCGAAGCCGATGTCCTTCCTGGTTTGGGGCGGTCGGAAGCGCCAAAAGCCGCCGTTCAAACGTCACCAGGTAATCCGCCTTTGCCTCGATCGCCAGATCAAAAAGATGGTTGTCCTTCTCGTGATTGGGAAGCGCGAACCGCTTGGGAATGTTCTCAAACCAGACCGCATAACGTCGAGCGCGTGAGAGAATGGCGGCCACATGCTCGGGCGTCATACTCTTGTATTTCACCTGCAATTCGGGCCGCGTGAGGAGATTTTGTACCTCGAATAGAAGTTCGGGGCCGAGGCAAAGACGGACGGTACGATTGATGACTGCGGCAAGCGTTGCGTGTTGGCGGTGCGGCTGTTCTGGTGGTAGCGTCGCCCACTGAAAAAATACCATCATATCGTAGACGGCGCGAGGCCTCATGGCTTTTGGACCTTCTCGACGCGCACCTTTTCCAGAAGTTCGCGGCCAAACTCCGTCATTTCATCTCGCGTCATATTCGTCGATGAGAATTCGTTCTGGGATATGGCCAGCAATTCCTCAAGGCTCTCTTGCGTTACAGCCTCCTCGATCAATTCGCAAGCGTAGGCAGTCGGGTCCTTGCCTTGCGCGGCGGCCCGTTCGTTAAGTTTGGCTGCGGTTTCCGATGATAGCGAGATACTCAAGGTCATAGGATACCTCCTCACAAATATAGCAATGCCGGAGGCAAAAGGCACGTTCTGTCACTGATGAGGGCAGGCTGAGCAATTTCCCATGCTTCAGTACCGGTCCAACAAACCGGGCCGGGCGCTTTCGCGTCCGGCCCGTTCATTGTCATTCGCGGACTTTTCGCGGATTACTCATTGTCCGCCGAGATCAACCGGCCTTGCGGCGTGTAGAAGATGTTGCTGCCGGCGGGGCCGAACTGGGTGATCACCGAGCCGCAGATGAAGTCCACCTGGTAATGCGAGTTGCGAGGCAGGTGAACGGTCAGCGTGTGCGTCCCGGTCGTGAACGATCCGCTGGCGACCTGCAGCACCCGCTGCTGCGAGGCGGTGTTGGCGTCGAACGTCGCGCCGGGGGCCGAGTAAACCACCAGCGAGAAGGTGTCCGATGTGCCGGCCTTCACGGTGAAGGTCACGTTGACCGTGTCACCCTCATGGGTCTGGCCGCGCAGGTCGGTCACGGTATGGCAGCCGTCGGTGAAATAGAGCCGGCTTAGGTCCGACGCGCAATTGCACTTCTGGAAGTTATCGAAGTCGTTGTGCGTCGAGACCGTGCCGTAGGCGGCGTTGATCGCATAAGCGCTGTTGACCAGCGGGGCGGTGCGGACATACCCGTTGGGGACGATTTCCTCTACGAGATACTTGCCGGGCTGCTCGCCGCCGAAGATATAAGAGCCATCGGAGGCGGTGTTGACGGATCCGACGAGGATGTCGCCGTTGTCCACCATGCCGTCGCCGTTGCTGTCGCGATACAGTTTCACGACCACGGCTCCCATCGGGGTGTCATCGGCGGTCAGCCCGTTGCCGGTCACGTCGTTGAAGACATGGCCGCTGAAAGTGGCCAGGGGCGCGGTGACGGTCGGGCTGACGGTTCCCGACACGCTGGCCTTGCAATCGGTGTCGCCGGCGTAGGAGGCGGTGATGTTATGGCTTCCAACCGCCAGCGAGGAAGTCGTGAGCACGGCAACGCCATTGTTGACCGCGCCCTGCCCGATTGAGACGCCGTTGTCCAGGAACGTCACCATTCCGCTAGGCGACGCCGCGCCCGGAGCCATCACGCTGACGTTCGCGGTGAACGTCACCGACTGGCCCGGCGCCAGCGCCAGCGTCGAAGCGCTAATCCCTGTTTGCGTCGAGGCCTGGCCGACGGACTGACTGATCGCGGGGCTGGAAGCGATCTGGAAACTTGTGTCGCCGGTATAGGAGACGCTCAGCGAATGATTGCCGACCGACAGGCCGCTGGTGGACAGGGTCGCATGGCCGGTGCTGTCGAGCGTGCCGGTGCCCAGTTGGGTTGAGCCATCAAGGAAGATGACCGAGCCGGTGGGCATGCCGGCGGTGCTGCTGACGGCTGCCGTCAGCGTGACCGATTGGCCGAATACGCTGGGGTTCACCGAACTGGCGACGGAGGCGGCGGAAGCGGCGCGGTTGACGGTCTGGCTCAGGGCCGCCGAGGGTCCGCCGGCCACGTCTTTGTCTCCGCTGTAGACCGCCGTGATCGAATGCGGGCCGACCGAGAGGCCCGAGAGCGGGAGGCTCGCCACGCCGTTGGAATCCAGCGTCGCCGTGCCGAGCGGCGTCTGGCCATCGTAGAACGCGACGCTGCCGGTGGGGGTGTAGGAGGTCAACTGCACATCCATCACGGTCGCCGTGATGGTCACGGCCTGCCCGTAAACCGAGGGATCGGCGGAAGAGTTCAACGCGGTTTCGGAGTTATCAAATCCCACTGCCTCGTTGATCGCCGGCGAGGTGCTCGGCAGGAAATTGGTGGTGCCGACGTAAGTCGCGGTGATCGAATGGTTGCCCTGCGCGAGCGTCGAGGTGGTGAAGGTCGCCAGGTCATTGCCATCAAGCGTGCCCTGGCCCATCAGGTTGCCATTGTCGTAGAACAGGACCGTTCCATCCGGCTTGCCCGAGCCGTTGTTGGTGACCACCACGCTGGCCGTGAAGGTCACGCTTTGTCCGTAAACAGTTGTCGGGAGAAGTGATGTAACGGTGGTCGCGGTGCCGGCCTGCGCGACAACCTGATGGTAGGCCGCGCTGGTGTTTGCCAGGAAATTGCTGCCGCCGCCGTAGACGACCGTCAGTTGATGATCCCCGACGCCAAAGGCATCGGTCTGCCAGGTCGCCTGTCCATTGACCAAGCTCGCGGCGGCGCCCACCTGATTCGTGCCGTCGTAAAGGCTGACCGAACCGCTGGGCGTCCCGGCCGCGCTGCTGACGGTCGCGGTGAACGTCACCAACTGGCCATAGGAGCTGGGGTTGAGGTTGGACGCAACCGTGGCGGTGGCCATTGCGGCGGTGACGGTTTGCGTTGTCGCCGCGCTGCTGCCGGTGCAATAGATATCGCCGCCGTAGGAGGCGGTGATGTTGTGAGGTCCGGTGACCAGCGACGAGGTGGTGAACGTCGCCACGCCGCCGGAGATCGTGCCGGTGCCCAGCAAGGTGCCGCCATCAGAGAACGTGACGACGCCGCTGGGCGTGGCCACGCCCGGTGCGACAACGCTAAGCGTCGCGGTGAACTTGACTGATGCGCCGTAGGTCGAGGAGTCTTGCGATGACGCCAAAGTCATCGTTGTGGCGGCTTGGTTCACCTGCTGGCTGAGCGCGCCGGATGATCCGACGAACTCGGTACTGCCGTTGTACACCACGCTAAACGAATGCGGGCCTGGCGAGAACATGCTCAGCGGCCAACTCGCCGCGCCGGTGGCATCAAGCGCCACCGCCGGGCCAACTTGCGAGCCGTTGTCCATCAATGTCACTGTGCCGGTGGGGGTTGGGTCGGAGGGGTCAACCGGGCTGACGGTAGCCGTGATCGCGCCGGCCTGGCCGTAGACCGAGGGGTTGGCGGCCGTGGCCATCACCGTTTTGGTGGCATCCTGCGCCACCGTCTGCGGCACATCACCCGAATCGCTCACGGAGTAGTTGGCATCGCCCTGATAGCTGGCCTTGATCGTGTGGCTGCCCAGCGCCAGGGTTGAGATGCTGAACGAAGCCTGCCCGCCGGCATTGAGCGTTTCGGTATCGGCGGGTGTGGCGCTGTCATCGACGAAGAACAACACCGTGCCGGTCGGCACGCCCGTCGAGCCCGAGGGAGAGGGCGCCACCGTCGCGGTGAACGTGACCAATTCCGTCGGGTCTGATGAGCCGTCCGACGAGCTCACCGAGGTGGTGGTTGCGGTCATGGTCGGCGGGGCAACAACCGGAGCCGCCGGCAGAAGGGCCGCCGCCGAAAACTCCGAGGTATTGCCGGCGATGTCCGTCGCGGTCGCCGTGATCGCGGTTTGCGAAACGGCGGTGGCGGCCGCCCATTGGGCCGACGTCGTGTCAAATATCGCGGTGAACGAAGCGTTGCCCGTAGAATCCGTCGTCACCGTGCTCGAACCCAGCCAAATTTGCCCCTGGTACATCGTTCCCTGCCCGCCGGCAACGGCATTGGTCACGGCATCGGTGTAGAAGTCGAGGGTCATCATCGTGGACGCCGGGCCATCGACGGTGCCGGTGATCGTGAGCTGCGTGGCGGTGCGCGTCACGGACTGATCGAGGACCGGGAAATCCTGCAGGAGGTTGGGGCCCCCCGATTTGTTCTGGGCGGGGGTGTTGGGGGTGATGCCGTCGCCGCTCAGGTCTATGCCCAGGCCGACCTGATACGAGTCGCCGCTGACCGGCGAGTTGGAGAAGATCGAGTTTTGCTCGATGGCGTTGCTGGCGCCCGAATAGACGGCAACGCCGGCCCCGACGTTAAACGCGATCGTGTTGCCGGTTATGGTGGACCCGCCACCAGTGACGTAAACGCCGGCGGCGGCATTGGGGATTGCGTGGGCGCCAGTGTAATCAGTACCAATCAGATTCGCCTCGACGATGGATTGATCACCCAGGTTGATGCCAACGCCACTATGGCCGGAGATCAGGTTGCCTGTGATGGACGTGCCGGTGGATCCCAGGTTGATGACGATCCCGTCACCGTTATTGGCATTCAGAAGCGCGGCCGTGCCCGCGGCGTTTGTGCCGATGTAGTTGCCCGCGATGGTGTTCGCATTGGAGCCCATGACGTTGATGTCATTGCCCCCGCTCCCCGCGATGACGTTGCCCGAGATGGTATTTGCATTGGAATTGGAGTCGATCTCGATGCCGGCTCCGGCATTGCCGAGCAACGCGCCGTTTGCATCAACGGCTTTCTGGCCAAGAAGATCCGTGCCGATGAAGTTGCTGTCGATCGTGCAGTTTGTGCTGCCAACCGTGACGTTGTTGACAAAAACGCCATCAAGGAAAATTCCGCTGCCCATGTTCCCCGCGATGACGTTCATCGCGGCCGAGCTGCCGCCAATCACAACGCCGCTGCTGGCGTATAAGTGAATGCCGGCGCCTTGGTTCGCGACTGCATACTCGCCGCTCGCATCCGTGCCGATCTTGTTGTTGGTGACCGTGCCGCCGGCAGCGCTGTTGAAGTCGATTCCGTCGCTGCTGTTGCCGGAGATTAGGTCCCCTGTGATTTGGGCATTGTTTGCGTCCACAACGAGTCCGAAGCCGTTGGGGACCGCAGTTGTGCCGTCGGAAGCAACTCCCAGGTAATCGCTCTGTAGAGTCGTATTGTCCGCCCCGGCCTCGACGTGAATGCCCGCAGCGCCGAACCCGCCCACCGACAGACCCTTCACCACCGAATTAGCGCCGCCCAGATCTAAACCTGTGGACATGCTGTCGCCCATTGGCGCCAACAACTGAACCATCGGCGTGCCCGCGTAGCCAGGCTCGCCGGTCGCGTCGATTGTGACGGTCCCGGCAAACGAATCGAGCGCCGCGCTCAGTTGGATCACCTGCGGCACCGGGTTGTTGATGTCGGCCTGAGCAATATCGAAGTTAATCGTGGAGCCGGGCGCCAGATTCGCCTGCGCGACGGCCCATCGAAGCGTGCCGGTGTCCGCTGCGGTGCCATCGGCAGTGCTCGTCACCGTGAACGGCGACGAGGACATCAGCGTCCGCCCCTCAAGCTGCTCAAACACCGCCCGGCCGGCAGCGCGGCGAAGCGCATCTCGCGATGCCGACCGCGAAACAACCCGATTCCCCTGACGCGCTGAAAGTTCGATAACCCGCTTCATGTTGGTTTCCTTGTTTGCTGCCATGCCCGGCGATCAAACGTCGATCGCACCCGCATCCTCGGCTATGACATCCGATTCATCGGTCCGGAAAGCAAACAAGGAGATGCGGGAGGGTGCGGAAGTGTGTGAAGCCCTGACGGTTGTGAGGGAAGGGGCGCGTGAAAATCCGAAATCCGAAGCACGAAATCCGAAACAAATTCAAAAGGAGGAAAAAGCCAAATTCAAAACCCCAGCGGACAGCGCAATCGCCACGCGAGGCCCGAACCGCCGTTTAACACGCCCGGCCGAAAGCGCGCGAACGCAACGAGTAGCGTTTTGAGTTTTCCCCTTTTCCCTATAGCATTTATCCTGTTGGTGTATCGTTTCCGTACGACGGGTGCCACGGGTCGGCGTACTCGCAGACCTGTGCCTCTTCGCTCAACGCACAGGTCTCGGGGTACCGCGACCTGTGGCACCGAAATCGGAATGATGATCGAAGCGATACATCAATGTGATAAATGCTCTAATTTGAATTTGTTTCGGATTTCGTGCTTCGGATTTCGGATTTTCACGCGCACGAAGTTGCGGCGGCCGCTAAAGACTCACCCCCCGGCTGGCTGTGCCGCCGCGTCATGAATGAATGCCCTCACGTCCTGCCCCAGCTTCTCCAGCGAGGGGTGATAGTGGTAGATCATGTGGCCGCCGACGTAGAGGTTTTGCGTGATGTTGGAGCGAAGGGCGTCGCTGAGCTGCATGTGGCGGATGGTGTATTTGGCGGCAAGGTATGGCGTCGCCAGATCAGCCGAGCCGTTGGCGAACAGCACCTTCATGTGGGGGCTTTTGCGCATGGCATCCGCCAGATTGCCCGCCACGTCGAGGTAGCCGCTGCCGCCCTGGCCCATGTTCCAGGGGTGGACGTGGCCGCTCAAAGCCTCATAATGTTGGTCATTCTCGTACTTGAGCGTGCGACGAACGTAATCGCTAAACGTCGCGGTATACGCGGCAAGATAAGGCGCCAGGCTCGGATCATAATCGGCCCCTTCGCCCAGCACATCTGGATTGTAACCGGCGATTCGCGCATCGAAACGACCGATCACCTCATGTTCCTTCACCAGCAACTGCTTGCGAAACGCGCTGGGGGCGATGCGCAAATCGCTTTGCTCGACGTATTCCAGCGGCAGGCCGGTGTAGTCCGCCAGTTTCTGCGCGACCGCCTTGCGCTGGTCGGCGGGCAGGGCGCTGCCGGCGGCCAAGGCGGGAAGATAATCGTGCATCGCCCACTGCTCGACCTCCGCGATCGTCTTTTTCACGTCCGCGTTCTGCAAATCAGGCGGCAATTTCTTGTAATGATGGGCGATGGCCGCGTAGCTGGGCAGGTACAGAGCGTAGGGGAGCTCGTTTCCGTTGCCCAACTCGATGGTTCCGAAATTGAGCACCGAGGAGATCAGCACGATGCCGTTGAGGCTGATCCCCTGGCCTTCCAGAAGGTATTGGGAAAGGCCCGCGGCACGGGTGGTGCCGTAGCTTTCGCCGGCGAGAAACTTGGGGCTGGGCCAGCGCTGGTACTGTGTCGTATAGAGACGGATGAACTCGCCCACCCAGTGGATGTCCTCCTGCACGCCGAAAAACTGTTCGGGCTTTTCGCCCGCCGCCGCCCGGCTGTAGCCGGTGCCGACCGGATCGATGAACACCAGATCGGTGGCCGCCAGCCAGGTGTTGGGATTGTCTTCCAAATGATATGGCGGTGTGGGGGCATCGCCATTTTCGTTGAGGGCGACGCGCCGCGGCCCTGCCGTCCCCATGTGCAGCCACACCGCCGCCGCGCCGGGGCCGCCGTTAAAGATAAAGGTGATCGGCCGCGCCGCGGGCTCCTCGGCCGGCGTTTTTTCATAGGCGACAAAAAATATCTCCGCCTTGGGTTTTTTCGCCTCGTCGCGCAGCACCAGCTTGCCGGCGGTCGCCTTATACTTGAGCGTTTCGGCGCCAATGGCGATCTGGCCCTCGGTGACGGAAAGCTTGTCCTCGCCCTTGGGCTCCGCCGGCGATTGCTGCGTCTGGGGCTTGGGCGGATGTGTGTCTGCGGGGCCGTCCGCGTGCGCGAATCGTCCAACGCCTACGAGAAAGGCCGTGAGTGCCATTACGACGAAAAACCGACGATTACGCATAAGAAATCCAATCCGCCCAAGAAATCCCACCCCTCGTTGAATGGTATCACACTTTGTTTGAGATTTCCGTTTTCGGGACGGGAATCGTGTGGTATTCCGCACCGATCAACAACCATGCCTTTTTTGCTTGCTGTGCACAGCAAGCCACGGTCAGGCTGCCCGTGTCACATTAAAGGATCCGAATCCATGAATAGGCGTTCGTTCGATGAACCGCAATGTCGGACGCAGGCCATGCCTGCCGGTCAACGGCGCGTGTTCGCGCACGGCTATTTTGGTCACACGCTTTGCGTCGGGCGCATTCGCCGGCGGTGGGCAAGTGCAGGGAATTGATCTATCATTGAGCTGTCATTCCCGCCCCTTGGAGAGGTTGTCATGCACTCCGTCCGATTGTCGCCGCTTGCTTTAATCCTGCTCCTCTTTCTGCCGCTTGTCGCGCCCGCGCAGCCCGTCCAGAAGGAGACGCAGTGGCAAACCGTTTTTGACCCGGCACTTGCGCAGGCGCGCAAGCAGGACAAAATCGTCATCGCGTATTTCAGCGGCAGCGATTGGGACCCCTGGTGCCAGAAGCTCGACAAGGAAGTGCTGGACACGGAATTGTTCCGCGCCTGGGCGGCAAAAAACGTCATTCTCTTTCGCGCCGACTTTCCGCGCGACAAGCGCATCTCCTCGATTATCAAGGGCCAGAACGACCGGCTGAAGGAGAAATACAGCGTCATCAAAACGCCGACGTTTATTCTCATGGACGGCTTTGGCATGCCCTTCGCGCGTGCCGGTTATGATCAGGCCAAGCTCCGGGAAAACGAGGCAAAGGGGCAGCCCAACGCGTGGATCAAGTATCTGGAAGAAACCATCGCCAACAAGCCAAAGGATGAAACGCTCCTCAGCCAGCCGGGCCTGACGCCTTGCCTGAATTACGCCACCAAGCACTACATCTCGGCATTGCTGCTGATCACCCAGGGCCGCGCGCCGCGCATCATGCAGATGCGGGATGAGCTGCTCAAGAATCAGATTTTCGTGAAGTTCGTGAATCGCAACATGGCGTTCGCGCAGGTTGAATGGCCGTTGGATTTCGACACGTCCGCGGATGCCGTCGCGTTTCGGGCGTTTATCGAAAAGCAGAGCGTTCATCCCGCCGCCATGCAACTGGTGGTGTGGGACATGCAGCGCAAAAAAGTGATGGCCAAGATCGCCAGCATCGATCCCGACCACATCGACAAGACAATCAAAAAGATCGAAACGCAGCTTCCAAGGATCGACTATTCGGGCGGCTGGATCGACGACTACCGCAAGTCACAGGCGATCTCGCAGCAGCAGGATCGCTATATCCTGCTGGCGTTCACATCGGCCGCCGGCGAGTGGTCCAAACGCATGGAGCAGGAAATTTTCTATACGCCGCAGTTTGGCAAATACGCCCGCAAGAATCTGGTGACCGTGAAGCTGGACTACACCAACGCCGCCACGCAGCCGGTCACGCTGCAAACGCAGAATAAGACGCTTGCGGAGATGTATAACATTCGCGGCTTTCCCACGGTGATCGTGCTCAATCCACAGGGCAGGATCGTCGCCACCGCCCGCTACATGAAAGGCGGCCCCGGCCCGTTCATGAAGGAATTACAAACCGCGATCGCCAATGACCAGGAGCAAAGGGCGTATCTGAAAGGTGATAAGGAGTAATGCAAGTCCGATGACAATGCGCACGGGCGGGACGCCCGTGTCACAAATCTGGCCGTTGCAATCCGCCTGGAACACCGCGCTAATTGACGAAAACCGCCGCGGTCGTCATTCTCTATCGCGCCCGGTTGCTTCCCTCTCGAAAGGTTCCTTGTGAATGACATGCCGCCGCCCCCCAGCCGCCGACAGATATTGAATTTTGCGTTGGCGACAGGTGTTGGGGCGGCAATCGGCGCCGCGGCCGCGCGCGCCAAGGCCGACCCGCCCCAGCCGGCAGACCTGGAATCCATGCTCCCCAAGCTCCGCCAGATTCATGACCATCTTCTGTCGCTCGCCGGCAAATGGGTGGATGCCAGGCAACTCGCCCGCGCCGATGGGTTCATCTACACCGTGGATGCGGCACAACTCATGATCTGCTTCGCCCAGGCCGGCGATGTGCGCGGCTATGCCGCCCTGCGCGAGCACGCGGTGAAGAACGTCATCCGCGATTCCCCGAAAGATGCATTCACCAAAGGTTTCGTCTCCTGGCGATGGAAGGCCGGCGAAAAGCTCGACGCCAGCGGCACGACCGAAGCCCTGCGCACCGCCAAGGGCCTGTGGCTTGGCGCCACGGCGTTCAACCGCCCAGCCGACGCCGATCTGGCAATCACGGTGCTACAGGGATATTCCCGGCATTCGGTCGTCGATCAGGGCATCTGGATCATCCGCAACTACTTCGGCTTTGGCACCCGCTCATTCGCCAGCAACTCGTTTCTGGTCGATTACGATCCCGATTTCGTGCGCGAGGTTGCCGACGCTCGCAAAGACGCGGAGTTGCAGAAACTTGCCGATGAATGCTATGGCGTCATCACCCTGGCGATCGCGCCGTCGGGCTTGTTGTATGACATGGTGCAGCCGGAGGTGAAGACACTGTTCCCCGAGTTGAACCTGGCGGCGTTCAGCCCCAACGACGTGATCCAGCTTTCCAACTGCTGCACGACCGCCATCACCGTCGCGCGCGGCCTGCCCGCGGTGGCGCGCAAGGTGCTGGCTTTCGCGCTGGGCCGAATGGACGATTTGCGCACGTATTACCTGGGCCGCGACGGCGCCCCGCTCAACGACAAGGCCGCCAATATCTCCGAGTACAACACGCTGGTCCGGCTTGCCGCCGCATTGGCGTCCGGGCAAGCGACCGCCACGATCGCCGACCGCGCGCTGCCGATCTGGTCATACTTCGCGGAGCATGCCGAGCCGTCGCAGCTTTATCTGGTGACGGAAACGCTGCAGGCAGTGCAGGCAATGATTGGGATGAAAAAGGCGTGATAGCAATTTGAATCGCCGTCCTCAGGCCAGTAATTGTGGATGGTCCGCGGCGATCCAGCGAAGCACGCGAACCTGCAAATCCTTGGCAAGCGAAATCATTGCTGACGCGTCTTGCCGCGAAATTGATCCTGCCCGCTCGTAGACGCCGGCGTTGCGTTTCTTGCGAAAAAGGTCAAATCGTTGGATGAAGGTTCTGTCCGCGCCGACCGTGTGCTCAAGCGATTGGATCACGCGGAAATGGTGCGATTCGCCCTTGGGAGTTTCGTAACCCGCGGCGGCAAGAGCGGCGTGTGCCAGTTGCAAGGCCGCGTTGTACGCGATGGAGAAACGCCAATCGTCGCTGAGACCCGCGGCCTCACAGTCTCGCAGATCGCGCTCGACGACCTCGGTTAGTTGCGCGATCTCCGAGACGCTCGCGACGTGCGGCTTGAGCCAGCCGTTCGTTTGCCAATCCTGCAAGCTCATTTTCATCACCGATCAGGAAACATTTGGATTCGCTCATCACGCGCGTCAGGAAATGATGGCCGTTCGCGATCTTTTCCGCAAACTCCCCGGCAGAGTACACGGTCGGATTAACTTCGCGCATCAGAACTTCCTGCACGGGATGCAGAGCAGTGGCAACCTCCTCAAAAGTGGCTTCGCCCAAGATCATCACGTCCACGTCGCTGGATCGTTGCTGGGTTCCGCGCGCGAGAGATCCAAAGATAAAGGCAATGCGAATTTTCATCGCCAGCGGCGCAAGCATTTCACGCAGGCGATCAGCCACTCCGGTGGTCTTGACGAAAATCGATTTAAGCTCGCCATGAATCGGGCATGAAGGATTCGCGCGATAGAGGGTTTGGTTTCCGCGCATCTCCCGCTCGAGCAGGCCGGCCGCGTACAGCCGCATCGTTTCGCGCTGGACAGCGCCGACCGCGATGCCGGTGAAACGTGAAATCTGGCGCAGATGAAACCATTCATCCGGATGCGTAAACAGCAGGCCCAAGGTTGCGCGGCGCGCGCCCGAGAAGAGCACACTGCCAAGATCGAACGAGACAATTGTTTCCATATCGGGAACGATTGTATGCAAAGCGCGAACAATTGGCTACCGACGGGGTGCGGCGTTGCCACCAGCGTGTTTGAGAGTGTTCGGATTCCATAAAAACGGTCAGGCTTTGCCGGTGTTGGCCGGCCGGACGATCATCGCCAGCACCCCCGCTGCCGCGAAGCAGGCGGCCATGACGGCGAAGCCGGGCGCGGGATGGCCGGGGGAGGTGAGAACTCCCACGAAGTAGCTGCCCAGGAATCCGCCAACGGCGCCGGCGGTGTTCACCAGCGCCATGGATTCGCCGACCACATTTCGTGGCAGCAGGTCCGACATCCAGGCCCAAATCGGCCCGCAAGGCGTGTAAATGCACGAGCCGACTACGATCAAGCCCGCGAAAGCAATCCAGAAATGTTGCGGGCCGGCCAGAAACGAAACACAAAACGCCGCGCAACCCACGAACATCGAGCCGGCGACGTACGGCCTGCGCTGCAACGAACGATCCGACGCCCAGGAGACGAGCATCATCGAGAACATGCCCAGGAAATAGGGAATCGTCGCGTAGATGATCCAAGCCCGTGAATTGGGCGCGGCTCGTGCTTTGAGAATGGTCGGCAGCCAGAACATAAACCCATACGCCGCCGCGCTGAAACACAAATACATCAGCGACCAAATCACAACCCGCCGATCCGCGAACGCCGCCCAATAGTTGGGCACATGCTTCAGTTCGCGCTGCTCATCATCGAGTTGTTGCTGCACGGCCTGCGATTCGGCGGGCGCGAGCCAACGTGCTTCACCCGGGCGCTCGTCGGCCAGGAACAGCCAGAGAAACGCCCAAATAATCGACGGCACCCCCTCAGCCAGGAACATCATCTGCCAGCCTTCAAAGCCCGCGAATTTGTGGACGTTGAAGTGGGTGATCAACAGCCCGGAAACCAGCGAGGCAAACATCATCGTAACTGGATTGGCCAGGATCAGCAGCGCGTTGGCCCGCGAACGCTGCGGCTTGGTGAACCAGCGCGTGAGATAGACCAGCATCGCCGGAAGGACGACGCCTTCCACCGCGCCCAACACCAGCCGGTCGGCCATGAGCAGTTTTACATTGGTGAGGATGCCGGTGAGGCCCGAGAGCAGCCCCCATAGCAAAAGTGCATAAAACACCAGCCATTTCACGTTGCGGCGGGAAGCCCAGTTGGCCGCCGGGATTTGCAGGAGGCAATAGCCGGGGAAGAACAGCGCCGGCAACATCGCCGCGGTTTTGGGCCCGATTCCCAGCGTATGCGCCATGCCCGCCGCCTCGGCATACCCGTAATTCACCCGATCCAGGAATGCCAGGCTGTACGTCACAAACGCCAGCGGCACCACATGCGAGAAGCGGCTCGCCACGCGCGTGGGATCATCAACGGCATACGACAAAGTCTGGCTCACGCGATTCCTCCGGGAAAATGGGGCCGCCGGATCATATCCGATTGGCCGATTGCATTGCGAACAGCGCTTCAGTGCGAACCAGCCTTAACCTGCGCCCGCAGCCAAAGAGAAGATAACCACGGAGTCACGGAAGCACGGAGGCGCATTCGAAGCAATGCGCCATTTTGCGAGTGCAAGGAATTGAATGTTCTGTATTCTATGGTTCAGTGAAATGCCAATTGAATCGAAGGCGCCTCCGTGTTTCCGTGCCTCCGTGGTGAGATTCTTCTTCTGGCGGAGCAGATCGACGGATACATTCATGGGCATTCGTGGCTCCCGCGCTTCCCACCTTCGCCCGCTTTCCCGTAGAATCTCGGCCTCAACTGGAGCGCGAACGTGAGCCTGACACTCAAGGAACTGGCGGCGGAGATTGGGGCGGAGCTGAGCGGCGACGGCGAACTGGCCGTCGCTTCGGCCAATACCCTGGAAGAGGCGCAGCCGGGCCAGATCAGTTTCCTGGCGAATCCGAAATACGCCGCCTTGCTTGAAACCACCCGCGCCTCGGCGGTCGTCGTTTCTCCGGGCGTCAGCAGCGACCGCGTGGCGCTGCTCAAGACCAAGGATCCCTACTATTCGTTCACCAAAGCCGTCATCCGCCTGCACGGCTATCGCAAGCATCCGTTCCAGGGCATTCACCCGGCGGCGCATGTTGATCCCGCCGCCAGCATCGGCGAAAACACCATCATTTATCCCGGCGTGTACATCGGCCCACGCACGAAAATCGGCCGCGACTGCATCATTTATCCGAATGTGGTCATTTACGACGATTGCATCATCGGCGACCGCGTCACGATTCACGCCAACGCCAGCATCGGCCAGGATGGATTCGGCTACGCCACCAGCCAGGGCCTGCATCACAAGATCCCGCAAGTGGGCATCGTGATCATTGAGGATGATTGCGAGATCGGTTCGGGCTGCGCCATCGATCGCGGCACCCTGGGCAGCACCTTCGTTGGAAAGGGCACGAAATTCAGCGATCTGATCGCCATCGGCCACGGCACCAAGATCGGCCCGCATTGCCTGCTGGTAGCGCAGGTGGGGATCGCCGGGAGCGTGAAGGTGGGGCATCATGTGACTCTGGCCGGGCAGGTGGGCGTCGCCGGTCATCTCAAGATCGGCAACAACGTCACCATTGGCGCCCAGAGCGGCGTGATGGACGATGTGCCGGATCAATCCACCTACATCGGCGCCCCCGCCATGCCGGCCCTGCAGGCCAGAAGGGTCTACTCGATTTTCACTCAACTCCCCGATCTGCTCAATCGGATCAAGCAACTCGAGCAAAAAGTGGAAGAACTGTCCGCCACGGACGCGGAATGACGCGAATCAGCGAAAAACAGCAAGAAGATTCACCACGAAGGCACGAAGCCACAAAGGAAGTCAAGTAACTTGCCACTACACGGACCGCGCCGCCCACAACGGCTCAACAATTTCAGCTACGAGCGTACGTGCTGATTGCAAACTTGAATTTAATTTCTTCGTGCCTTCGTGCCTTCGTGGTTAATCCTCTTCCTCTTTCCAGAGTACGATGTTCACGCGCTCGACTTGGTGAAATGGAACCGGATGGCCGCCGTTTCGGCGGCGGCCAGCAGGGTCTCGGCGGCCTTGAGGTCGCGAAGGATCGGGTTGGGTTGCTTGAAGTCGTTTATGTTTTCCGTCACGTATTGAGCCACCGCGCGAATGGTTTTGAGCCCATCGGCGGCGGGAAACCACAGCTCGGGCGGGAGGCGCATCTTCGCCGGGTCGAAACCCTGCTCCTTCATCTGCTCCAGCAGCGCGGCCTGGCTTTCCGAAAGCAACGAAGTAAACGGCGTAACGCTTCTGCGGCGCGCGGCGCTATCCAGCCGTTCCGTCTCGCGCGCCAGTGCCTTGCCCGATCCGGCTTTCGTGCATGCGGCGCCGGCGGCGGGTAATTCCTTTTCCAGTGTGATGATGATTGTTTGCGCCATGCCGACAATTTCCACAAACCCGGCCGGCCTGCAAGCGACTACAGCCCCCCTCGGAGTGCAACCAGTGCGCTGAGCCAGCCCTCTTCCAACCGTAAAAGGTAGACGAGCCGACCGCGATGGAATCCGCGGATGGGGGCCTGGGGATCGGGAAAGCTTTCGGGGACGGGCCAACTCGGCGGAAGCAATTGCCCCATCGGGATCTGCCGGCTTTGCCGAAGGTCGCCCACCTCTTGGTCGCACAACAGCCGGACGCTGGCCCAGGGAAGAATCTCCCGTCCATGCAGTTCAACGTGCCCGCCGGGTCCCGGATCGGCCCACGGCCCGATCGCGGTTCGATGAAGGGCGGTGAGATGCGCCCCGCAGCCCAGCAGCCGCCCCAGGTCGCGCGCCAAGGCGCGAACGTAGTATCCGCCGCGCACGACCAAACGCAGTTGGCTTTCGCGCGGCAAATCGTGATTCAGCCAATTCGCCTCGTGCAGATAGACCCGCGACGGGGGCAGGATGACCGTTTCGCCGCGATGGGCCTTGAGGTAAGCGCGCTCTCCGTCGATGCGTTTGGCGCTGGTCGCCGGCGGAACCTGCTCGCGCCACCCGACGAACGCCAGGAGGGCATTATCCAGCTTTTCGAGGGATAGGCCCGAAGGATCGCCGGAGAAGATCGTGGCGCCGTGCGGATCGCAGTTGTCGGTTTCCGTGCCCCATCGAACGGTGGCGTGATAAACCTTGGGAATCGCGTGCAGGTAGTCGAAGAGCTGCGTCGCCGGCTGCACAAGAATCAGCAATAGCCCACTGGCAAACGGATCGAGCGTTCCGCCGTGGCATATTCTGGGCCGTTTCCGGGCGTGCGCATCCGGGACCGATTCAATACACGCCGACATGAATGCAAAGCTGGAGGGGCCGACGGGCTTGTGTAGGAGATGAATGCCGGGGGTCATCCTCAATTCGCGGATCAAAAGAAAAACGGCCACGAATCAGCACCAATGAACACGAATAATGACAAGGCGGCGCCTCACGTCGAATGCGCCTCCGTGGTTGTCTTCGTTTTCGGATTCGGGGACGTCCCGTTAGGCCCGCCGGCGGCGGACCAGCAGGCCAAGGCCCGCCAGGCCGAGCAATCCCATCGTTGCCGGCTCCGGGACGCCGGCGACATCGGCGTAGGTGGTGCCGATGCGCAGCTCGTCCACATTGTAATTCGCGCCGCCGCTCTGTATGCGAACCGTGTCCCAGGTGAAATGGGCATTATTGGTTACGTCAACGTCGGCGGCGGCCGGCTCGGCGCTGAGCGAAGGATTCACGTACAGGCGGATCCGGTCGGACGCCGTTCCGAAGTCAACGCGCGCGACCAGCAGCGATTGCACGCCCGCGGAAATGGCGCTGTTGGAGACGGGGCCGTTCTTGGCGTCGATGCCCCAGTTCTGGGGAGTGCCGCCGGATTGCCCGGTGCGTCCGATGAACAGGTTCTCCGAACCGCCGCCGCCGCCGCTAAACAAAGAGACACCGGCATAGCTGCTGTTGTCTGGAACCGAGCCGATGTAGCTGAGATAGAGGGTGCCGGTGGTGACAGGCGCGGAAACGCCGCGGAAGTTGCCGCCGTTGGCGTTGCTCAAATTGAGGCGATTGCCGGCGACGGGTTCGGAGTGGGCGCCGTCGCTGTAGGTGAAGCCGGGGGCGGTGACATTGTTGGACGACCCGGTCCAGGCGCCGCTCCAGCCCGACCCGCCATTGTCGCCCAGGATGCTGCCGGTCGGATAGGCGAAGCTGTCGGATGCCACTTGCGATGCCGATGCCGCCATCGGCAGCATGCCCGCCGCGACGGCCATCGAAACCAACGACGCCCAACCGCTCTTGAACTTGAACATTTCGCCTCCGTTGAATGGAAATTCCAGCTCGCGGCCCAGGATCAGTTCAACCCTTACCCGGCAGCGCCCACTCATAATACCGGCGAAAGTACAGGGGTGCAATGACCATTTTTTCTCAATCGCGCAATCCGGGCGTGGCCGGAAATAGTGGCACGGGCGGCTCGCCCGTGGAGTCGCGGTACGCCGCGATGTTCGACCGGTACTCCGGTCGAAGGCGCGAAAGCGCAGCGTTTTTCGTGTGCGTGAGGCCATCGGTCGCTGCGCTCGGGTAGTTTGGCCGGAGTACCGGCCAACGCCGCGGCGTACCGCAGCCACGGGCGAGACGCCCGTGCCACGAAAATGGCCGCATCCGCGCAACCCGTCCCCGCCCACTTTCCGCCGCCCCCCAATTCCCGTTGACGGTCCTCCGGTGTCCACGCCGGGGCAAAGCGTACTCGCGCCGCCCCGGATTGGGTACGCTGCGCCGCATGAGACGCGAAGCCGCGCTCCCAATCCCGGGCGGCGCGGCTCGGGCCCATGACACGATCCACATCATCGCGCGCCGCTTTGCCTCGGCGTGGGCACCGGATCATTTCCCGATCTGAGATTGCCTCATTTCCCGCATCCCCTCCGCAACGAGAACTCATACGGCTCTTCCGCCACCCCGTTTTCCGTGATGATGGCGGTGACCAAATTGGCCGGCGTCACGTCGAAGGCGGGGTTGTAGACGTCCACATCCGCCGGTGCCGTCGCGCGGCCAAGGCCATGCGTCACCTCACGCGTATCGCGCTGCTCAATGGGAATCTGCGCGCCGGTCGGGAGCGACAGGTCGATGCTGCTGGTGGGGGCGGCGACGTAAAAGGGGATGGCGAAGTGGCGGGCGAGGATGGCGACTCCAAGCGTGCCGATCTTGTTGGCGACATCGCCGTTGGCGGCGACGCGGTCGGCGCCGACGATCACCGCCGATACTTTTCCCTGCTGCATCACCGTGGCGGCCATGCTGTCGCAGATGACTGTGACGGGGATGCCGTTCTGCTGCAACTCGTAGGCGGTAATTCGGCTGCCTTGCAGGAGCGGGCGAGTTTCATCCGCGAAGACGTGAAACTTCACGCCGCGCTCATGGCCGACGTAAACCGGCGCCAGCGCGGTGCCGTATTGCACGGTGGCCAGGCCGCCGGCGTTGCAATGGGTCAGCAGATCGATTTGGCCGGAAGCCGAGGCATGGCGTTGCAGCAGTTTAATGCCGTTCTCTCCAATCGCGCGGCAAATGCGCGTATCTTCCTGGAGCATGGCGTTGGCGGCATCCAGGAGTTTTTGCTTGATCGCGCCGGCATCGCCGCCCTCTTGCGCCGCCGTTCGGGCTGTTTCGCGCATGCGGTTCAGGGCCCAGAACAAGTTGACCGCCGTGGGCCGACTGGTGGCCAGATAGTCGGCGGCTTCGTTCAGCCGCGCGAGCAGGCCGGCGTTGTTGCCGGCAAAGTCGCGCACGCCCATGTAAGCTCCGAACGCCGCCGCGACGCCGATGGCTGGTGCGCCGCGAATCACCAATCGCTTGATCACGTCCCACATTTGTCTTTCGTCGGTGATATCGACGTAAACGGGTTGGGCGGGTAGTTTGGTTTGATCCAAAAGCCGCGCGGCGTGGCCGGTCCAGGTAATCGTCTGAAGCATCGGCCGATTGTAGCGCCAAGGGCGCTGGAACCGCGCGGGTCGGCGGGAGTAATTTCGGAAAGCGCCAAGACGCCAAGGGCGCCAAGGAAGAGAAAATGGTTTGATGCGTCAGCCGTTGCGGGACTCATGGGAAGAAGATCGTTGATGTATCACGGGCGTCCCGCCCGTGCGGACGGTGTGGTAGTAGAAGAATTATGATATTCCCCTCTCTCGCCGCCAGGCACGGTGGCGGCGCCCGTGAAACGGCGACGCTGTCGTGCGGGTTCAGCGTGTGGGACTGGCCAAGCGTTCCGTGTCCAAGATGCCGTACAATCGCCCGAAGGCGAACGCCCTTCGAAAAAACAGCAAAGTCCACATACTTAATTTCTGATCTTCTTGGCGCTCTTGGCGTCTTGGCGTTCTTGGCGCTAATCTTCCCGAAGCTTCAGGTCAACCGTTTTGCACAAGGCATCGGCATGCGAAAACAGCCCGCGATTGTGATGTTCATTCTCTTCCTGTGTATTCCCCTGCCCGCCCTCGCGCAGGCCGCGGGGCAGGCTGCGAAACATTTTTCAGATCACTGGCTGCTGCATCTTCCCGGCATCGCGGGGCACAAGTGGGTGGACGATCAGATGATTCTGGGCCTGCGCGACGCCGGCTATGACGGCGCGCTGGACGTTTACGATTGGACCGGCGAGGATCCGGGCCTCACCGCCCTGCGCGCCTACAAGCGCAATCACGCGACCGCCGCCAAGATCGCCAAAATGATCTGTGCGCGCCATCGTCTGCACCCCAACGAGCATATCATCCTCACCGCCCACAGCGGCGGCACCGGGCTGGCGGTTTGGGCGCTGGAAGATCTGCCCGCCGACGTGCAGGTCGATGAAGTCATCCTGCTGGCGTCGGCCCTCTCGCCGGACTACGACCTGAGCAAGGCCCTGACTCACATTCGCGGCAAGCTCTTTTCATTTTGCAGCGAAAACGACGTCCTGGTGTTGGGCGCGGGAACGAAAATGTTCGGCACCATCGACGGCAAAAAAACCGAAGCCGCCGGCGAGTACGGCTTCACTTTCCCCGCCGGCGCCGACATCCGCCAATACGACAAGCTCATCCAAAAACCCTACGACCGGGCCTGGATGCACTACCATAACCTCGGCGACCACATCGGCTGCATGCTCCGGCCTTTCTCCAAAAACGTGATCGGGCCGCTGGTGGTGCAACCTCAATCGTGACACGGGCGTCCCGCCCGCGCTTGTTGCATGGAACTCAGAATACGCCGATTTTCCCTACTTCACAGCCGTCGGCACGGGCGGGACGCCCGTGTCACATTAAACGATTTGAATCCACGAATGACGTGGGTTCGCTCATCGTGATTTCTCCGTCTTGAATCGCTCGTCGACAATCGGCGTATCAGACGGCAGCGGAATGCGATTCAAATCCACGATCTTCCCATCGACCACCAACTCGATGTATGTCGCATTCGACCAGCGCACCCGCACGTTGTCCTGGCCGGGAATGGGAGCTTCGGGGATGGCTCGCTTATCCGTGCCGGCAGGTGGAGAGTGGATCAGAACGCCGGCGGGCTGGACCGCGAAAAAATCCGTCTTGGGGCCGCGCACCAGGATGATGGGCGCGCCTTTGCTCTTAACCTTCAGGAGGTGCGGCCACGCCGCCTCGAATTGCTCTCGCTTGGTAAATGGAATCTCGTAGTGCCGCTGCTGGACCATCGGGCCGATTAACGTGGTCGATTGCTTTCGCAACGGCTCCAATTCCGCGGGCCAGGTCTTGGGCCACATTCCTTCGTTGCTGACGCTATAAAGCGCACGCACGGTGGAGCCCGCCGCCAGAATGGCGATCGCGGCGAACAGGGCGATGGCGATTGTTCGTTTCATGGGTGATTCCTCCAAAAGGGGTTTGTTGCCGGGGTAATGGACGAACAACCCGCGATTAGGTTCCCGGAAATAATTCGCCGTTGCATTTCCCCCGCCCCTTGGTATCAGTGTGCGCGGCTTTTTTTTGAAAGGCTTCGCACATGCCATCGGCTCTTCCCTGCACGCTGGTGATCTTTGGCGCCAGCGGCGATCTCGCCAAACGCAAGCTGATCCCCGCCGTCTACGAGATGGCGCGGGAGAAATTGCTGCCTCAGCAATTCGTCCTGGTTGGGTTCTCGCGCTCGCCGATGACCGATGCGCAGTATCAGGCCGAGTGCCGCGAGGCGGTGCAAAAGTTCGCGCGAACCCAACCCGTGGATGCCCAAATCTGGAAGAGGATCGAGCAGAACATTTGCTACATCCAGGGCGACTACGGGTCAGAAGCCGACCACACCAAGTTGCACGAAACACTGCTGAAACTGGACAAGGAAAAACAGACCGCCGGCAATCGGCTGTTTTATCTCTCGACGCCGCCCAACACGTTCGAGCCGATCATTAACTGCCTGGGCAAACAGCAGCAGGCCCGCGCGACGGGCGGGTGGGAACGGATCATCATCGAGAAGCCCTTTGGCCGCGATCTGGCCAGCGCGCGCATGCTCAACGGCCTGCTCCACAACTATTTCCCCGAGGAGCAGGTGTTTCGGATCGACCATTTCCTGGGCAAGGAGACGGTGCAGAATCTGATGGTCATGCGGTTCGGCAACGCGATCTTTGAGCCGTTGTGGAATTACAAGTACATCGATCATGTGCAGATCACCGTCAGCGAAACCCTGGGCGTGGGCATGCGCGGCGGGTATTACGCGCAGAGCGGCGCCACCCGCGACATGGTGCAGAACCATATGTTCCAACTCATGGCGCTGGTGGCGATGGAACCGCCCGCGGCGCTGGACGCGGTGAGCATCCGCGACGAGAAGGTGAAGGTCTTCAAATCGATCCGGCCCATCCGGGCCGATCACGTCGAGCAATTCACCGTGCGCGGCCAATATGGCCCCGGCGAGGCCGCGGGGCAGAAAACCGGCGGATATCGCAAGGAAAAAGACGTTCCCGCCGACTCCAAAACCGAAACCTTCTCGGCGCTCAAGCTGTACATCGACAACTGGCGATGGAGCGGCATGCCGTTCTATCTGCGCACGGGAAAGTTTTTGCCCGAGAAGCTCAGCGAGATCGTCGTACGCTTCCGCTCGCCGCCGTTGACGCTGTTTCAAAAGCAATGCGAATCGCCGGTCTATCCCAACGACCTGATCATCCGCGTGCAGCCCGAGGAGGGAATCAGTTGGCGGCTCAACGCCAAAGTGCCCGGCGGGTCGCTGAGCATCAAATCCGTCGCACTGGATTTCCTGTACAAGACGACATTCAACGTCGAACCCCCGGAAGCTTACGAGCGGCTGATCTACGATGCGATGGTGGGGGACCAAACCCTGTTCATCCGCGGCGACGAAGCCGAGGCCGCGTGGGCGGTGATCGATCCAATCGAGCAGGGATGGGCCAAAAGCAAGAAAGAGCCGGAGATTTATGTGCCGGGAACCTGGGGACCCAAGAGCTCGATCGACCTGATCGAGCGCGATGGGCGCCGGTGGTTGCAGTCGTCCAGTGAGGATGCCGAGCCGATTATTGCCTGTTCGCTGTGATGTTGGGAATGCCGATGGCGGCCGATCGTCCTGCCCGTTGACAAATCGATGCCGTACCGTCAGAAATGCGTCGATGGACTTGCAACTTGATGGTTTGAAGTTTGACGACAACGGCCTGATCCCCGCGATCATCCAGGATGCGCGATCCGGCCAGGTATTGATGATGGCATGGATGAATCGCGCTGCCCTCGACCAGACCGTCGCCACCGGAAAAACACACTTTTTCAGCCGCAGCCGCAACAAACTCTGGCTCAAGGGGGAAAGCAGCGGGCACGTGCAGACGGTGCGATGCATCCGCACCGACTGCGACAAGGATGTGCTCCTGGTGCACGTCGAGCAGGCTGGAGCCGCCTGCCATGATGGCTATTACAGTTGCTTTTATCGCGAACATCAGATCGGGGCCGATTGGAAAATCGTCGGCGAAAAAGTGTTTGAGCCCGATGAGGTGTATAAGAAGTAACGCGATCAGCCGCTGCCAAAGAGAGAAACAGAAATCAACCGCGGAGGCACGGAAACACGGAGGCGCGTTCGATGCGATGCGCCTTTTTGCAAGAAACGCAACACTTCAGTCGTTTGCAGTGGGGCGGATTTCATCGCGGTAAGCTTGTTAACGTATCACGGGCGTCTCGCCTCATCTTTCGTCACATTTTTTCAGTCCAGCCGCCCGCGCGCCCATGACCATCAGGTGAAGGTCATTCCATCCGCGCCAGAGGGTGAGCCAGCCGGGTGGGCCGTCGGACTTGCGGTTTT
>DASRLH010000066.1:0-4624 GCA_035648595.1 Tepidisphaeraceae bacterium
GGTAGCCGCGAATACCCCATCCGTGATACAACAGGCTTGTGGACATGAGTTTGTCTCCTTTCTGAAGCTTGGTAACTCCAGAGGAGACGGCCATGTCCATTTTTTTTCAAGCACTACCTACGCAAAAGCCGGAAGAACCCAGAATGAATCCGTATAAGACCAAATCGGTCCATAACACGGTTCTCAACAACACGCTTGACGCGTCAGGAATTTACTTTTATGGCGGCAACACCGCCACCCCGTACAGCATTGATTCACAGGGGACTAATTGGGGCGGCGACCTCTCTAACTCCGCGATAGATCACAACATCTTTTTCCGGGGGCTTTCGCAGGTCAATACCGCCGAGCAATCGGGGAACGACGTGTCCGCCGCTTCGAGCCATGTGGTCCGTGAAGCAAATGCATGGGCCGGTCTATCCGGTCGCCAATTTGGGCAGCCGGATTATCGACCTACGGCAAGTGCGCTGGCCGGTGCTGGGGCGTATGTCTATGGTGCCGCCGCGTGGGCCTATGGCGCCGCGCCGCTGGCCCCAATCGGCCTTACCCCGATCGTGATTTCCGGCGCGGTGGTGCTGAACTGGGTGGACCAGTCTAACAACGCCACGAATTATTACGTCCTTCGCGGAACCGCGTCGGGAGTCGAATCGCTGATCGCGGTCGGGACGGCCGGGGACGGCGCGCCCGTCACCTTCACGGATGACACGGCGGCGGGTGGCACGACCTATTATTACGAGGTTATTCTTGCCGACGCGGGGGGCTATAGCCCTTGGAGCGAGGTGTCGATCGCTACTCCATGAAAACTCATGTGCCTCGCAATGTTGGACGCGCCATGTGTGGCGAGGAGTCTGGCCGCGACCATTTGAGAATTCAGGAAAGCGGCCCTCACCGGAGCTTCTAAAATGCTTTTTCCATCCATCAATCGCAAACGATATTCCGCCCGATTGTCAGAAGTTCAGATCAGAGGCGCCTTTGTGGAGCGGCTGGAAATGCGCCGCCTTCTCAGCGCGGGACAGCTTGATCCGATGTTTGCAGTCGGCGGCGTAGCGCACGCAGAGCTATTTCCCGGCGGTAACGCCGCCGCCACCGCTATTCAGGCCGACGGCAAAATTATCGTGGCTGGAGGCACGGCGCCGTCTTCGGAAAACACGGGTATTTTTGCGCTTGCGCGGTTTGAATCGAATGGCTTGATCGACCGCGCGTTCGGTAATAACGGCCGAATTATCACACACTTGGGCCGACAGAGCCAGATCGCGGCGGTTGCCGTTCAAGCCGACGGCAAGATAGTGGCCGCTGGATATGATCGCGCCGGCGTGCAGGGAGCCGAGGTGGCCGTCGTACGTTACCTCCCTGACGGCGAGCTCGATAAAAGTTTCGGCTCTGGTGGCGAATCGGTCTTTCCAGTGCTCGGCGCTTCCGACGTAGCAAACGCGATGGTCATTGAGGCTGACGGGAAAATCATTGTCGGCGGCTATTCGATACCGATGACGGAGGGGCCTAAAGTCCTCATGGTCGCCCGCCTGACGAACGATGGGGCGCTCGATCCAACCTTCGGAAATAACGGGACAATTACAACCGGGCTAACCACCAGTCTTTATGGCTCCAGCATCGACGCTCTCGCGTTGCAACCTAACGGAGACATCGTGGCCGCCGGTTCGACGACTGTTGATGGCGTGACATGCGCAGCCCTCGCCCGATACCTTCCCGACGGCTCACTTGATGGAACATTCGGTACGGGTGGGACGGACGTCGAAACTAATCTGCCGAGCGTTCAGTCTAACGTTGCCATTAATCCTAGAGCCGACGGGTCAATCATCGTGGGCGCGTATGCGGACGCCGGCGCAATTTGGGTATCGCGCCTTAATGCTGCCGGTGCAGTGGACCCCGCGTTTGGAACTGGCGGCGCGACGGGAATCCCCTCATCCCAGGTGGACCCCGGCGGAGCGTTCGCGCTGGAGGTGCAGGCCAACGGCGCGATCGTGACAGTTGCCACGGAATTCCAGCAAACGAGCGATACCAAAACGTATGTGCGCCCCCCGTCCGATTTCCTGCTGGCCCGCTTCACGCCTGACGGCGTTCTCGACACGTCATTTGGTTCCGCTGGCGAAACCAGAACAGACCTGAGCGCCGGCCCGGTTACACGGGCGGCGGCACTACAGCCGGATGGCAAGATCATCGTGCTCGGCGATGTGTATCTCGGTAACGGCATTCCCTACGTCTCGGGAAGTCCCAGCCGCTTTGCCGCGGCGCGCTATATGCCAAATGGAAGGCTCGATGACACATTCGGCTTCCATGGCGCTCAAACCGATCCGGATGGCTTTGCCGGCCCGATCAACGCGATCGCGGTGCAGCCGGACGGCAAGATTCTGGTGGCCGGCAGCGAGCTGGCGCCCGATCCGACCAAATGGAACGATGCGGCGATCGCGCGCTACAACGCCGACGGGTCGCTGGACACCAGCTTCGGCGTGGACGGGCGGTTCTACATCCGCATCGGCAATGACGCCGTTTTCAATTCCTTGCTGATTCAGCCCGATGGGAAGATCGTGGCGGGAGGATCGGGGCAGGTGCGAGGAACGCCCGATTTTTTGGTGGTGCGGATCAACGCCGATGGGAGCTACGATCACAGCTTCGACGGCACCGGCGTGGCGCAAATGGGTTTCGCCGGGTTCAGCCAGCAGTCCATTGCATCGATGGCGTTCGCTCCCGGCGGGGACATCGTGGTCGGCGGCAGCGCGACCGATCCAACCGGCAAGAGCGCGTTTGCCGTCGCGCGATACCTTCCCAACGGCCGGCTCGATCCGGCCTTCGCCTATGGCGGGCGCATCGCCGGGCATCCGCTGGGGGAATCGTCGGCGGCGCATGCGGTTTCCGTGTTGCCCGCTGGCCGGATCATTCTGGCCGGCGCAATTGGGGATAATTTCGGCATGGTCCGGCTGACGCCCAAGGGGACGTACGATACGAGCTTTGGAAACGGCGGGGTTGTCACAACCACGATGCTCGATCCGACCTATCACAGCGCCCTGATTAGCGCGGCGGACGCCATGACTCTGGATTCGCGGGGCCGAATCGTGCGCGGCGGCGGAACGGGATCCGGCTTCACCGCCCTGGCCCGCTACCTGCCCACTGGCAGCCTCGATCCCTCGTTTGGCACACAGGGAATATTGGTGGCGCCCGCCAATGACGGTTCGGATGGTTCGGACATTTCGCAAATCAACGCCGTCGCGGTGCAGTCCGGCGGCGCAATCGTCATCGGCGGCATGGACGCCAACGGCAATGCCCTGGTCGCCCGCGTCACCGACCAATCCCTCGACCCGACCTTCGGCACCGATGGCGTCACAAGGCTGTACGACGCCAGCTTATCGCCGTTTCCCATCAACGCTCTGGCCCTGGAGCCCGACGGCTCGATCCTCGCCGGTGGGACGGATGTTTACAAACTGCTCGGTGCGTGAACAGTATAGATGATGGCGCAAGTGCAGGCGCGGAAGGGTGGATCTCCCTTGGAGCGAAATGTGTCCGCGGCACTTACTTGAAAAGCGCACCTGTCCCGTTATTCCCGCCCGCTGCGGAATTATGCTCCGCGGGCCAGTTCGATTCCATTTCGCCGGCACAGTTCCTTCAGTGCGTCCGCGCCGACCTTGAAGAGTTCGGGCCCGGTTTCGCCGTGGGAATGGCCGGCGACGCGGAGGTGGGGTTCGAGGCTTAGGAAGCCGCGATAGCCGGTTTGGTGGGCGTCGAGGAGGATGGCCTCGATGTTTCCATCCCCCTGGCCGGCGGGGACGATCTCGCCGGTGGAGGCGATGGCGTCCTTGATATGGATGTGGGCGGTGTAGGGTTTGAGCAAGGGCCAGTTGTCGATGGGGCGCTCGCCGACCTGGACGAAGTTGCCGAAGTCGAAGGCGCTGCGCAGCTTTGGCGAGTTCACCGTCTCCATCAGATCGAGGCAGCGGCGGCCGATGTCGCCGAAGATGCCTTTTTCGTTTTCGTGAACGAGGGTGACGGGGTGATCCTTGAGGTACTCGACTTTTTGCGCGAAGCGGTCGATCACCTGGGCGCGGTGCGGCTCAATGGGGCCTTTTCCTTCGCCGCCGGGCGGGTAGTAGCTGAAGACGCGGACGAAGGGGGCATCGAAGAACTCGGCAAGCTCCACCGCGCGCTTAAAGCGATCAAAATGCTGGGCCCACGGCTGATCTATGGCGACTTTACCGATGGGCGAGCCGATGCTGATGACTCCCAGGCCATTGGCCAGTAGTTTGGATTTGATCTGGCCACGCAGGTCGGCGGCGAAGTCCATGACGTTTTTGCCATACACGCCGCGCAGTTCAAAATGAGTGACGGCGTTCTCCTTGCAGACGCGAATCTGCTCGTCCAGGTCCGGCGAGATTTCGTCCGCGAACGCCGAGAGCTTCATCATCGAATCGTTTGGGCTTGTCATGCCGCCCATCGTGCGAGGGGGTGCGATGCCAGTCAAGCAATCGAGGGCTGCAAAGCAATATACGAGGTGCGAGAATCGCGCTGCAAACTCCCTCCCCAGCCTTGGCCTGATGAAAACGCGGCCGAATTTCGTGCAAATCCTCGTGCGCGCTGGCTCGAAATGTGTTGCGCTTTCCCTCCCTCGGCACGCTGAGGG
>DASRLH010000067.1:0-4307 GCA_035648595.1 Tepidisphaeraceae bacterium
CTGGCCCAGGTCAGGCCGGTGGATTCATCGGTGGGGGCCGCGCCGTCGTTGGTTCCGCTGCCGCTGCCCGTGGTGTTGAGCAGGGCAAGGGTGATGGCTCCGGGCGCCAGCGTCACCGCCTCGTTGAAGGCCACGGTAACGTGGCGGACTTCGGATCGTTGGGCGGTGCCGTCGCCGATGGTGGTGGATTGCACCGCGGGGACGAGGGCACTGGCCGGAGTGACGGTTTGGCTATTGGATGCAGGGCTGGTCTGGTTGATCGGCGCGGGCAGTGCAGCGCCGGTATTGTCGAGGGTCACGGTGTTATTGGCAACCACATAGTACGTGTAGGCGGTGCCATTCGTGAGACCGGCGTCGGTGTAGGATGTACCATCCACGTTGGTCGCAACCGCAGTTGCGGCACCCGTGCCGGCCTGACGGTATACCGTGTAGTAGAACGCGTTGGCGGACGAAGTCCAGGTAAGTTGAACCTGATTATTGCCGGCCACTGGAGCATTTAGCACAGGGGCGGCCAACGGGTCGCCCTGCCAGGGATCGTTGACGATCTGGAAGCCGTTGAGATAGCCGTTGCCGGTGGCACTGGTGGAGAACTCCACGCCGTTGGTGACGGCGCCCGCGGTGGCCGGGGCCAGCTCCGGGAACTCGACGTAGTCGCCGTTTGGCGTGGCAACGCCGCCAGCGGTGACGGTGGGAGCAACCGTGTCGGTGCTTTGGGTGTAAAGGTAAGGGGTTGCCGGATTGCCGTCCACATGGTCGGCGTCGGTGGGAGGAGCCGAGCTGCCGTAGAACACCGTGGCGCCGCCGGTGGTGCTGGGGGTGGAAACCAACGTGGTCGTTTCCACGCGACCGGCCGCGTCGTTCAACTCATAGGCGTACAGGTCAAAATGAGAATAGGGAACATTGTTGACCTTAACGTCGGTGGTGCCGTAGACAAAGCCATCATTAAGGGCCTCATCGGGGCTTCCGTAGGAGACAAGCGGGGCGGCATTGACGGCGTAATTGCCGCCGCCGGCATAGGTCAGTGTCGCGCCGTTGGCGGTGGCGCCATCGTCGCTGAGGGCGACGGCGGTTTGTGTACCGCCGGCCTGGTTATTGTAATTGGGTTCGGGCACGACGCCGGCGATATCGCCAGGTGCCAGGTTGACCGGACCTCCGCGTCCGCCGCTGAAATTCACACTGATGGCGGTGGGCCGCACGGCCGTCCCCACGAGCGTGGCGCCCGCGCTGGGGGCGCTGTATGCGCTGGTGCCGCCGGCGTTGGTGGCGGCAACCTCGTAATAATAGGTGTGTCCTTCCTGGGCCGTGGTATCGGAGAAGGAGGTCCCGGAAGTCACGCCGCCCGCGGGCGTGATGACCGTATAGGTTCCCGTGGCGCTGTCGGTGGCCCGCTGCACGGAATAGCTGGTGGCAAACAGTGACGGCTGAAAGCTCACGTTGATGCTGCTGACGCCGCCCTGGGCTGTAACGCCGGTGGGAGCGGCAGGGGCTACCGGCTCGGGCGTGACCGTCTGCGTGTTGGAAGGACTGCTGGTCTGGTTGATCGGCGTGGGGAGCGGAGCGCCGGTGTTGTCAAGGGAGACGGTGTTGTTGGCGACTATGTAATACGAGTAGGCGGTGCCATTGGTCAGCCCGGTGTCGGTGTAGGAAGTCCCGCCGTAATGGGTCGCGATCGGCGTTGCAGCGCCGGTGCCCTGCTGTCGATAGATCGTATAGTAGAATGCATTGGCCGAGGGCATCCAAGTCAATTGGACCTGGTTAGGCCCGGCGGAGGGGGCATTGAGAACCGGGGCGCTGAGTGGGTCGCCCTGCCAGGGGTCGTTGACAATCTGGACCCCATTCAAAAAGCTGTTGCCATTGGAAGATCCGACCTGGAGTTCCACCCCGTTGGTAACCGCGCCGGCCGTGGCCGGGGAGAGGGCGGGAAACTCGACGTAATCGGCATTGGGAGTTCCGACGGCGGTGGTATCGGTGGCCGGCGTGTAAACATACGGAGTGCCAGAATTTCCATCAATATGGCCATTGTCGGTGGGATTCGCAGACAGGCTGTAATATGTGGCCGCGCCGGAGGTCGTACCAGGAGGAGTAACGAGGGAAGTGGTTTCCAAACGTCCGGCGCCATCATTCAGTTCGTAGACATAGAGGTCAAAATGGGAATATGGAACGCTGTTGACCTGAACGTCCGTGGTGGCGATTTGAGTTCCGAAGATGAACCCGTCATTGAGCTTTTCGTCGCCACCCGCGGGTGTCACAGCCGGGCCGACTGCGGAATAATCACCGGCGGATGTGTAACTGAGGGTCGCCCCGATGGCTCCGGTGCCGCTGTCTGTGAGAATAGCGTTGGTCTGGGTTCCGCCATTTTCGTTGTTGTAGTTGCCCGCCGGCACCAAGCCGGCCACATCTGTTGCAGCGAGCGCCGTCGGCAGCGCGCCCCCATTTCCACCGCCGGTGAAATTGACGCCAATGGAGGATGGGCCGAAACCTGGAGCGACAACTTGCCCAGCCACGCCGGGGGTGGAAAATGCACTGGTACCGCCCGTATTACTTGCGGAGACTTCGTAGTAATAGACATGCCCGGGAACTGCAGTCGTGTCGATGAAGGAGGTTCCCGTCACGCCGCCGGTCGGCGTAATGACGGTGTAAGTTCCAGTGGGGCTGTCGGTGGCGCGTTGCACGGTGTAGGAACTGGCGAATTGCGGTGGCTGCCAGTAAACGCCTATGCTGCTTGACCCATTTTGCGTCGCCACGCCGGTTGGGGTGGCGGGTGCGATAGGCTGGGGCGTTGCCTGCACCGTATTGGAGGCGGGCGATGCGCCTGCGGCATTATCAGCCGTCACATAATACGTGTAGGTTGTGTTATTCGTGACCGAATTGTCGGTGTACGTGGTATTCGTCAGCCCGGTGGCGATCTTAGCGGGCGTCGTATTGGATGGATCGGAACGGTAAACATCATAGCTCGTTGCGGTTGGTACAGAGTTCCATGTCAAAACCACGGTCTTATCGTTGGCGGCCGCCGGGTTCAGGGTTGGGGCGGCAGGCGCGAAGAGGTCGACGATTTCGATTCCGTGTACGCCGACGTTGCTGGTGTCGCCGTTTTGATTATAAGTGAAGCTCGAACCCTGGACGCCCTGGAACAGGAGGTAGTTCGACGCATTCGAGTTCGTGGCGGAAGTGCCCGTCGCCTGTACATAGCCGCCGAAAGGCGCGTCGCTGGTGGTGAAATATACCGACTGCGCACCGATCGTCCCATGCCCAACGCGTCCGTTGCCGTCTGAGCCGACATAGACATAAACATCATAAGTGGCATACGGCACGCCGGTGACGGCGATGCTGGTCGTTTTACCCGCGGGGCCAGCTTCGTTTAAGTCAAGATACCCGGTCATCAATTCACGATCGCCAGTGGTTCCGGCGGTGGAGGCGGCTTGAGAAACGCCCCAGACGTTGTTGGCGGTCCAAGTGACGCTTGCTCCGGCGACGGCGGTTCCGGTGCTGTCCACCAGCGCGCCGGGGGTCGGGCTGTCCACCGTCGCCGTGGTGCCGATATTGGTTGGGGCATTGTTCCAGTTGGCTTCTGGAATGACGCCGGCGGTATCGGTCGCGGCAAGGGATTGTGGCGGGAGTGGCGGGGTGGCAGTGGTGCCTCCCTCGAAGTTAATACTGATGGCGGACGGGTCAGCAGCGGTATCGGAGGGTCTGAGTTGTTTTAAGGCGGCGGGAGCGGCGGCTGGTTTGGCGATTTTGGGGGAGCTTCGAGATAGATGCAGGCCCGTGAATGTGCCGGTCAAAAGCCCGGCCTGCATTGCATCAACGCCCATAGAGAGATTGCCAACGGACGCCGACAGCAGTTGGCGGGCTTCCAGCCGTTCGATAGTCGCGCTCGCCGCCTTGCCAATCGCCCGTCGACGGGCGACATTTTGTTGATTTGTTGCTAAATTTGAAGCAGACAGACGCTGTGACAAAGCACCATTTCTCCCGAACCGCATTGCATACCTCCGCGGAAACAAATTCGATCGGCTGAACTGATGAACACACCAGGTGCGGGCATCAGAAGAAATACGGATGGATCATCGCCGCACGATCCAACGCGCGAACTAACCTGAGCCGCATTCGAAAGCTCAGGGAGCCGCACAATCTATAATAAATGCGTGCGTCCCACATTGCAAGATAAAAATGGTTCTTCCGGCTTTTGCGTAGGTAGTGCTTGAAAAAAAATGGACATGGCCGTCTCCTCTGGAGTTACCAATCTTCAGAAAGGAGACAAACTCATGTCCACAAGCCTGTTGTATCACGGATGGGGTATTCGCGGCTAC
>DASRLH010000068.1:0-14404 GCA_035648595.1 Tepidisphaeraceae bacterium
GGGAGGGGAAATCCGAAAGCGACAACGCGCCGGCATCGGGCCCGCCGGCTTGTTTCTCTTCGCCGGGGTCATTGACCACCACGCTATTGGCGATTGAATCCGAACGGGGGTCGGCGGGCGGCTCGCCGGAGTTTTTGGAGATGATTATTCCCATTCCAACCCCTGTGTATCGGCCAGCATGCCGGGCGCGTCGGCCAATGATCCCAGCACCCGCGCCGCGTCACCGGCCAATTCCAAACCAATGGCGCGATCTTTGGTGCGTGCCGTGATAATATCGAAGGGCGGCACGCCGATGTCGGCCAGCGTGCTGGCGAGAAAGGATTCATCGCCGCGAATTTTGTAGAACGTGACCACATCGCGCCGCACGCCGATGCAATGGGGGCACAGCGCCTTTTCCGCCCCGACGCGCCCCAGGGAGGCGAAAAGCATTTCCTCGCGGCGGCACTTGGGACAGACCAGTTTTTCGAGCACGTCGCGGGCCAGTTCCAATTCCGCGGTGGGCCCCAATATCTGCCGGGCCTGGGCGAGAAGATCACCGGCGGTGGTTGTCGCGGCACTCGCGTTCAATGGGATGATTTGCTCGAGAATCTCGTGGCTATAGCAGCTTTCCTTGCGTTGGAATTCGATCTGATAGGCGTCGGTGCTTAGGCCGTCGAAGACCCAGCCGCGGCCTTTGATTGTTGGCAGGCCGTGAATGAGCTTGACCGCTTCCTGACATTGCACGCCGGCGATGATGGAGCTGATGGTGGGCGTGGTCGGCGTCTTGCCGCGCTCCATTTCGGGGCGCGACAGCAGATTGCAGGATCGGCGGTTTTGTAGCAGCTTCCAGTCGGTTTCCGACATGGTGCATTCGTAGCAGGGCCCATCGGGCGCGAAGACGCGGGCGGTGCCCTGGATTTGCTCAATGGCACCGTCGATCCAGGGGCGATTGACTTTCCAGCAGTTGCGGTTGATCGCCAGCCGGGCCTCGCGATTATCCAGCCCGCCAATGACGACATCCGCCCAGCGAAACACGCCCAGGCCCAGGTCATACACCACGTTGCCGACGAACGCCTGCGCGTTGATGCGCGGGTAAACGTCGGCGGCGGCGCGGGCGGCGGCGCGGGCCTTGTATTGGCCGTTATCGGATTCGCGATAGAGAATCGAACGCGAAAGATTGGAGTTTTCGATGCGATCGAGGTCGGCGATGAAGATATTGCCGACGCCGAGCAGCGCGAGGTTCTTGACGATCTCGTTTCCCAGCGCGCCCGCGCCGACGACCAGAATCTTCGCCGCCGCAAGTTTCTTCTGGTCCCACCAACTGATCAGGCCAAAGCGGTGAAAGCGATCCTCCTGCTGGGCATTGGTTTCCGCGATCGTCACCTCCAGTCGCGAGGCGGCGCGCGCGGCATCGCCAGCAGCGGGCAGGGCGGGGTTGAGAACGGAATCGGGCATAACGGGCTCAACGTATCACGGGCGTCTCGCCCGTGCGGACGGCGTGGTAGTAGAGGAACTGCGTCTTCTCAATCTTACAGCACTGGGCACGGGCGAGACGCCCGTGATACGACAGGTGCATTCGACTCCTTCTTTCGACGCTCAGGTCCGTCCCGCGGTAATCTCCGGTTGCAGGCGCAGGACATCGCCGTCTTTCACGCCGACGCTGGCCAATGTCTGATCGTCCAACAACTGCTTGCCCGAGGCGCGATGATGAAACTTGTAGCTGAGCGGCTGGCCATCGGGGGCATATTGCGGAAAGTGCATCTTTTCCAGCAGCACCGCCAGAATGCGGTTGACGGGGGCGTCATCGGGCATCTGCACTTCCTGGCGCTTGGTGCCCGTCGCGTCGCTTACTTGTACCGTCAACAATCCCATCGGCGTAACTCCCTAATGGTGAGAACTATCGGAAGAATAACTGCCGGGCGCAATTTCACACAGACACTTCATGGTTATCAGGACGCGAATCGTCTGGTTCAATGCGCTTATCTAATCGACTCTTGTCTATTTTGCCAAGCGAAATGGCCGATTCATAGGTGACAGTGCTTGAAGGATTCGAGGCACGCGGACAACGGCGCGATGGGTCCGGCTCGCAGAGTCTGCCTGTGTTGCCGGGACGCCAAGTCCGGATAATGTGAATTGACATTTGCGAATTTCGCACCGGCTTGATTTAGGCTTATATTCCTGAACAAGCCGACAGGCTTTTCGGGGAACTTCGACACTTTCGGGAGAACGGCCATTCTACAGCACAACCCCAATTCGCTGGATCGCTACGCCACGGGCCCACTGGGTTCGGCGAACGGCGCTTCCTCTTCGCGCGATGCCGCTCAGAATGGGGCGGGCTTGTTCCGCGTCCTGTGGCGGCAGAAATTGCTCGTGGTCATTCCCATCGTCGTCTTCCTGGGTCTGGCGGTGGCGTACCTGGTGACAGAGCGCAACCTCTATACCGCCCGCGCACGCCTCACCGTTACGCCCGCCGGCTCGCGGCTGAGCGGTGAAAGCTCCGACGCCAACCAATCCAACTTCCTCTCGACCCAGCGCGAAAAAATCCTCTCGCGCGAGATTCTCGCATTGGCTCTCGCCCAGCCGCTTCCGGGAAACCCGGGCAAACTCATTCGCGACCTGCCGACCTTTAAGCTGGCCGACTCAACGCCGCTGGTGGCGATGGCGGACGGTGCGGACGTGGAAGTCGGGAAAAAAGACGATGTCATTTCCGTTTACTTCGAATCGCCGGACAAGCAGGAGTCGGCGTTGATTGCCAACGCGATTGTCGATTCATACATCAAGTATCAGACCCAGCCGAGGCATACCAACGGCGGCGACGTGCTCCAGCCGTACAAGGCCGAGAAGAAAAAGGTCGAGGACGAACTCTCGCGGATCACCGATAAGATGTCGGCGCTTGAGTTGCAGTACGGCGCGCTGGCCGGCCGCGGCGATGACAATCTCACGATCCGCCAGCTCACATATTTGCAAACGCAGCTTTCCATCGCTCATGGCGAATACCTGAAAGCCAAGGCGGATTACGATGAGGCGATGCGCGCGCTTCGCCGCGACCCGCGCTTGGTGGATGGATCGCAGGAGGGGATTGCCGGCCTTTCTTCCGCCGAGGACGAGCAGGTCCTGCGCGCCGAGCTTCTGCAACTTGAGCAGCGGCTTCAAGACATGCGCGCCCACTACCTGCCCGAGCACCCGGCGATGCAATCCCTGCAACGCCGCGTCGATCAGATCGCATCCACTTACGCCCAGGCCGTGCAGCGCCGCTACCAGCGCGCCAAGGCGGCCGAGGAGGATATGCAGACACAGTTTGACCGACAGCAGCAGAAGGCGATCGAAGTCAGCGCCCGCAGCGAGCAATACAAGAAGCTGAGTGACGACGTCGATCGAAAGCACAAGCTGGAAGACACCCTGGACATGCGCATTCACGCGCTTGAGTTGCAGCAGGCCGCCGGCATGGTGGATCCCGATTTCTGGGATCACGCCGACCCTGCCACCGCGCTGCGTTCACATCCAAGCCCGAAGCGCGCCCTGGGTCTGGCAATGGTCATGGGGTTGATGCTCGGCTGCGGGCTGGCGTTGCTCCGCGACTGGATGGACGACCGCCTGAAGTCGGCGGATGAAATCAAGGCGTCGCTGAACATGCCGCTGCTGGGCGTAGTGCCCGCCATGCCTGCGGGCATCAGCCCCACCGTCTCGGGGCAGAAGGTCATGCTCGATCCCACCGGCGAAGTTGCCGAGGCGTACCGCACCGTGCGCACCAACATTTATTTCGGCGCCCCCAAGGATCGCTCCAAGACATTGCTCATCACATCCCCCAGCGCCGGCGACGGGAAAACCACCTGCGCCGCCAACCTCGCGTGCGTGATAGCGCAGGCCGGCAAGAAAGTGCTATTGATCGACGCCGACCTCCGCAGCCCGAGCCTGCATACGGTCTTCGCGCTCAAGGACAACCGCGTGGGGTTGTCGGGCCTTCTCGGCGGCCAGGGGACGCTCGACCGCGCCATCCAAACGACCGCGATTGACGGGTTGGATATTCTCCCTTGCGGCCCCAAGCCGCGCAATCCTTCGGAAATGCTCAACAGCCCGATGTTCAGCGAATTGCTGGAAATGCTGGCCGACAAATACGACCAGATCGTGATCGATTCCCCGCCGGTGATGGGTTTGGCCGACGCGCGGATCGTCGCGGCAAGCTGCGACCTGACGCTGCTGGTTCTTCGCGCCGACCGTTCGACCCGCAAACTCGCCACCCTCGCCCGCGACGGTTTGGCCGGCGTGGGGGCGCAAATCCTGGGCGCCATCGTCAACGACGTCTCCCGACACAGCGATTACCACACCAATTACAACTACGGCAGCCGCCTCGACCCCCTCCCGGAACGCAGCACGACGTTGGCGCGCGCGGGGAACGGGATGAGTGAGTCGTGATCGTACCTGCAAACTGAGCGTCGAAATCCGAAATCCGAAGCACGAAATCCGAAACAAATCCAAAATCCAAATGAAGAAAGCTCAAAACGGAGATTGGCGGAACCGGCATTTTGAATTTTCCCCTTCTCTTACTTTTGAATTTGTTTCGGATTTCGTGCTTCGGATTTTGGATTTTAATACCCCGGCTTTCCCGGTTACTTCCTTGAAATCCTATCCGCGCCGATGCACCACAGCGTGTGCAGTGTGCGGATAAATATCTGTCCCCGGCTCACCGCCGGCGAAGCGCGGCATTCTTCGCCTAGCGCGTTTTTACTCACCTCCTCGAATTTAGGGCCGGCCTTGAACACCGTGGTCTGGCCGTCGTCGGCGGTGAAGTAGGCATTCCCCCCCGCGAGTATTCCGCTGGCGCTTTGATGGTTGCTGATCGGCTTTTTCCAAAGCTGCTTGCCGGATGTGGCTTGCCAGCAAGTGGCCAGGCCGCCATCGGAAACAAGGAAAAACCAATCGCGATACGCAACCGGCGAGGGGACGTAGCTGACGGCGCGGTGGTCGGTCTTGTTGTGCCAGAGGATTTTGGAGGTGTGGGTGAGATTGCCGGTGCCGGTGGGATCGATGCCCATGATGTGGTGTTCGGGGAAGCCGCCGGTCATGAACGCCACGCCGTCGGTCATGACGATGCTCGCGACGTATTGCTCGGTGGGGCCGTTGATGATCCAGATTTGCTTGCCGGTGTCGGGGTTGTAACTGGCGACGCACTTGCTGCCAGACAGCATCATTTGAGGATGGCCGTTCACATCAAAAATGGTGGGTGTGCAGTACGAGCGCGTGCGGTTGGGGCGGTTGATGCGATAGCGCTCGATTCCGGCTTCCTTGTCAAACGCGACGATGAATGCCGGGGCGTCCTGGTCGCAGTTGAGGAGGATCATGTCCTTGTAAAACACCGGCGAGGAGCAATAGCCGTGGATCGAGGAGAAGCTGCCGGGGCTTTTGCGCCAGGTTTCCTTGCCGTCCATGTCGTAGCAGACCAACTCGATGTTCGGTTTCTCCAGAAATGACACCCACACATGCCGGCCATCGGTGCAGGGGGTGGCGCTGGCAAAGCTGTTGAGTTGGTTAATCTGTTCGAGTGGCGACGTGAAAACGTCCCGCTGCCAGAGCAGTCTCCCGTTCTTGCGCGAGTAGCAGAGCAGTACGCGTTGGTTGCTGTTCTCGATGCAGGTGGTGAGGAAAATGCGATCGCCGAATACGACCGGCGACGAATGCCCCATCCCCGGCACCGGTGTTTTCCAGGCGATGTTTTGAGTGGCGGACCAATGCGTGGGGACGTTTTGCTCAAGGGAGGTTCCGTCCCCGCGCGGGCCGCGCCACTGGGGCCATTCCTCAAACGCCGGCGTTGCAGTAGCGCGCCTCGACGCGCTGAGCAGCGCAAGCAGGATCAAGCCGAACAGGGGGATTCGAGTCATCACGGCACTTCCTCCAGTCGGCAATTATGAGGTGAGCTTCTCGCGCAGAGAAGGGGGGATCGGGATGGATTTCATCGCGCCGCCGGCCACTTCGCAGCAGACCGCGGTAAGTTTCCCCAGCGCCACCCGCCGTCCGGCGAGCAGGAAATCCACTTCGTAATTGAACGATTTATCCCCGATTTTGGTGACGCGCAGTCGCAATTCCAGTTCATCCTCGAAGCGGAGCGGCCCGAAGTATTCGCACGCCGCCGACACGCGCGGCCAGCCGATGTGCCGGCCTTCGTACTCCATCACCACGCTCAACCCGCGCGACCGGAAAAAAGCGTGCTCGACCTCTTCCATCCACCGAAAAAAACTGGCGAAATGCACGATCCCCGCCATATCCGTCTCGGAGAACTGCACCCGGCGATTGATGGAGAATTCGGTGGGCATGGTTCCAACTGCATCAAAAGCCGATTTCGTTCATTTAAACCCCTTGCGGCGCTGCCGGCTATACCGGGCCAGCGCATCCTCGATAATCGGATAGGCATCCTTCGCCGGCTGAATCGCATCGACCTCGACGGCCTTTCCCTCAAGCTGCTTGTAGTCCTGGAAGAATCGCCGAAGCATCGTCAGCCGATGCGGCGGCATCTCGATCGCCTCGCGGTAGCTGTTAAACTCCGGATCGTCCGAGGCCACGGCGATGATCTTATGGTCCTTTTTCCCGCCGTCGATCATGGTCATCAAGCCAATTGTGCGCGCATGCACCAGCGTCAACGGCACCACCGTCTCCTGGCACAGCACCAGCACGTCCAGCGGATCATCATCCTCGGCCAGCGTCTGCGGGATGAACCCGTAGTTGGCCGGGTAATAGACCGCCGAGTAGAGAATCCGGTCGAGCTTGATCAGGCCGCTGACTTTATCCAGTTCGTATTTCACGCTGGAGCCGAATGGAATTTCGATGATCGAGCTGAATTCCTGCGGAATGTCTTCGCCGGGAGTGACGTCATGCCAGGGATGGATCATGGGGAATAACCTTCACACAAAACAGCGGCGTGATTCTACGCACTATGCGCCCAAAGCCAAGCGCGGAGCGGTTGAACCATTGGCGGCTTGGCCGTATTCTGTTCACTCGCCCGGCCGGCCGGGGTTGGCGGCTTGTTTTCACATTGCAGAGGACTTTCGTGGCATCCATCCGACCGTTCGCCGGCATTCACTACGCCAGGGGGGATGACATTTCCGCGCTGATCGCACCGCCGTACGATGTGCTCGACGAGAAGAGCAAGGCGGCGCTACAGGCCCGGCATCCCAATAACATCGTCACCATCGATCTTCCGCACCTGCCGGCCAAGTCGGTCGGCCCCGACAGCACCTACGCCGGGGCGAACAACGTGCTGCAGGCGTGGCTTCGGGCTGGAATTCTCAAGCGCGACGCCCGGCCCGCGACTTACGCCTATGCCCAAAGCTACGAGCATGCGGGCCGCACGTACCACCGCCGGGGGATGATCTCGCTGGTGAAGCTGTCGCCCTTTGGCGAAGGCCACGTTGTTCCGCACGAAAAGACGTATGACGCCGCCATTGAGGATCGGCTCAAGCTGACGCGCGCCACCGGCATGCAGCTTTCGCCGATCTTCGGTCTCTTCTCCGACGACCGCCATGAAGTCACCGACTTGCTCTTTCACAATCTCGCCAAGCCCGAGCTCACCGGCAAGCTCAATGGCGTGCAAAACGACCTGTGGAGCGTGATCGACGCCGACGTGGAGAATAAGATCATCGATCTGATGGGCCACAAGCCCATCTTCATCGCCGACGGCCATCATCGCTATACCACCGCGCTGGCATATAAAAAGGAGGTCGAGCAGGCGCACGGGTCTCCCCTTCCGCCAAGCCATCCGGCCAACTATTGCATGTTCGTTCTCGTCGGCATGCAGGATCCAGGGCTGGTGATTCTTCCGACACATCGTTTGATCGGCGGCCTCGCAAACTTTGACGCCGGCGCCTTCCGCGCTGCCCTGGGCGCGAACTTCGACCTGACGGAAATGGCCGTTGGTCCCGATCATCTACCCGAGGCGGTGGACCATCTCGCCCACGGCGTGCCGCATACTTTTGGCTTATATGACGGCAAAACCCGGCGCCTTTACTCGCTGGCCCTGCGAAATCCTGATGTGCTCAAGCCATACGAACCTTCCAAGAGCGAAGCATGGCGTCGGTTGGACGTGGCCATTCTCCAGCGGTATCTCCTCGATGAGATCCTCCAACCCAAATTTGCCGGCGGAAAAGAATTGACCAGGGGCTACACCGCGTACGCCAATGAAGTCGCGCCGCAGGTGGATGGGGGGAAATACCAGATCGCCCTGCTGCTTCGCCCCACGCCGCTTCATGCGCTGGAGGAATTGGGGCGGCACAACGAGGTCATGCCGCAAAAGAGCACGTTCTTTTTTCCAAAGCTGGCGACGGGAATGATGATGTACGGGTTGGGGGCGGAACCCAGGTGAAATCCGAAACCCGAAACCCGAAATGCCGAAACAAATCCCAACGAACGCCCCAAAAAAATTGCGAGAATGGAATGGGTATCACCAATCATCAGGCGAGCCACTATGACTTTACTCACCGCATCCCCGCAAATTCCGACGATCGCCGACCTGCTCGAGCGACTGGGCGGCATCGCCCCGGACCGCGTGCGGTTCTACCCGCTTCCGGGCACCGCAACCGAAGCGGATGTGATTGCGATCGACGCCCACGAGGACCGGGTGTGTGAGCTGATCGATGGGGTTCTGGTGGAGAAGCCGATGGGCATCCGAGAGTCTTTCGTTGCGGTTGTGATAGCGAGCATCCTTCGACAATTCGTCGTGCCTCGCAACCTGGGGATGGTGACCGGCGAATCGGGAACGATGCGCATTCTCCCCGGATTGGTGCGGATTCCAGATGTCGCCTACACCTCGGTTCAGCGCTTGCCCGGCGGGCATGTGCCCGACGAACCGATTCCTGCTCTGGTCCCTGATCTGGCAGTGGAAGTTCTCAGCAAAAGCAATACTCAAGCCGAAATGGCCCGCAAGCTCGGCGAAGACTTCTCTGCCGGCGTAAGGCTGGTCTGGCTGGTGGATCTGAATACCCGCTCGGTCAGCGTCTATTCTGATCCGGCCCGATGCGTTGCTTTCACGATCGAACAACAATTGGATGGCGGCGACGTGCTGCCGGGCTTTACGTTGCCGGTACGCGACATCTTCGCGGAGCTGGATGTTTAACGCGCGCCGATGCAGTACACATGGTCCGCCCCCACGATAAACAGATTCCCATCCGCGACGGCTGCCGAGGCATGGTTGGGGTCGTGCAGATCGTTGGTGGCCAGTAGCTTGAACTGTGGGCCGGCTTGCACCACGAAGCTCTTGCCGCCGTTGGCGAAAAACAACCGGCCCGCCGGATCGACCACCGGGCTGGCCCATGTCGTGGTGATCCCCGCGAGCCGTTGTGAGTAGACCGGCTTTCCCGTCTCCACCTCGAAACATCGCAAAATGCCCGGCGAATGCAGCCGATACAGATATTTGCCGACGATCACCGGCGAGCCGATGCCTTCGGGAATCGTTGGGAGGGTCCAGCGGATATGCGCTTTGGAAACATCGCCGGCGCCGGTGGGATCGACGCAGGTTCCCGGGCCGCCCCGGCCATTGTCGAAATAAACCAGGCCAGAGCCATAGGCCGGTGAAGAGGCGTCGCCACATCCCCGGCACCACCAGATCAAGTGACCGTCCGACGGGTCCAGGCTCTGTAGCCCGTTGGGCGCGATCGCCATCCCCGAGGCCAGCACCAGCATCTGCGGCTTGCCCTTCACGTCGATCAACACCGGCGTGCTGTGACCGAAATTCACGTTCAGTTTGTGTTCCCACTTCACGTCGCCGGTTGATTTGTCGAACGCGATGACCTTTGAATCGTTTGGCTTATTCATCGCGCACAGTTGAAGCACGGTATCCTTGTAGAGCACCGGGCTGCTGCCGACCGTGACGTCGAACGAATGCGGCAAAAGTTCCTTGCGCCACACGATCTTGCCGTCGAAATCCAGCGCCGCGATCACCGCCGACCCAAAGACGCAGTAGACGAGTTTGCCATCGGTTGTCGGCGTCGGGGCCGCATACCCTCCGCCGGGCCCGCTGCGAAAATCCGATCTCACCCACGTCCCCGGCGGCACCTGCACGTCCCAGAGCAATTTTCCATCGCTTGCGCTAAAGCACATAACGTGATGCTCTGGAATCACCTTGGCCCGGTCGGCGACGTTGGGGGCCCAGTACGCCGTGCAAACAAAAACCCGATCTCCCCACACAATCGGGCTGGCGTGCCCCTGCCCTTTCAGCGGCGACTTCCACAGGACGTTGTGATTCTCTGCCCCACCCCAATTCACCGGCAAAGCCTTCTCCTGTGTGTACCCCAGCCCCGTCGGTCCGCGGAAGCCGGGCCAGTTGCCGGCCGCCGATGATGCCGCCTGTGCCGCCATCAACATGAGCGCCGCGATCGATACACAAAGTGAATTGATCCTCATGCCCTATTGCGATACCCCCGCCCGTGCGCAAGGTCAAGCGCTGCCGCGTCGCGTCATCCCGCTTCCTTTCGCATTCATCATTTCCCCTACAGTCCCACCGTGTTAAATCCCGCGTCCACGTAGATATTCTCCCCGGTCACGCCGCTCGACAGATCACTGATTAGATAGACGGCGGTTTTGCCGACTTCGTCGGCGTCGATGTTGCGATGGAGCGGCGACTTCTTCTCCATGTGCCTGAACATCTCATCCAGATCGCCCACGGCCGATGCCGCCAGCGTTTTGATGGGGCCGGCGGAAATAGTGTTCACACGGATTCTCTTATTGCCCAAATCGTATGCCAAATACCGGGCCGCGGATTCCAGCGCGGCCTTGGCCACGCCCATGATGTTATATCCCGGCACGACCTTCTCGCTGCCCAGGTATGTCATGGCGACAATCGACCCGCCGCCGGGCATGATCGGCAAAGCAGCCCGCGCCAAGGCCATCAGGCTGTAGGCGCTGATGTCCAATGCCTGGCGGAACACCTCGCGCGGCGTCGATGTGAAAACGCCCTCGTCGGTTTTCAGATAGTTGTAATCCGCGAACGCCAGGCTGTGCACCAGGAAGTCGATCGTTCCAAACTTCTCCCCGGCGGCGGCGAAGAATGCCGCGATGGATTCATCGCTGGAAACATCGCACGGGTGCATCCATGAATCGCCATATCCGTGCTCGGTCATGGCTTTGCGGGCCCGGCGTTCAGATTTTTCGATGTTGCCCATCGGCAAAAACCCGATGCCCACCGCCGCCCCCTGTTTCACCGCATGATCGCCGATATACGCCGCGATGCTGCGGTCGTTGGCGATGTTCAGGATCAATCCCTTTTTGCCGTCCAATAAGCCCATTGAGGTCTCCTTCGAGTATGGCGGTAGCTTAGTGGCGCAGCCGAGAGGGAACAAGGCGGGCGATTACCGGCCTACGCGGGGTGTCGCGAGGACTTAGCGGCTCGAATGTCTGCCCCACCGTCCGCCATTGCCGCTCCCGGAGAATTGCGCACACCCCAATCCGGGTACGCCCGAACGTGCGAGTGAATGGCATGGGTCGCAGTGGTACACTCCTCGCGGGCTCCAACAACCGGCGTCACGCCATTCTCAACGGCAATAAAGGCATCCACATGAGCGTCTCCTGGGACACATTTGAGCGTTATCGGCAGAAGGGGCTGGACGCCCGCCGCGCCGGACAGTGGGATTCGGCTCGCATTTATCTTCTCGAAGCGGCGCGGGCGATGATCGAGTTGAGCAAGAGCGCCACCGGCGAGGAACTGCGCGAAGGCCGCCGGCAGATGTCCCAGCGATTGCTGGAATTGGCGCGCGACTGCGAGACGGCAGCCAAAGACAACCGCAAGGCGCAACCCGTCCGCCGATCAACCTCGGGATCGGGCGCGCAAGCCAGCGAATCCGAAGGTGAGTCCTCCGCGCGGCAGTGGATCGTGAAGGAAAAGCCGACACTGCGTTTCAGCGATGTCGCCGGCCTTGAGGATGTCAAGGAAGACATTCGCCTGAAGATGATCTACCCCTTTGAGCATGCGGATTTGGCCGCGAAGTTTGGCATCCGGGCCGGCGGAGGGGTGTTGATGTACGGCCCGCCGGGCACCGGCAAAACCATGCTTGCCAAGGCCACCGCCGGCGAAATCGAGGCAACCTTTTTCCGCATTTCCCCAGCCGATGTCCTGAGCAAATGGGTGGGCGAGGCCGAGCAAAATATCAAAAAGCTGTTCGACGCGGCGGCTGCCGAGCCGCGCAGCATTATTTTCATCGACGAAATCGAGGCCCTCGTTCCCGCCCGCCGGGACGAAGGCAGCAGCGTGATGCAGCGCGTGGTGCCGCAGATATTGCAGGGCGTGGAGGGTTTCGACAAGAAGGCCAACCGCCCGATCCTGATGATGGGCGCGACCAATGTCCCCTGGCAGCTCGACCCCGCCATGCTTCGCCCGGGGAGGTTCGACGAGAAAATCTACATCCCGCTGCCCGACCTGCCCGCCCGCCGAAAGATGCTCGAAATCTATCTCTCCAAGCGCCCCCTGGCCGGCGATGTCGATCTCGACGCGCTGGCAATCCGACTGCAAGGCTATAGCGGCGCGGATGTGAAATACGTCTGCGATCGTGCCGCGACGATCCCGTTTTTGCGGAGCGTGGCCACGGGAGAAGAAGGCGAAATCACCAGCCAGATCATGACCGACGTTCTCAACGAAGCCCAGCCCTCGGTGACGCCGGACATGCTGCAAAAATTCAGCGAATGGGGCCGTGAATAATCCGGGTTAGTGCTTGAAATGCCGCTGCCCCGTCACCACCATCGCCGCCCCGAATTTGTTGGCTACGTCGATTGATTCCTTGTCCTTCACTGATCCGCCCGGATGCACGATCGCCGTGACGCCGGCTTCGAGCAGAAGTTGCGGACCATCCGGGAACGGGAAGAACGCGTCGGAGGCGGCGACCGCGCCCTCGGCGCGCTCGGCGGCCTTGGCGACGGCGATCCGCGCCGCGTTCACGCGGTCCACTTGCCCGCCGCCTGCGCCGACCATCATCTGATCCTTCGCCAGCACGATCGCGTTGCTCTTTACGTGCTTGCATGCCAGCCAGGCGATTTCCATATCGGCCCATTCGGCTTCGGTGGGCCTGCGGTCGGTCACAACCTTGGCGCTGGCGCGATCGAAGCCGGTGAGGTCGCGCTGCTGCATGAGGAATCCGCCGACGATCTTGTGCATGTGGAATTCATCTCGGTCGGCGTGGTCGAGCGTTGTGATGGGACCAACCTCCAATAGCCGCACGTTTTTCCAGCGGGCGCGGAGCAGCTTGAGGGCGTCGGCGTCATAGGAGGGGGCGACGATTACTTCCAGCAACTTATCGATGCCGGTGATCGTTTCCGCGGTGGTTAAATCGACGGGCTTATTGAGCGCGACGATCCCGCCGAAAGCCGCCAGCGGATCGCCGGCGTACGCTTTGGTGAAAGCCTGCGGCAGCGTGGCGGCGGTGGCAAAACCGCAGGGCGTGGCATGTTTCACGATGCACACCGCCGGCGACGCCAGTTCCTTCACCGCCGACAGTGCCGCGTCCGCGTCCAGCAGATTGATGTACGACAACTCCTTGCCATGAAGCTGCAGGGCGAAGGCCACGCTCGCCTCGGCGGGCTTCTTGCCGACTAAAAGCGTCGCCTTTTGATGCGGGTTTTCCCCATAGCGCAGATCCAGCGCCTTATGGAGATTGAAGACGATGCCGCCCGAATCGATGCCCGCGCTGCTCGCCAGATAGTTGGCGATGATCGAATCATACTCGGCGGTGTGGGCGAAGGCGCGCTGGGCCTGCTTGAGGCGGTGCTTGCCGCAGGAGGCGCCTTTGTGCTCCTTGAGATCGCCTAGCACTTTTTCATAGCGATCGGGGGAAGTGACGACCAGCACCCATTGATGATTCTTGGCTGCCGAGCGGATCATGGAGGGGCCGCCGATGTCGATGTTTTCGATCGCCTCGTCGAACGTGACGCCGGGCTTTGCGATCGTCTGCTCGAAGGGATAGAGATTGATGCAGAGCAGATCAATCGGCTCGATCCCATGCTCCCGCATTGAGGCTAGATGCTCCGGGTTTTGCCGCAGCGCCAGTATGCCGCCGTGGATTTTCGGATGCAGCGTCTTCACGCGGCCATCCATCATTTCCGGAAACCCCGTGACCTGCGAAACGTCCGTCACCGGCAACCCCGCTTCCCGAAGAAATCGCGCGGTGCCGCCGGTGCTGATCAACTCCACGCCAAAGTCTTTGTGCAGGGGGACGGCGAATTCGCGCAGGCCGGTTTTATCCGAAACGCTGATCAGCGCGCGGCGGATATGAACAAGATCGCTTCGAGAGTCGGCGGAGTCGGGCACGGTGCGAACCTTTCGTTGCGGATATCACCGCAAGGTACGCGAGGGCGGGGGGAAGATCAAAAGCGGATGCGAATGGACGGCGCATTTCAGGTGCGCGGAAGTCTCGGCGAATCTTTCCCCCTCTCCCGGTACGCCGGGGGAGGGCTGGGG